>QMUK01000031.1 GCA_003660555.1 Thermococci archaeon
AAATTCGATTCCGGATCCTCTCTCAAGAGATCCAATACTTTGAGATATCCTAGAAGTTTTCCTTCCTCGTCTACAACGAAAAGTACATCACTGACTTCGAATTTCCCTAAGGAAAGAGTTCTGAGTGCATCCCTTACCCTGACGTCCTCTCTTAAGGCTGGAAAGCTACTAGTCATTATTCCTCCTGCGGAATCTGGAGGGTATCTCAGGAGGCCTCTTACTTTCTCTAGAGATTCCTTTTCCATGTGCTTGTACACTTCTCTAGCTATCTCACTGGGTAATTTCTGTACTACATCTGCTACCTCATCTGGATCCATTCTCCCTAAAACTCTGGAGAGTGTTCTCGGGCCTATCTCGGAGCTTGCTTCCTCTACTATCTCCTTGGGCGAGATGTGAAGCAGATTCGCCATGTAACTCTGGGGTATGTGATGGTAGACCTCTCTTCTGCTCTCTTCATCCATTCTGGTTAAAGCATCTAAGAAATCCGATGGATGGACGTATTTGGATATCTCACTTGCTATTGTCTTGTGTTCTTTCAGATAATCAGAAAACACTTCAGAAGATGGGAATTCCTCTACAGTTACCTCTTTTACTTCTTTCAACTCAGATATTATTCTCTCTATTTCCTCATTGCTTTTTTCACTCTCCACTTCAAATATGAAGAGGAAGTGTCCTTCATTCTCCCTTTTCCTAGCTATCGAGAACTCTATGTTCCCTCCAAGTGAAGTTATTGCATCACTCAGGTCTCTCAGGAGCCCTGGTCTGTCCTCTGCTCTGACATAGACTGCTCTCTTCATGTGGCCGAGTGGTGTCCACTACATATAAATAATAATACTTGACCTAGGCCTGTTGATCCGAGAGTCCAAGCTCTCTAGTAGCCGATCAAAACTTTGGGGAGGAGAAATGAAGAGAGTGAAATACGGAGAGAGCGAAAGAAACTTCTTCGAGTTATACAGTCCCAGAGAGAAAAATGGAGTTGCAGTAGTGGTTCACGGAGGGGGATTCACAAGAGGAAGTGTTTCCTCTAAGAATACTCTCACCTTGGTAGAGTTCTTTCTTTCCAGAGGATACACTGTAGCTAATTTAGAGTACAGACTCTGCCCTGAGGTTAAATGGCCAACACCACTGAGAGACATAGAAAATGGAGTGAAAAGGGTATTTGAGTATCTGGAAGGTGTGAAAGGAAATAGCATCTACGTTGGTAGCTCAGCTGGTGCCACTGCTGGAGCTATCTTGATTTACTCTCCTCCAGATGGAACTGGATTAGGGAAGTACTTCGATGGTTTCATAGGGCTGAGCGGAGTATATAATCTGAAGTATTTGCCGAGGAATTTTGAAGAAGAGTTTAGGAGAGCTTGTGATGTATCAAATAATCCAATTGAATTCAAAGATATTGTCTCAAACGTACCAGCACTCCTAATACATGGGAAAGAGGATCCTCTCGACTCAGTTGGAGGTGAGGTGAACAATCACGCGGAGTATCTCAGGGAGAAGCTTAGCAGTAAGGGAGTGAGGGTCAAAGTCCTGAGTGTTCCAGGAGGTCACGATGCCCCCATCTCTTCGATAAGGAATGGAGATTCCAAAGTGATCAATGAAATAGAGAGATTTCTGAGAGGTAATTCGAGATGAATTACTACCTGATAGTTACGTATGAGTGTAATCTCTCCTGCAAGTATTGTGGAGGTACCAAAGCAATAGAGCCTAAGGAAATCTCCTACGAGATTGAAACACTCAAGAACTTCTTGGATAGAGACGAAGATGACTTGAGGCACATTTCCTTCTACGGTGGAGAGCCCTTGCTTAGACCCGAACTAGTAGAGGATGTGATGGACTTAGGACTAGAGAAATACACCATACAGACGAACGGGTACTTCTTAGACTCCTTATCTAGGGAGAAGCTCAAGAAGTTCGATTCCGTATTGGTTTCCATAGATGGTGTGCCAGAGGTGACAGATTCCATGAGAGGCGAAGGAACATACGACTTGGTCTTGCGGAAAATCAGGAGAGTTCGTAGCTCTATCAACAATTTGTTCGCGAGGATGGTAGTGAGTCTAGGCTCTGAGTTATATAGAGATGTGAAACATCTCTTAGGCCTAGGAGTATTCGATTACGTTCACTGGCAGATAGACTTCGAGTTAATATGGCGAGACTCTCCATATTCGGATGTAGAAATAAGGAATTTCTTTCGCAAGTATGAGTGTGATTTAAAAAGACTCATAGATTTCTGGATTTCTAAATTAGAGCAAGGAGAAGTCTTGGGAATTGCTCCATTCATTGGGATTACTAGGGACTTACTCTCGAACAGAGTTTCTGGGATGAGATGTGGATCGGGAGAGGACTTCTATGCCATATCAACTGATGGTGGCATATATCCGTGCCCAGAAATGACCCATCTTCCCAATTGGAGAATTGGAGAAATAAGTTCCTCCAATCCATCTGATCTTCCTAAGATAAAGGTTGGGAAGCCTTGCATCTCTTGTTCTCTCAGAGACACTTGCGGGGGGAGGTGCTTGTACCTGAACATTTATAGGGAAAGGACTGGAGTTGGATTCGAATTGTGTTGTTCTTCAACGAGGACAATGATCGAGAGACTTCGGAAATACATTCCGAAATTAAAGGAACTCATCTCCTCTGGGGTAATAAGCACAAAGGATTTCTCGGTGGACCTGAGGAACGGATGTGAGGTGATACCATAGGAGGAGGTGCTATGAAAGATTACCTGGAGCTGATTAGGGCCAATTTCCTATTATTAACACCGATAACTTTCTTAGCTGGTGTGGGGGCAGCCTATAATGACTTGGGATTCGTCAACGTACTCGACTCTGCAATAGCACTGGCAGGAGCACTAATGGCCCACATCTCAGTCAACGTCCTAAACAATTACTTCGACTTTCTCTTCGGAATAGACAAGGAGACTGAAAAGACTCCGTTTAGTGGAGGAGTAACAGTTCTGGTGGAAGAGAGGGTAAACCCTAGACTCGCTCTCTCCATTGGTCTCTTGACCTCACTATTCACTCTGGTAATAGGGATTTACTTTTTCCTGAAATATCCCATAATCATACCCATAGGTCTCCTCGGCCTACTAATAGTTCTCCTCTACTCCCCCGTTCTGACCAAGATTCCTCTCATGAGTGAAATCTCTGCAGGAATTGGTTTCGGTCTGATCTCGTTGGGAGCATATGCCGTCCAGAAGGGCGAAATAATGAGTGGGGGTTGGGTCTCCTTTTCATTTTGCTCTATTCTAGTAGGTCTACTGCTCTTCTTAAACGAATTTCCAGACTGCGAAATAGATGAAAAGGCCGGTAGAAGACACCTAGTAGTAGTACTTGGGCCAGAGAGGGCATACAAACTATACCCAGTAATACTCTCCTCCTCTTACGTTCTCCTCGTTTTATCCTATCTCCTAGGATTGACGCAATTGGGGTCTCTCCTACCGCTTTCGACGATTCCTTTGGGTGCAAAAGCTTCCGTTCTAGTTCTGAGGTCCAAGGGTGTTAAAAGGGATGAGCTAATAGAGGCAATGAAGCTCAACCTAGTGACCATTCTCCTGTCCATATTACTACTTGGGATCGGGAACACGACGTGGACCTTGCTACACTGAGACAATTAACAGAATAATCAATCGAGAGAAAAAATAACAAAAGGGGAAGGGTCAGTGACTGGGCTCAGGGTCTTAGTAGTCTCATAGGAATACGTCTCGGAGTCCTCAACATTTTCAGCTCATATTTCTCCCCGTTCTCGAGAGATATCTCCCCTTCAACGACTCTAAACCCCTCTTTTTCTAGGAACACTAGCGTTAAACTTCCAATCTCCTCTTTTTCTTCATTTAGAACTTTCAGATTTACTGTTGGTCCTTCTTCTGGCATTACGTCTGGTAGGATTCCCTCAACAGTGTAAGCCTCTTCCCCTATTCTTAATCTGCCCACCAGCTTGACTTTCACTCCCAATTCCGTCAGCTCGCTTCTCATTTCGTCGAATATTTCCCTGTAATCCATATTGGCTCCAGATCTCCTTAATTCTTTTATTTCTCCTATCTTCTCCTTGATTGTATTTCTCACTTCGTCCCTTTTGTCCTCTGGTACCTCGAACTTCCTGATAGCTCTCAGGGTAGAGTAATGAATGCCATCATCTCCAATGGCTACTCCCTGAGCCAAAACAACTACTCTGGGAAGCAGTGGCTTGAACAGTGGTCTCTTAGCATGTGCAGGAACACTGGGCATTTGGGCTAGAGTCGCTGATAGCAACATCAAGGAGAGAAGGAAACCAATAGCCAGTACTGGGATTTGTTTTCTCCCCTTGTTGCTGCCGTTTTTTTCTTTCATTTTACCACCTCGACAGTGGCTAAACTGAGGATAGATATAACTATTTCCTTGAAACAAGAGTTTCTCCTTAATTCTGATCCCTGAACAATTATTCCAGACTGATCAGATGCCCTGGTGTAGAATCCTCTAGTCTATCCCCAGAACTCTAGAGGCAACTACCAAGGGGTCCCATACTGGGGAGAACGGAGGTGCGTAAGCTAAATCTGAGAAGAACAAGTCTCTAGTTCTAAGATTTGAGTATAGAGCTACTGCAAAGGAATTTATTCTAGGCAATATCTCCTCTCCAATTGCTTGTATTCCTAATAACTTCTTCGTTTCCTTCTCTGCTATGACTTTCACCTTGATTTCTCCTCCTCCTGGAAAATAATGAGCTTTCGTCCTAGCCTTTATTGTCTTAGAAATAAATTCTAGTCCATTCTCTTTACATTCGTTTTCTGTTAGCCCTGTTTTGCCTATTTCCAATGAGAAGAACTTAGTTATTTGAGTCCCGAGTACTCCTGGGAATTCCACGTTCATTCCGGAGATATTGGATCCAGCTACGAATCCCATTTTATTTGCTGTGGTAGCCAAAGGTATCCAAACCCTTTTCCCGGTGATCAGATTCCTAGTTTCCGCGACGTCGCCTGCTGCATATACCCCCTCTACGCTGGTCCTCATCTTTTCATCGGTCCAGACTGCTCCTGTTTTCCCTATTTTAGCACCTATCTGCTTGGCCAATTCCACATTGGGTCTAGTACCCACAGCCACTATAACTAAGTCTGCTTCGTATTCTCCTTTGTCTGTAATTACTTTCCTCACTCTATTTTCTCCAGAGATCTCGATGGTTTTCTCGTTGAATCTGAGATTCACCCCTTTTCTTCTCATTTCTTCCTCTAATGGTGTGGTGATCTCTTTGTCGAAGGATTTCCTTAGGACTCTGTTGCTTCTAGCTATCAGAGTGACTCTCTTTCCTCTCGAGAGAAGGGCTTCAGCTATCTCCACTGATATGTAACCACTACCTATTATCACGGATTCCCTACATTTCTCTAATGGAGATGAGATCCTCCTCAGATCCTCTGGGTGATGCAGAGTGAACACTCCTTCTAGTTCTATTCCATCTATTTCTGGCAATATTGGAGATGAACCATTAGCTAGTACCAAGTAGTCCCAAGAGTATTTTCTTTCCCCTCTCTCCTCACGGATTCTAGCTTCTCCTTCTTCTATTTCTATTACTTCTGAGTTTAAGTGGAGATCTATCCCCCTCTCTCTTCTGAAAAACTCTGGGGAGTAATACATCAAGTCTTCCTCTCCACAGAGTCCTTCTATGAAATATGGTATCCCACAGGGAGCATGGCTTACCCAAGAAGTCTTCTCGAATACTTTTACATTCCAATCCGGTCTGAGTCTCTTTATTCTAGATGCTGAACTCATCCCAGCTGCTCCTCCTCCTACTACGATGACCTTCTTCTCCAAACGACCACCTCTCTTCGATTAGTTCAGTTGATGCTAGGCACCTTTCAGACTTAATGCTTAAAGACTAGGGGCTATTCATGAGGTGTTAGAGTAATAATGTCGAAATTCGAGACGGAATGCTACAGGCGTTCTCTTTTGTCTGAACTGATCTTCACTCTACCCAGAGGGAGATTTGCTATATTATGCATGTGCGCAAACTGAGGTGAGATAATACTTAGAGAGGGGGCTTGGATGAGTAGTAGGAGAGAATGGGGTGCTGCTCTAGGTTATTGTCTCTAGACTGGACTTACTAGAGGCTGGATATTGGAGATCAACTCAAATAGGAGTCACTTACTGGCTCCACAGTATAGATCTCGGTTTCAGGTTCAATAGTGAAATGAGGGGGCAATGCTGAAAGTCTTGGGATCAAACTAATAGGAATAATAAAAAATAGAATAGAGGAATTAGAGAGGGCAATAAGTAAGAAGAAATTAAACAATCGAACTAAGTACCTGAGTACTAAGGGAATTAAGCGAGATTTAAAGTACCTAACGCTAGAGTAGAGGGCGTGAGGGGAATATACGTTCTAGTCTTTGAAGTCGAGGAAAAAGAGGTATCAGTCGGATCTCTTGGAAAACTTCGATTCAGTGGTACTTACGCCTACGTGGGAAGTGCTCAGACCTCTATCGAGAAGAGATTATCTAGACACCTCTCTGGAAAGAAAAGGAAGTGGTGGCACATAGATTACTTGTATCCGATGGACGTCATCGAAGCCTATGCCATGGAGCTTCCAAAAGAAAAGGAAGAGGAGCTAGCTAATTTCCTTGAAAAGAAATTCGAGGTAATACCAAAGTTCGGCTCATCTGATTCAAAAGCCAAGGGACATCTATTCAAGATAGACGACAGAGAAGAACTCAAACGCTCTCTGTGTGAGTTCTCTAAAAATCAGGGAGTGAAATTGGTCTCAATAAGCCTCTGAAGTCGCGAGAGATAGGTAGATGGGAGAGGAGAATATATAACTAGAGTATGGAACACTTCAATTAGTGGGGGGTTCGATGTATCCGGAGGAAGTAATAGCGGAAAGCAAGAGAGGTGAAAAGGAAGCTAGGATTTTCCTAGAATCTGGGAAGTACCTGATATACAGATACCTTAGTCTGAAGAATATGAGGTTCGAGAGGAAGTTCAAGTTAGTCCTGAAATCAGAGAACGGTGCAAGAGAATACCTAGTCATACCTCTAAAGGGCGAGAAGAGGTTCCTAATGATAGAGAAGGGGGATGATTGTCTGAGTAAGAAGATTTGGAGTGAAAAGGAAGGTGTGAAAAAGGTGGAGGACTTGTTGGACTAGAAGAAAAGATTATTAGTATATCTCTTTTACCAGATAGAGAGCTCCAGAAACTACGAACTGTGCAGCTATCGCTCCGAGTATGAGTCCCATAAGCCTGGAGATGACTAAGGCTCCACCTCTTCCTATAAGGGAGTAAACCCTCTGAGCGGACCCCAGGACCAAGTATGTTACACCCATCACAGATAATATGGCCAATATCAGCTGGAAAGTCTCTATTGGGCTAGCATCTTGTGAGTATATCATTACTGTAGTTATAGCTCCAGGTCCTGCCAACAATGGGACTCCTATGGGGAATATCCCAGGGGCTTCCATTATCTCCTCTTCCTCTGCTTTAGTAAGGGCTCTCCTTCGCAATGGGCCGAACATCATGTCCACGGCTATCTTGAATAGAAGAGCTCCTCCAGCCAACTTGAAGCTGTATATACTTATTCCGAAGAAGGAGAGTATCTTCTCTCCTAGGATAGCAAATGTCACTAAGACAAACAAGCCAAGTATTACACTATCTCTTATTATTTTGGATCTCTCCTTTGGAGTCATCCCCTCTGTTAAGGCAAGAAGTGTTATCATGGCCCCTCCAAATGGGTTCACTATGGCCAAAAGAGGGAAGAATACTTTAAAGAAGAACATTCGGATCCCTCTTCATAGCAAAAGTATCCCCGGTCTACCAGGAATGGATTGCTTAGCTTTATTTAATTCCTTTTCCTCTTTAGCTTCTTCCTCTGAAAGTATTTCCACCTCCAGAGAAGTCTCCTTGGAGATGAAGTCAGAGGCTTCTCTTAACATTTCTATCTCCTCTTCTCTAGTTATTATGGGAAGCGTCTCTTCCTTGAATAGTCTCTCTACCAGTCTTATTACCTCCATCCCCCTCTTCCTGAACTCCTCCATTGACATAAGTTCCTTTATCACTTCCTCCTTGTTCCTTTTCTCCCTTAGTGTGGAAAGTGTCTGATATTTCCAGTCGGAAGCTACGAAGATCTTCACTTTTTTTGTAGAGGCCCCTCTAGACTCTATTAGTCCCTTTATTTCCTTTATGTCCTCTATTAAGGAGGAAAGCAGTCTCTCCTGTTCCTCAATTTTTTCATTTATTTTGGAGTAATCCGGCTCTGGCCATTTCTGAAGAGATGCAAAGCCATCACCGCCTAATTTGGACCACATTTCCTCCGAGAAATGTGGAGTATATGGACAGAGCATTAATACTATTTTCTTCAGGCATTCTCTTACTACTTCTCCATTGGCCTTATCTATTCCGCCCACTCTCTTGAAATACCACTTCAGATCGTTCATTGGATTAAACAGTATCCTGACCATTGCGCTCCTAGTCATCGTCTTTTTCAACATCTCAGTAGCTTCTTTCACGTTCCTCTGAAGTCTACTAATTAAGTATCTCTCTGCTCTCCCAATTTCTCTTCCTTTCATCTTTCCGAGGAGCTCTATGTACTCCTCTATTCTTCTCAGTCTTGATTCGAAAGTTCTGAGATTCTCCTCCCGGAAGTCAACATCATCTAATGTTTCGCCAGAACTAGCTAACGTTATTCTAACCAAATCTGACCCCCATTTCTCTATGGCTTCCTCTAGGTTTATCACCTTCCCCCTGGATTTACTCATTTTCTCTCCTTCGAAAAGCACCCATCCATTCACTGAATATGCCCTGGGCCACTTGTCTATTGGCCAAAGGGCGACGTGGTGATATATGGAGAAAACTAAATGATTGGATAGAAGGTCCTTTCCACTTCCTCTCAAGTCCACTGGGTACCAGTACTCAAATTCCCTTCTCATTTCTAACAGCTTCTCTTTAGGTATTCCACTCTTATTGGAGACTTTGCTCGGATCCCCTATTCCAAGGAAGACGTAATCGAAGACCTCTGGTATGAGTTGCTCGGCCCCTATACCTTGATTTACGTGCTTTGCTATTGTATAGAAGGCCATGTATATCACGGAATCGCTCAAAGTTTCTATCATCCACTCCTTGTCCCATGGCAACCTAGTGCCCAATCCTTTCCTTCTGGTGAAAGCCCAGTCTCTAAGTTCTAGGACGAAATTCCTCATTTGAGCTCTAGCTTCCTCTGGATATATCTCCATGGCATCGAGCCAATCCAATACTTTTTGCTTCCAGTCTTCGTCCGAGTACTTCAGGAACCACTGGTCTTCTATAACCTTCACGTGACACTTAGTTCCACACCTGCAAACTACTTCTTCGGAGAGATCGTACATTAACTCGGCTTTCCCACTGGAGATTAGATTCCTCGCGACTTCTACCTTCGCTTCAGACACCTTTATTCCGTTATACGGCTCTACTTTCATGACTCCTTTATGAAATTCCTTCTTGTATATCTTGTTAGTCGCCTCTTCCAGCTTCTCAACTTCCCTCTGTGATTCTATTCCCATCTCAGCGCATATCTCTATTGCAGGATGCTCCCCAAATCCTTCTGAGCTCAGATCAATTATTGAAATTGGTTCTATTCTCTCTATCTCGATTTTAGGTATTCCATACTCAGAAGAGAGCTTCTTAGCCTCTCTCTTGATGTCTAGCAGAGCGGCGTAGTCATAGGGAGCATGAGAGGGGACCGACATAACTAATCCAGAACCTTCATTTGGATCAACGAATTCGGCTGGAAGAATTATAATCTCTGTATCATTCACTGGATTTTTTGCTTTCTTCCCCACTAAGTCTCTCCCCTTTATCCTCTCTCCTGTTGGTCTTATGTCCTTCTTCTGTTCCTTTAATTTAAAGGCCGCCTCATCACTCAACACCCACTTCTCTTCCCCCAAGAGGTAAATTCCGTACTCGTGATCTGGATTGACCCATAAATTCGTGACGCCGAAAATGGTCTCTGGTCTGAAAGTAGCTGTTGGGAGTACCAAATCATCTATCTTGAACTTGATGAGGGTGATTTCCACTACTCTAGCTTCTTCCCCTTCTATTCTATCAGCATTTCCTGTTGGACTCTTGCAATTTGGGCACCAGACGACTGGATGGGTTCCTTTGTATACGTAACCCATTTCCTTCAGTTTCAGATATTGCCACTCTATGAACTTGGAGTATGGGGGAAACATCTCCGTAGTTATGAATTTTCTCCTCCAATCTACGCTGACGCCAAATTTCCTTAATACTCTTTCCCATATTCTCCTCCAGTAATTGGCTATGTAAACAGGGTCCTTGAAGTTCTCTATTTCTTCTTCTGGAAGCCCTGCTACTAGTAAAGCTCTCTTCTGATCTTCATCTCCTTTCCTAAGTCTCTCTGCAACACCATATATGGTAGCTCCAGTGGCGTGAAAAGCAAACGGGAAGAGAACGTTGTAACCAAGCATTCTCCTGAATCTCGCTATCACATCCACTCTGCTTAGAGTATAAGCGTGTCCTATGTGAGGGGCTGAGTTCATATACGGATAAGGGAAGGTAATGAAGAATTTCTCTCTTTCGTCTGGGTCTGCCTCGAATACTTTAGCTTCCTCCCACTTCCTTTGCCATTTCTCCTCAACGGACTTGTCCAAGGTTTCACCTTCCGTCGAGTCGGAATTAGCGATAGAAAAAGTTTGTCCTCTCTGAGTATTGGTAGGGTGTCGAGAGGAGTTTCAACGTGTGGTGAAAATGGGGAGTAGTTACTGAGTCTCACTTTAGCGCTCTGGATTCAGAGAGAGGATGGAACCTAGCCAGAGTTTTCGCTAGCTCAGTCCTCTACTTGTAAGAGAACACTCTAGGACAATGGTGCGGGGGACGGGATTCGAACCCGCGCACCCCTACGGGACAGGGTTTCTTAGGCAGGGCCTCCTAAGCCCTGCGCCTTTGACCAAGCTCGGCCACCCCCGCTCATACTGGCCAGTAAGAGGGGAAATATAAAACGTTTCCCGTTCCTCACTGTAATGGGAAAAGGGATTGATATACGTTCTACTAGGAACTAGGGCCCAATTAATAAAAATGGCACCTGTAATGACGGAGCTAGACGAGAGAGGATTGGAGTATGAGTTCGTCTTCACAGGACAGCACGAGGAAACAATAAATGATCTACTTCGTGTTTTTCGTCTCAGATATCCTGACATTGTCCTCTATAGTGGAAGAGAAATATCCAGGATCTCCGAAATGATATCTTGGTTCCCAGTCTGCTTATATAGGGCTTTAAAATCAATTCCTAGGGGAAAAGGAGTGTTTTTAGTCCATGGAGATGCTATCTCAGCTCTGCTCGGAGCAATCTCTGCTAAAGCTCTTGGATACAGAGTGGGATATGTAGAGGCCGGTCTTAGATCGGGTGACCTTCTGAATCCATTTCCTGAGGAGATAACTAGAATATTAACCTCTGAACTTAGCGATTATCACTTCTGTCCTGGAGAGAGGGCCTTAATTAACTCGGAGAGATACAGAGGAGAGAAGGTGAATACCTACTATAACACCCTCCTAGATTCCCTGAGAATGTTCTCTGAGAGAATGGATGATGTGAAAGTCGATTTACCGGATTCGAAGTATTGCCTAGCTTCAATTCATAGATTCGAGAACATATTCAGTAAGAAGAGAATGGAATTCATTGTTGATACGATACTTCGAGTATCGGAAATCATGAAGGTGGTCTTCGTTCTTCACAAGCCGACTAGGGAGAGATTGCTAGAACTAAGGCTACACGAAAGGCTTTCGAAGAGTGAAAACGTGGAATTAAGGCCGAGATACGACTACTTCAAGTTCATGAAGCTCCTATGGCACTCGGAATTCCTTCTCACAGATGGAGGAGGCAATCAGGAAGAGTGTTTCTACCTAGGGAAGCCATGCTTAATAATGAGAAATAGAACTGAGAGAGAGGATGGAATTGGGAAGAACGCCGTCTTATCTAAGTATGACTTCATGGTGGTCGAGAGGTTTCTGGAAGAATATGAAACTCTAAAAAGTGAGCCGTTGGGGTTTGACGTGAGTCCGTCTGAGATAATAGTCGACTTCCTAGAGAGGAAACTCAATAGATCCATGTAGGCATGGTGCCCGGGCCGGGATTTGAACCCGGGTCTAGCGGTCCGCAGCCGCTTGGGATGTCCCTCTACCCCACCCGGGCTCTCTGGGA
>QMUK01000032.1 GCA_003660555.1 Thermococci archaeon
AAGATTAGCAATGGCCTTCAGAAAAGCTATAATTGGAATGGGACTAGAGATGTATCCAAAATGCGAGGAATGTCCTGGATGTTCCTCTAAGAGGAGATTTTGTTCTGATACCATAACAGTGTTTAGGTCACCGTTTAACTCATTTAAGCTAATTAAGGAAGTAATGAAATTCGGAATACTGATCAAACCAGGCATAGGTAAAATGAAACAAGAACTAATAAGGATAGGGCACATGGGAATGACTTCAAATGAGACTCTCATCTCTAATCTGTTAATAGCCCTAGAGAGAGGACTAAAGGACTTAGGTTTCAAGATAGAGGAGAGTGGACTAGAAATATTCAGGGAGGAATTAAAACGTTGAAGGCCAACCTATCTGGGGTTATCTTTGGAGACAATGAAAGAGTGAAAATAATAGGGGCGCTAAACGTATCTCCAGAGTCTTTCTATAAGTATTCCGATAGAGATAGAATAAGAGAAGACTTCCTTAGTTTATCGAGGTATTCAGATATAATCGACGTTGGAGCCGCATCTACTGCTCCTGGAGTGGAAATGATATCCAAGGAGGAGGAACTGAAGAGAATTGAACTAGCTCTTAAAGAGATATCCGAAGTGAATCCAGGGATACCGATATCTGTGGATACGCAAAGAGGAGAGGTTGCTGAATTAGCTCTAAATTCTGGAGCTGACATAGTGAACGACGTGAGTGGTCTGAAGGACGAGGAAATGCTCAGGGTGATAGAGGAGTTCCAGCCTCCGCTGATTCTGATGGCGTCTAAGAAAAAACCAGGAGATTGTCTCTCAATCGAAGAAATAATCAAATCTCTTAAGTTAAGTTTGGATCTAGCATTGGAAAGGGGTTGCAATGAGATATTAGTAGATCCAGGAATAGGGTTTGGGAAACCTCTTTCCCTAAACATAGAGATAATAAGATGCCTACCGGCCATGAGGTGTTTGGGAAGGCCAATACTGGTCGGAATCTCCAGGAAGTCTTTCATCGGAGAGATAACAGGGAAAGATGTTAAAGAGAGATTATGGGGAAGTTTGGCTGCTACCTCAATATCTGTTTTCCTTGGAGCTCATGGAATAAGGACGCATGACCCCGAGGAGACTAGGGATTGCGTTAAGGTCTCTGAAGAAATTTCTAGAGGGTACAGATCAATTAAATCTGAAATAGATGGACATGAGATTTCATTGATTGAAATAGCGCTTGGAGACCACGTGAAGTATATCTTGAATTTCATAGGGGTCGACGAAGAAGGAATTGAGATCATGAGTAGAAAGGCTAAGCCAATTGGAATATTCATAGATAGGCTCAGTACTCCTGAAGCTCTAATTTGTAAGCAAGAGATTTTATCTCTGGGGGGAGATGCTGGGATAAACAAGAGATGCATAGACTTCGAGACTTCAGAGACAGGAGTATTACTGATTGGAAGTTTTTCACAATTAAAGCTATTCTCAGAGAAATTAAAGAGACAAGGTATGAAATTGAGAGAATTGGGGAAGATCATGGAGGGGTTTCTAAATGGAGAAATCGGAAAAAAGGAATGGCGATGAAGTGAAACTAATACCAATTAAAACTAAAGTCATATCTCCTGGAGAAGACTTAGTCGATTTGATTCCACTTGAATCCTTGAGAGACGGTGACATATTAGTAATATCCAGTAAAGCGGTATCCACCTCTAGGAAAAGATTAGTTTATCTTTCCAATGTTAAACCTTCCGAGAGAGCTAAATCTCTAGCAAAAAAGTTCGAAATGGATGAGAAGCTAGTCGAAATAATACTAAGGGAGGCTGACCTGATAATAGGGGGCGTGAAAGGAGTACTTCTCACTCTGAAGGACGGTAACCTAATGCCAAATGCAGGAGTGGATAGATCCAATTGTCCCAAGGGAACCGTGGTATTACTTCCAGAGAATCCATGGGAGGAATCGAAGAGAATATCAGAGGAGATAATGAAGAGATGTGGGAAGAGGATTGGCGTAGTAATATCAGATAGTAGAGTACAGCCCCTGAGGTTGGGTACTGTTGGTATAGCCCTAGGAGGGTACGGAATCCCATTGGTCACTGACGAACGAGGAAAGGAAGACCTATTTGGCAGAGAACTCGAGATCACTTTTCGAGCAGTGGGAGATCAAATAGCCTCAGCTGCCCTCCTCCTAATGGGAGAGAACGGAGAGGGCATACCAATGGTTGTGATCAGAGGAGTTCCCCTCGATGGAGAGAGTAATGAAATTAAACCAGAGCTATCTCCGAAGAAATGTCTAATAATGGGATCCATCCTGAAGAGATTTCCTAAGTTGCTTGAGGAGTCTCAGTGATTCACTTCATGAGTTTGACGAGTCCCCACACTATTAGGAAGAGAGCCACCAGAATCCTCAACAACTCAGGTTCAGCTAATATTAACAGACCTAGGACAAGGGATATCGCTCCAAGCAATTTCTCGTTTTCCCTTAGCAATGACATCCCTCGGTGAGTGGTAGAAACCCTTTTATATACCTTGGGGCACATCCGGGCACGGCCGCCGTAGCTCAGCTGGTAGAGCGCCTGGCTGTTAACCAGGTGGTCGCAGGTTCGAATCCTGCCGGCGGCGCCACCTGGAACCCAACTTGAACCCCAATTGAACCGAGGTGTCACCTATGTGTAGACCTAACCTCGCAACTGTATTGATTTTCCTCCTCTTGCCCATGGTATCCATCTCTTCCGGATGTATCGAGGAAACTAAGGAGAAAGAAAGAACTGAAGTAGTAATTCTGGGCACCACGGACAAGATAGTTAGCTTGGATCCTGCTAAAGCCTATGACTATCTCTCTGTCAACGTAATAAACAACGTCTTTGAGGGGCTCGTAGGATACGAAGTTGGTTCCTCTAATATCGTACCGCTTTTGGCAGAGAGTTGGGAAGTAAAGGACAACGGGATGACCTACTTATTCAAACTCAGAAAAGGGGTTAAATTCCACGATGGCTCTGAGTTCAATGCTGAAGTGATGGAAAAATCCATAAAAAGGGCTATGGAACTAAAAGGAGATCCATCTTTCCTCTTGGATGTAATAGACGAAGTAAAAGCCGTAGATGAATACACCTTGGAAATAAAGCTGAAGTATCCATTTTCTCCATTCTTGTCCGTGTTAGCATTTTCCGTGGCTTCTGCAGTAAGTCCTTCATATGGAGAAGAATTCACAGACGAGGCAATAGGTACTGGGCCATATAAGTTGGAGAAGTGGACTAGAGACGTTGAGCTAGTACTGGTGAGAAACGAGGAATACTGGGGAGAAAAGGCTAGGACCAAGAGATTCGTCATAAGATTCTATCAGGATTCCTCCCAGTTGAGACTTGCAATAGAGAGGGGAGAGATTGACATAGCTTACAGAGAGCTCAAACCCCTTGACATAATAGACCTAAAAGAAAAGAAAGGAGATCTAATCGTCTTGGAGGGAGATAGTCCGGTAATAAGGTACTTGGTTTTCAACGTTAAGAAGGAGCCATTTAATAATCTTTCAATAAGAAAGGCCATATCTCTGGCAATAAACAGGAAAGAAATAGCAGAGAAAATCTTCTTCGGGACTGTGAAACCACTATACAGCATGGTTCCAGAGGGGATGTGGAGTCATTCCGAAGTCTTTCCCGAGAGGGATTTGAAGAGGAGTTCCGAGATCCTCAGGAGTTTAGGATATTCCGAGGAGAAGCCCTTGGAAATAACCCTGTGGTACACACCAACTCACTATGGTCCAACTGAAGCTGACGTAGCTCAAATGATAAAACAGCAACTAGAGGAGACTGGATTGATTAAAGTAAATCTAGAGAGTGTTGAATGGGCTACTTACACGGACTACATGAGGAAAGGAACCATGGGATTCTTCCTCCTAGGTTGGTATCCTGATTACCTAGATCCAGACGATTACCTCTGGCCTTTCCTACAATCGGATGCTAGTCCAAGTCTAGGGTCGTTTTACTCCAACGAGAGAATGGACGAGTTGCTCCTAGAGGCTAGGAAGGCAGAGAGTAGAGAAGAGAGGGAAAAAATTTATAAGGAGGTCCAGGAGCTACTGGCACAGGAGGTCCCTTACATACCCCTCTGGCAAGGAAGACAGTACGTGGTACTTAGAAGAGGAGTCAGAGGGGTGGTATTGGAGCCGACTCAGATATTCAGGTACTACATAGTGGAAAAAGGGGCCGTAGGGTAGCCTGGTCTATCCTTCGGGCTTTGGGGGCCTGGGACCCCGGTTCGAATCCGGGCGGCCCCACTACCCGCCGTAGCTCAGTCTGGGAGAGCGGGGGACTGTAGATCCTCTGGTCGCCGGTTCAAATCCGGCCGGCGGGACCACATTATTGGAGGAGCCCAAATGCCTAGGAAGAAGAGAGGGAAGAGGAAGTGTCAGAGTACCAATCCCCAACTAATTAACTTAGTAAGGATGCTCAAGAAGAAATCGAGGGAAGAAGGAGTCAAAATATGGAGAGATTTGGCAGAGAGATTAAGCAAGCCTAGGAGATCTAGAATAGAAGTGAATCTGAGTAGGATAAACAGATACACTGAAGAGGGGGAAGTAGTAGTGGTGCCGGGAAAAGTCTTGGGTGCTGGAGACTTGGAGCATAGTGTAACAGTAGCGGCCTTCAAGTTCTCTAGGAATGCCAAGGAGAAAATAGAGAAATCTGGAGGTAGAGCCATTTCCATAGAGGAGCTAATGTTAGAGGTGCCAAGGGGATCTGGAGTGAGGATAATGGGGTGATTCCTTGTTAGTCCTCGATGCAGAAGGTGCTATTTTGGGTAGACTAGCGAGCTACGTGGCTAAAAAGCTTTTGGAAGGAGAAGAAGTGAGGGTAGTAAACGCAGAGAGGGCAGTTGTAAGCGGTAAGAGAGAATGGGTAATAGAGAAATACCAATCCTTCCTAAACGTCAGAAACAGGGCTAATCCCAGAAAAGGACCATTTCACGTAAAGAGGCCTGATCTCTTCGTAAAGAAAGTGATAAGAGGCATGCTTCCAAAAAAGAAGAAGAGAGGGAGAGACGCACTGAAGAGATTAAGGGTTTACTTGGGAGTGCCAGAGGAATTCAAAGGAAAGGCTGAGAAACTTGAATTGTTCAGTTCTTCGAAGATAACCAGAACGGATTTAATCACTGTAGGCGAAATATGCCACTTCTTGGGTTGGAAGGGGGAATCTAGTTGAAGGAGATTGTACCGAGAATAATTCAAACTAAGGGAAAGAGGAAGACTGCCATAGCTAGGGCTGTCTTTAAACCGGGAAAAGGAAGAATAAGGATAAACAAGAAACCTTTGGAAATATATGAGCCAGAATATGCAAGAATGAGACTAGAGGAGCCAATAATAATAGCCAAAGAGCTGGGAATAGACGAAATAGATAGGGTAGACGTGGAGATAACTGTAAGGGGTGGAGGTTTCATGGGACAGACCGAAGCGGCTAGAATGGCCTTGGCCAGAGGACTCGTGGAATGGACTGGAAATCTAGATCTGAGAAAAGCCTACATGGAATACGATCCATCCATGCTGAAGGGAGATCCGAGGAGGAAAGAGCCCAAGAAATTCGGAGGACACAGTCACGCTAGGAAGAGAAGACAGAAGTCATATAGGTGATTCAGTTGATGATTCCAGTAAGGTGTTTCACTTGCGGGAAGCCGATAGGTAGCTACTATTACAAATTCGTCGAGAGAGTAAAAAGGGGAGAAGATCCTGAGAGAGTTTTAGATGACCTAGGTTTGAAGAGATATTGCTGCAGGAGAATGATAATATCTCACGTTGATCTAATAGACGAAGTGATAAAGTTCTCCAGGAAGGGGTGACTATCCTTCTCTCGTGTTTTCCATTTACTCAGATGGATCGACGATCCAGATGTGTTCGATAAACTGGTTGAGGCTGCGAAGAAATATCACGAGAAGAAGACTGTCGCCTAAAAGCATGAAAGAGTCATCAACTTCGTGGACAAATTCCTTACTTGATAATCTGCTCCTCAAATTAGGTGCAATTGTCAGTTGTTTCTCTGAATCAATAGTCTGTTTCTCGCAAGCGTTCTTGTCAACTTTTGATTGCTCATACGAGTTCATGACGTGTTTTGGCACCTGTGCACACCATTTTGCCCGTGCAGAATATAATAAAGGACACCTTAGGTCTCTCCATTTGGTAAGTCAGAGCGGGAAATTGATCAGATTCATAAATCGACTTCGGTAAGACCTCGAAAGAACCCTCCAAATTTACGTCACTTCCTAAATCAACTGAAGCGACAATATTAACAACCCTTATAGGGGACTTTGCCCTCTTGTCGCATGAGCGTTTGCCAACAAATTGATAGCCTTGTCTAAGGCAACCGTTGCCTCAGCCTCAGACCTAGCTCCTGAACAGATCATCTTCCCCAACCTAAAGATTAAAACAGCAACCTTGGACGTTCAAGCCTCAAAACAACCCAGGAAAACCAGCAGAGGAAAAACTGACTTCATCCAATCTAGAGGCAGCTTTTTTAATATCGACACCTGACTCTAATTCCCAAAGCCTGTAGTGCAACTTTGCCCAAAGCCACTATCAGTTTATGCTGGACAGCTTCAAGCTGAACTTGTAAAAATTCCTTACAGGCTCCTATCTCTTTTCTATTTGGCATTCTGTTCTTCGGCGTCGGGTATCTTACTGCTTCCGTAAGATAGACTTCTGCCCTTGAAAGGTCTGCCAAAGCCAGCAACCTATCCAAAAATTTTCCAACTCTTCTGACAAACAGTCTTCCGAGCTCGTTCTCCATTTTTTCCAGATTTGTCGTTCTCATAAATTTCTTTCCTGAAGCTTACTGGAACAGCTTTCAACTCTCCATAAACTTCTCTGTAAGCTTCAAGAACTCCGTTGGCGAAAGAAGTAAAATCGATGACATGAGAATATTCAACAGTTTCATCCAAGGTTCTCACCCTTAAGGTTAATTAATGATCTCTTGTCATTCCAGCTTAGTTTAAATGAAATCCTTCTAGGTTTTGCCTTAATGTACCTAGATATAAGCTCGCTAACTATTTCTTTACTTTTCATGAATTGATTTTTGAAAAATGTAGGAGAATGTTACTGATGGATGTTTATTCCGTTATTTCAATTTTTATCCCGAGCCTAGTGGCTGAAAAAGAGCGCGTGATCGGGTCATCCTTAGAGTCTTGAAGGAATACAAAAGAATATCTAAGCGTTGATTATAGCCTCCTAAATGGGATGTGACTAGGAAGGTGGCTGTTAGGCTTTTATTATGCTTTAGTCTAATCCCCTTCTTGACTGAGAGAGGCTTGATAGTATTTAGAAGTAGCTTCTTAATCCTTTCAGCCCATTGCTTGTATCTGTCGACACTCAGGATGATTCTCTTGTATGGTTCGTCTCTCAGTTCCAGACCAAACAGCCCTTTTTCGTTACATACCAAAACTCCTTTCCTCTAGGCGTATAGTAGGTACCAGCTTTCATTACTCCTGGCAAATAAGTTCTAGGAGCCCTTATTTCTCTCCAGCTTGTCTCAGGGGCTTCAGTCCTTACTTCTACTATATGCTCTAAGGAAATCTCAAAATCACGCTTAATAACCAAAACTTTTCCAGATCGCTTAAGTTTATTCTCAACTTCCCGTCACAAATGTTTAGTTTCATCTAGATTTTCACGAATCAAATATTTTAAACTTCATTAACAAATATAACATCAGGAGCCTATCGATTCTTGTGCTTTAAGTTTCTATTTATAAGCCCCTATAAAATTACCAGCTCTTATTAGCTCCGTAAATAGTGAATTGCATCATTCGGTTAGTTCAATTATTTCTTCGCAGTATTCCGTGTAGGGGCGGATTTTATTGTAGTTTCTGGTGAAGCGTAGCTTTGGGTTGATTTTCTCAATTAGTAATTGGACGGATTTCTCCCATCCTTTTTTGCAAACCTTTCTTGTATCGAATCCGGCTCTTTTGCAGGCTTCTAGAACTGGACACCAGTTGTATGAGTGCCAAACAATTTTTCTCTCATCTTCATACACTATGGGAGCTTCTTCTGGCTTTAGTTTCATGAATTCGCGTATAAGCAAAGTGTAGGCCTTCCGAACATCTGAACCCTCAAGTTTAAGCTTATCCTTATTTTTCTCATACCAGCCAAGCCTATTCTCAATAGACTTCCGATTAATCTCGGAATAGTCATTGCTCTCTTCAGCGGCTCTGATCTCCTCAATAAACTGCCGAATTACCCTTTCTCTCTCATCCTCCTTCATGGCACTCCCTCTTTGTAAAATATGCACTAAACTTTATATTTTGTCCTTCACTCTTCCTTGTAATGAAATGGAATATGTGAATGGAAATGATTGAGAGGGCTTCTGAAGAACATGCCAAGAAAATCTTGTATGTCATTAACGAGAGTAACCGGAAAGCATACAAGGATATAATTCCAGAAAAGCATTTCAGGGAGCCCGTTCTATCAATCGAAGAGCTTCTGCAGGATTTTAGTAGAATGAGTTTCTATGTTTACAGGCATGAGGGTGAAATTGTTGGAGTTGCGGCTCTTCATGTTTTGGATAAAGATACGGGAAGGATACGATGGGTCTATGTCCTGCCAGAGTTTCAGAGGAAGGGCATAGGAACGGCACTCGTCACTTATGTTGAGCATGAGGCTGAGAGATTCGGGTTAAAGAAGCTATGGCTTATTACTGCAGAAAAAGCATATTGGGCCATAAATTTCTATAGAAAACTCGGGTACAGGCAAACGGGAAGAATAGAGAGACCATGGGGTAACGATTTGATCATGGAAAAGGAAATCCATTAACGTTCTCACTAGAAACCAAAAGCTGTATTTTCCGGATATGGATATATTTAAATGAGAATTTGCCGATTGCCAAAAAATATTTGATTGGAACGGGCGGCTGGGCTTATTTTCGCGTTCCCGGCATGCATCCATTGGTACTTACTCAAGAATATATGATTTTGTTAAGGTGAACTCGACTTTTTACGTACTTCCTTCTTTGAGTAGGGCAGAGCATTGGAGAAAAAATTGTTCCAGAGGATTTTTGAATTTACGGTCAGATGCAATCGGGTAGTTTCCCATAAATTCAAATTCACACCAACTAATAATGCGCTGACAGGACAGTTTTTGAGGAAAACGTAAGGGTCTGTACAAAACTTAGAGCCGAGTTTCTCCATGTTCAGATTCCAATCACTAAAGCCTGATTACAGTCTAGCTGGATTGATTAGAGAATTCCTTTCGTCAACCAGAACAAATGGGGTGGGATTAGCTATTGAAACAAGAGGCATGCAACCCGATGAGAGGTTTCTGAAACTTATGCAAGATCTCAACATAATCCATTGCGTGGATCTATCTAAGGGGCGAAAAACAGCGGTAGAGTCTGATGTCCTTTATTCAAGGCTATTTGGTAAAGGTGTGCATAATATTTATCAGCCCACAGATGAGAGCTGAAAATGATTGATGAAATGGTCTCTGAAGGAGATCATGAAAAAGCCCTTCTGTGTTTCCACTTCGTTAAAATGTATAAGGATGCAGCTAGGCTTAAAGTTTACAAGCAGACCGGGGAGTTTCCAATGGTTACTCGATCAACCGGTTTAAGCCCACTCGCAGAAGTCTTAAGCGAAGACGCAAAATTTCCAACTACCAAGCAAAAGTTGATTTCTGAGCAAGGATGGAAGCTGATAGATTTAACTAGAGACAAGAAGGTCAGAGCTTCAGTCTTGCTTAAGAAGCTTTCAGATGGAACTTTTAGAAGTTTGGATGATGTAATTGCTGAGCTCTCAGGAAAATTTAAAGGAAGCTGAACGATGTAATTTACTGGGGCAGCCCGCGAAGGTTCGAAATTGCTTGAAAAGTACAATGTTGCATACACGATTATCGACGAATCTCTTTTGCCGCCAGAGATTAAAGTAACTGCGAAGATAGCCTTATTTTAGATAGCATAGAAAGGGGACAAGGCCTTGGTACAATTATAGATGCAGAAAAGAGGAGCTTGAGCCATGGGTACCTAAAATAAGGGAAGTTGCGGAAAAGATTGCTGTGGTTTACGAACATTTCAATAATCATTTTCATGGTTATGTTGTGGAAAACTGCCTTCAGGTTCTCGAAATTATTAGCGAGCTTACACCTGAGCAAATAGAGGACAAGAGAAAAATCCAAGTCTATTTCAAGACTGCTAAAAGTTCTACCAAAGTTGAGAAACCATTTCTTGAAATGTTTGTTGAACCCACCGAGCTCAGCTTTGATTCCCTTATTCGAAGGTTTATTGATTAACAAAGGCTCAAGGGGCAAGAAGGATCGAGGACTAGGAAATGAGCATCCGAAATCAGGAGAGAACATGATCGAGGCAATCATCGGGGATTACCATGTTGTAATCGATCTTAAAAATTGCATCATACTCCATGATTGTGCTGACTGGAGCAGATGCATCCTCAAAAAAGGTTCTGCAAGCACTCGGCAAGTTATTCTTGACTCTTCCAGATTGAAAGATCTGCTCTCTCTTTCATCGAGGTTGGTCAACGAGTTCGTTATCATTCACTCGAGAATTATCTTAAAACAGAGAAAAGGGAAGAAATTAGTAGGTTCACATCGTGAAATTGCGTCTCAGTGTGCTTACTAAATACCTAAAGCCAGTAAGAAGCAGTTAGGCGCTCAGTGTATGTGCTTCAGTAGTGCGACGTATGTATTGGCTAAAGTACAGCGGTTCTCGTCCATCTTAACTTCTACTTTGATTCTCACTCTTCCTTGGCAATGGTAACAGTATCCATGATCTCTAACTAATATCGAATATTCAGTCCAGTGCGAGTGTTTAGTTGCGAATAATCCCCATAGTTTAGTGTAATCTGTCTTCCACTTGATTCCCTTTGTGTATAGGTCAGAGTCGTCTATTGTCTCTAGCATGGGCATTGTAATCCCAGAGCTGTAGCCAACGCCTACACTTCCACTGAGCCCACTACTAGAAACTCCCAAATCGAATCCCAGATTGAATCCGTGGGTCACACTTCCGGAAGAGGTAGTGGGGCTGTACCTCAACACATAGAAATAGAGTGACTTTCCCTCTGGTTCCGCACTAACAGATACATAGCGAACGGAAAAGTCATCTTCAGGATTGACTTGTATCCAAATAAATGTTCACCAGGAAGTAATTATAGATTGGGTCACTGTCTTCTGGAGCCCTACTCACTCTCTTTTATTTGTACTATGGCGTCCCCGCACCGGGAAGTCAATCGATGTACTTTATAGTCGACTGTCTCCCATCCTCCACCATTACTCATTGCTCCAGGAATCATTGAAAGTGTTACTAAGGAGGGAAGAAGAAGTAAGACCAGTTTTCGTCTTACATCAGCACTCATCTATACCCCTCCTTCCTAGAGCGTAAACGGTAATCCTCTTCCATAGGTCTTCTATCAGGTCTGGGCCATACACGTAATCCGGAGGAGATGGCTTCTCGGGCTCAATTAGATACCTAGTGTCCCACATGTAGAGGTTTATCTCGAATCCCTCCAAGTTCTCTGTTCTCACGTCGCAGGGATCCGGGTAGTTGTAGTAGGAGTAGCCCCTCTCCGGATAATAGGAGGAGGGTTCGAAGTATATGCTCACGAAGTAGTAAACCTCTTCCGGGAAGTGTTGCTCATCTATTCCCCTGGCTTTCCTTAGCAGGACCTCACTT
>QMUK01000033.1 GCA_003660555.1 Thermococci archaeon
AACTCATAGCGGTGGGAAAGCTAATCCTCTCTCCTAGGGAGGTGTTCGACTTCGAGAGACACGTGGCTGTTAGAGTGAAGAGGGGCGTGATGAATTGACGATAGTCTTCGACCCATTTTGTGGCGTATCCGGAGACATGATCCTCTCTTCTCTATTGGACTTATTCCCAGAGAGAAGAGATGATGTAATCTCCAAATTGGAGAATCTAGGTAGATTACTTGGGATTGAATTGAAAATAAAGCTAGAAGAGGTCAAGAGAGGAGGTATTCCAGGAAAACTCCTCGTGATAGAATCGGATGCTATGAGAATAGATAACCCAATGGAGATGTTGAGAACCTTTAGTAAATTGTGTTCCACGATGAATTTCCCAGAGAAAATATCTAAAACTGGGAAGAGGATACTTCTCAGGATATTCGAAGCAGAATCTAGAGCACATGGAGTTGAGATGAGGAGATTACATCTACACGAGACTGGAGATATAGACACACAAATAGAGGTGATAGGAACACTAATTCTCTTGGAAGACGAGAGCGAGGTTTACTCCACTCCCATATCCATAGGAAAAGGATATGTTAGGACTGAACACGGATTGATGCCAGTTCCAACACCAGCTACTGCCCAAATAATGCTCAAGAGCGCACATAAGTTCAGACTTGGACCTGTAGAGGGAGAACTTGCAACTCCAACTGGAGTAGCTATATTATCTGAGATTGCTAGGCCAATTCCAGATTCAATGAGCTTTAATCCCACTAGGATTGGGCACGGAGCCGGATCCATGGAATTGAAAGAGATTCCGAATCTACTCAGAGCTTATTTGCTCTCACATGAGAAGGAGGAAATTCTCTACATGGTTGAGACGAGCATAGACGACGTCACTCCAGAGATATTGTCCAAAGTGCAAGAAGACTTGGGCTCAATTAGTCTAGACGTATATCTATTACCTACGCTCATGAAGAAGGGCAGACTGGGACACACACTTAAGTGTTTGGTGGAAGGGACCAAGCTCAGGGAAGCTATAGAGAAGATATTCGAGTCCACTGGTACGCTTGGCGTTAGATACTACTCAGTCAAGAGAGAGAAACTGGAGAGAGAAGAAGTGAAATTAAACATTCCCATAGGCGAGAGGAAATTCAAAGTGAGATTCAAAGTTTCTTACCTTCCTAGTGGAAGAAGGCAAATAAAAGCAGAGTATGACGACCTGAAGAGGATATCTGATGAAGTTGGATTACCGATTAGGATCGTGAAGGAGGAGGCAGAGAGAATTGCGAGGAAAGAGATACGTTAGAGAACTCTTGGAAAAATATAAGGCTGGAGCGATCGGGGAAGACGAATTAATAAGAGAGATATGTAAGTTCTCCTTTGAACTGATAGTCACAGAGACAATTAAGTTCGACATTGAGAGGGACCTGAGAGTAGGTTTCCCTGAAGTAATATACGCTCCCGGGAAGAAGTACGAAGACCTGAAGAAAATATTGAAGGAAGCAATAGACAGAAAAGGGCTGGTATTTTTGTCTGATTTCGATAACTCCTTAATAGAAAAAGTGTTAGCTGAGTTTCCCGAAGTAGAGATGAAAAGGAGAGGGAAAATTCTGAGCTTGAGGTCAAGACCTAGGAATGAGATAGGACTGAAGGTAGGAGCAATTACTGCAGGGACATCAGATGTTGACAGAGCTGAGGAGTTCTCACTCATATTAGAGGAGATGGGTTTCGAGGTGGTCAAGGAGTACGATGTTGGTATTTCGTCCATTAAGAGAGCCCTAGATGCCGTCAGGAAAATGATGGAAGAGGAAGTAAAGTTGATAGTTGTATTTTCAGGGATGGATGGAATTCTACCAACATTAGTCTCATCTCTAGTGGGAGTCCCAGTTATAGGAGTGCCTACATCGTCTTTCAGAGGAAATGGAAGAACACCACTCATGACCATGCTGAGTTCGTGTTCTCCAGGCCTATTAGTGGTTAACGTCGACAACTCCGTTGGGGCCGCTGCAGCTGCAGTCAGAATACTCAATCTCCTTCTCCGGAAGGATGAGAGACCTAAAAATAAAAACCAATGAAAATCGAACCCCTCTTTTAGTCACATATTTAAAGAACTCACTCCAATGCATGCTAGGTGGTCCATTGAGGGATCTACTGGAGAAGTTCATGTCCATAGGAACGTCTCTGGGTGCGGAATACTTGGATTTAAGGGCTCAAAAAATTGAGAAAACAGAAGTACTTCTTAAGGAGAATAAAATAGAGATATCGACTGGAATACTAGGAGGAATAGGAATAAGAGCCTTAGTAGGAGGACGTTGGGGATTCTCATCAGTTACTAAGCTCGATTCCATAGAAAGTGGAATAAAGGAAGCTATTTCAATGGCTAGAGCATCAGGAAAGAAGGGAAGCATAGATCTAGAGGAAGTGCCCACGGTAGAAGACTCAGTAACTGTGGGGAGGAAAGTCGACTTAGATCCAAGAGCTGTGACACCTGAGGAGAAGGTCTCTGTTCTAGGAGAGATGAACAACAAACTAATAGGGATTCAGGGAGTGAAAGCAGTAACTATAGAGTACCTAGACGTCTCTGGTAGACAATACTTCTGCAATTCGGAGGGATCCTACATAGAAGAGGACAAGACGTATGTTTGGACGAAAATAACTGCAATAGGAAGGAAGAGAGACGTGATAGTCACTGGTAGAGAAGAAATAGGAACTACTTCAGGTTTCAGCGAATTCTTGGATAAGAAAGACAGAGCCATAGAGAAGCTCGGGAACAGAATAGAAATGCAGTTGGAATCAAAAGCGCCAAAAGGAGGAGAATTTCCAGTAGTGGTTGGTCCAGAATTAGTTGGGGTACTAGTCCATGAGGCTTTAGGACATCTAGCAGAAGCCGATCTCACACTCTCAGGATCGATAATAAGGCCCCTATTGGGAAAGAAGATCGCTAGCTCACTGATCAACGTGTATGACGATGGAACTATTGAAGGAGCATTTGGATCCTTCTTCTACGATGACGAGGGAACTCCTTCTCAGAGAACTCAACTAATAAAAGAGGGAAAACTAGTCTCTCTAATGTACGATAGAGAGCATGCTATGAAGTTCAAGAGAATTTCTGAGGAAGAAGGAATAATCGATGAATTCAACACATCTCCCACAGGAAACGCTAGAGCTGAGAGTTACTCAGTACCTCCGATTATAAGGATGAGTAACACTTACGTCTCTAAAGGAGACATGAGTATGGAGGAGCTCCTCGAGGGAATAAAGTTCGGATACTACCTAGTGAGCTTTAGGGGTGGACAAGCTAACCTAGACGGAACGTTTCAAGTTGGAGTCCAAGAAGCCTATGAGATATCAAATGGAGAAATCTCTAATCCAGTTAGGAGTGTAAGCATAAGTGGAAACACCCTAGAAACACTCAATAGGGTCGAAGGAGTTGGTGAGGACTTCCATTTGATCTCGGGAAGGTGTGGAAAAGGCCAGATGGCATTCGTTGGGAGTGGAGGACCTCATTTGAAAATCGGAGGGATACTAGTAGGAGGTGCCTAGATGCCATTTGACCTATCCCTAATAATTAGAAAAGCTGAAAAATTCGGAGCAAAAGAGGCAGAAGCATTCCTAATAAGAAGAAGGAAGATGTCATCCGAAATAAAAGGTGGAGAAATAGACTTATCGTCGACAAAGCTTGAAGAGGGAGTTGGACTCAGAGTAGTCCTAGATAAGGGAAGAGTTGGTTTCTCCTACTCTAATGACCCAAGTAAGCAGGAGGAGTTGATAAAGAAATCCATTAAAGTGGCTAGAGCCAATGAAGAGGATGAAAATTGGCCTTCTTTCCCTTGTTGCAAAAATTACAGAAGAGTAAAGAACTTTTACAAGGAAGTTGTAAATATGGGATCAGACGAAGTCGTGGAAATGTCTAAATTGATGTTAGACTCTGCTAAGTTAGACGAAAGAGTACAACCTTTCTTTGGATCCTCTGAAGTAACGTATGACTTCAGAGAATTGTGTAACACTCAAGGAATTCATGTGGAAGAGGAGAGCACACTTCTCTCTTTGAACTTGTCCACGATAGCCAGAGAAAATGGTAAAGTGTCCCCTATTTGCTTCGAATACGATGTGAGTAGATCAAAAGACGTAGATCCAGAGAGAGTCGGAAGA
Source organism: Thermococci archaeon (assembly GCA_003660555.1). Lineage (GTDB taxonomy): Archaea > Hadarchaeota > B88-G9 > B88-G9 > B88-G9 > B88-G9. The sequence goes on from QMUK01000033.1 coordinate 4,132, forward strand.
GAAGCCTCTGAAATAGCTCTTAAGTGTTTAGAACACTCTAAAATAGAGAGTGGAGAAAAGGACGTACTTTTCTCTCAGGAAGCCCTCATGATGCTTTGGCTCTTCACCATCTCTCAAGGAATAAAAGGAGATCAGGTACAAAGAGAAACTTCCTTTCTTGCTGGGAAAATAGGAGAGAAAGTTGCCTCTGAAAAAGTAAGCTTATCGGATGATGGGACTCTCGAAGGAGGAGTCTTCTCTCATTCTTTTGATGACGAGGGAGTCCCCTGCCAGAAGACAGAAATAATTTCCGATGGAACGCTAAAGGGATTCATATACGACCACTATTCAGCTAGGAAGGAAGGAAAAGAGAGCACTGGAAATGCATGGAGGGGAAGGGATTTCTTCGGAGAAAAATTACCGTATACATCTGTTCCAAGGGTAGCAACTACGAATTTAGTCCTAGAGAAAGGGAGAAAGAGTTTGGATCAACTAATAGACGAGATAGATGAAGGGGTATTGGTGAGATCCCTTCAAGGAGCGCATTCCAGTGATCCAGAAAGTGGGAGCTTCAGTGTCGTTGCAACCCCCTCATTCCTAATAGAGAAAGGAGAGGTGAAAGGACTACTCAGAGGGATAATGCTATCTGGAAATGCCTTCTCTCTACTGGAAAAGGTGAGAGAACTTTCCAGAGAGACTAGGACAGCCTATTTCCTAGTAGCTCCTTGGATTCTCTTCGAAGACGTTAGGGTCATAGCCAAGGGAAGTAGTTAAGGCCAGTATCCATCACTGAGATACATTTCCATAGCTCTAGCAGCCTTTTTCCCAGTAGATATAGCGTCCCCTATCTTCCTTGGCCCTAGGGATACATCTCCACCAGCAAATACACCTTTCCTAGTAGTTCTACCCTCTTCGTCGGTTACTATTCTCCCCCACTCTACCTTTATTCCGAAGTCTCCCTTGAACGGAGGAGTTGGTCTTTGACCTATGGCCAATATCACACTATCCACATCCATTTCAAATTCTGATCCAGGAATTGGCTCTGGTCTAGGTCTTCCTGAAGAATCTGGCTCTCCTAGCTTCATTTTTATCAATTCCATTTTTTCCACTCTTTTTCTTCCGATGAACTTAGTTGGATTGGTCAACCACATGAACTCTATTCCTTCTTTCTCTGCATCTTGGAGTTCCATTTCCGTAGCGGGAGCTTCCTTTCTGGATCTCCTGTATATGACGAACACCTCTTTTGCTCCTCTCCTCTTAGCGGTCCTACAAGCATCCATGGCTACATCTCCGCAACCTATTACAGCCACCCTCTCTCCCAAGTTCGGTATCTCCTCTTCCTTGGAATACCCCTCCCTCACCATGGCCACCTTGAAGAGATAGTCCATAGCTTGATAGACTCCCTCTAGATCTTCTCCCTCTAACCCCATGGAAATTGGCTCCCAAGCCCCAGTTCCAACGAAAACTGCGTCATAGCTTTCTAGGATTTCCGAGAACTCCTCGTCATCGACTTTATGGTTCAAGTGGAATTTCACTCCTGCACTCTTCAGTTCCTCTATTCCCTTCTTTATCGGCTCCTTTGGAATTCTCCATTCTGGAATCCCAAATATTAGTAACCCTCCCGGTTCTGGTAGAGAATCAAATACATGAACTTCGTGCCCATTACAGATCATCTCTCCTGCCACTGTCAGTCCGGAAGGTCCAGCTCCTATTATTGCTACCTTTTTGCCAGTAGGACTTTTCTTCTCCTTGCAGAAGAGGAACTTCATTTCGACCCCCAGCCCTTATTCATCGGAATAAAACCTTTACTCTTCTCGGAGACTATCACTTCGATACCTGATAACTCCACTCTTAAGAAAATCAGCTTCTTATAGAGTCACTACAGATTTCCATTACCTTACTCTCATGCATCTCGTTGAATTCATCCCTTAGCATGTCCATCTCTATTAAATCGTACTTCTTTGAACCTCTCAGTATCCTACACCTCTTCCTGCCCACTTCCTTGAATCCGACAGACTTGTAGCAATTTATTGCTCTCTCGTTGAACTCCATAACGTCTAAACTTATCACATCTAAGGAGAGGACATTGAATCCATAGTCTAGAGTCAGTATTACAGACTCTCTCCCCAATCCTCTCCCCCAGAGATCTTTTCTCCACAATGAGATTCCAAGTCGCCCAGTTCTATTAAAGAAATCTACTTTTAGGCTGCTATTCCCTATCAAAGATCCATTCTCTTTGAGTATTATCGAAAAGAAGAATAAATCCTTCTCCCTCCCATTTAAGATATTATCTAACCATCTCTCCTCCATTTCTCTCGTCATAATCCTAGGAAAGAGGTTGAGGTACTGGGTAACCTCTTTGTCGTTTATGGACTCAAGTAGAAGTTCAACGTCCTCCTTCGTTGGTGGAGATAGGAATACTCTCTCCCCTTCGAGGATTACTGGTCTTCTAGGCATTTCAATCCCAGTTTTTGGATATAACAGCTGGGATTTAAAAACCTTATGTCGGGAGATTGTTCTGAGATCATTTTGCAGACGAGTAGGGTGAGAGTTTGACCGATTAGCTACTCTAGGAGAGACAATACTACTCCTCTCCTAACGAATCAACTCTTAAGACAGTTTTCCCTCTTTTGGAAGGTATTATCCTGATTTTACAGTTTTTGAATTCCCTCTTCAATTCTTCGCCTGAGAATATCCTGTCCAATAGTATCGCTAATGCTGAGATCTCAGAGTGAGGTTGATTTCCTATGGCCACGTTCAGATCTGCCAGATCATATATTTCCCTTGGAACCTTCTCGGATCCAACTATGACTAGTATTTTCTCGTACTTTCTTATTTCGTTTATTACGTCATCTACATTTATTCCGTACATGGTCAAGTGGACTATTCTCCATCCTTTTTTCTTTCTCTCTTTTATTTCTCTCTTCCAGTTTATTCCACTTCTTATCCAGAACTCCCCTCCCCATTTGTCCACTAGATCTGATATTTTACTTTCTAGTCTCTTGTCTTCCCTATCTATTAGTATCCCAGAGGCTCCGAAAGCTCTAGCAACTAAACAAACGTGAGTAGATACTCTCTTGTCCCTCTCAGGTCTATGTCCAACCCTCAGGACTACTATTTCCAAACCCCCTCCCAGAAGGTTTTAATCCGTTTCTCTCAGTATATAATACTGAGCCAAGGGAGTGATAACTATGGAGGGAGACGACTTACTGGAGAGTTCAGGAATAGCCATAATAAGAGGCATAACCGGTGAAAAAGGCGTAATAGTCGTGAGAGCCATGGGAAAAGAGGAATTAACTGACGAAGAACTCGCTGAGAGAACTAACCTCAAGGTCAATATAGTTAGGAGCATACTCTATAAATTACACGATCACGGACTAGCCACGTATCGGAGAGAGAGGGACAAGAAGACTGGATGGTACATCTACTATTGGAGACTCACCATAGACAGACTAAAAGATGTAATCCTTCAGAGAAAGAGACTAGTAATTAAAAACCTGAAAGAGAGACTGGAATACGAGTTAGGGTCTAAGTTCTTTTTTTGCCCATGCAATGGAAAGAGGTACACATATGAAGAGGCCTTAGAGCACAACTTCTCCTGTCCAGACTGCTCTGGAGTAATGCTTGAGATAGACAACTCTAGAATAATAGAGGCACTCAAGTCTCAAATAGAGAAGTTAGAGAAGGAATTATCGTCGGAGGAGAATCAGTGAGACTAGACGAATTCCTAAAGAAAAAAAGATACTTCTCATCTAGAACTAGAGCAAAAAGAGCCATATTAAAGGGTAAAGTTATAGTGGATGGAGAAGTCATCACTAAACCATCATTCAGAGTGAGAGGTGGGGAAAAGATAGAAGTACTAATAGACGATAGACCGGAAGGATATTTCAAGTTAAAAGCAATAGATGAGGAAGTGTCACTTCTTAAAGGCGCAAAAAGAGCTCTAGATATAGGATTTGGAGCTGGGGGATTCTCTATTTATTGTTTGGAGAATGGATTGGAGGTCATAGCTATAGACTTGGAGGAGACAGAGTTAGCATCTGAGTTGAGTAGAAGGGCCGAGTTCACATTCATTAAGGGAGATGCTTTCCTAATGGACTTGGAGTACATCGTAGATCTTCTCCTAATAGACGTGACTACAGAACAAAAGGGGACTCTTTCACTTTTAAACAAGTATTCGAAGTGCCTCACATCGAATGGGAGAATATTATCTGTCTTCAAACGACCACCCATAGAGAACGAGATCAAAGATGAGATAAGTAGGAAATACCATACCATAAAGTGGATCACTCCGGAAGAGAAAGACGAAGTCTACTGGATAGGTAAATTACGGTAGAGCGGAACCAAAGAAAGGTTTATATTCGTGCTTTGTTAAGCACATACCAAGGGCTTGATAGGAGGGGGTATGAGTTGAAAAAACCCATCTCAGTACTCGTGTTGTTGGTGACCATCTCTATGGCTAGCTTCGTCTCAGCAGATAAATCGTACCTGGAGGAGAAGGTGTCTGAGCTTGAGAGACAGAATAAGGTACTAGCGGCAGAACTACTTAGCTTAGCTACTGGATGCGACTATTGTCCAGAAGACGTTAAGTACGTAGCTTCTGTAGAGTACAGATGTCCATGTGAGGATGACCCTCCAGTAGCTTCAGAGAAAACACTAATAGACAAGATAAGAAGGTTGAAACTCGAACAGGAAATATTGAGGGCGGCCATAAGAGAATATGCGATAAATGACAAGTGGGAAAAGGCCTGGCTCATAGATTGTTGCAATATGGAGTGCTGGTGTGGTAAAGAAGGAGTGACGCTCAGTTTCAGCTCTGACTCCATAGGCGTGATACCACCTGGATCAAAGAGACTAGGATGCTACATAGATGGCTACGTGGTCACAGTCACTTCAAAGGAGTGCTGTCGCTGGAAGGAGTGTTACTGTTTGGATCCATGAGGCCAGTCATCCTCCCCCACCATTCCTTTGTTGTTCTTTTCTTCTTTTACTCACTTTCGGGTAAGGTATTGGTGGAGGTAGCCTCACTTCCTTAGATATGTATACTAGCTCCGGAGTACATCTCATTGTTATAGCTTCTATGCATTCCAGAGCAATTCTCTCTGGAACTCTCCTCTCCTCCTTCCAAGATTTTATTATCTCATCTATTCCGTCTGTCTTGTATATTACCACTCCTTCTATCTCTATTTCGCCTACGTTAGGCTGGTATTCCACTCTATACTTGAACCTCAACGCAGCTCCTTCTAGCTTGCCAGCGGGGAGCTCTGCTCTAGAGACACCCACTCCAGTGAAATCAATTGCGTGAGACGCTTTCACCTCTGGCAACTGCTCCAATGGCTCTATTTCTCTATTTCCAACGATACTGGTTAAGAATACAGCTGTTACTGGCATATTTTATCCCCCTAGTGGTGAGAGAAGGATTTATATTATGACATAAATACTTTCTCCTGCTGGGGAGACTCCCCATGCAATTAGTTAAGGAGGCCATGGAGAAAATATCTAGGCACGTGATAGATGTATCCTCGAGTTTGGACAGCAAATCAATAGAAAAACTAATAGAGGAGTTATTAAACGCACAAAAAATATTCGTTTTTGGAACAGGGAGATCTGGCTTGGTGGCCAAGGCATTCGCAATGAGATTAATGCAATTGGGTCTAAACGTCTACGTCATAGGGGAGACAATATCTCCGCCCACAGAGAAGAATGACCTGATAATACTCGTCTCAGGATCTGGAGAGACGCATTCAGTAGTTTTTGCGGCGCAAGTTTGCAGAAAAATAGGAACGAAAATAGTTGGCGTCACTTCAGATAGCAACTCCACGTTAGCTAAGTACTCAGACCTAATAATAACCCTCAAGGGAGGAAACAAATATAGAAAGAATGCCGAATGGAAAATAGCACCGCTTGGCACATTATTCGAGATAACTGCAATGGTCTTCTTCGATGCTATAGTAGCTGAGTTGATGTCTAGGAAAGGGATGGAGGAAGAGACTCTGAGGAAAAGACACGCTATAATAGAATGATTCCCGTGGAAAGGAAAAAGGAGTGCAAGGGGGCGAGGGTAGTGGTTGTTGTTAGAGGAATGTTAGGGGAGCTAGAAGTCCGTCCAGATAGGGGAGAAAAACTCAAGTTCTCTAAGGGTCTAGTGGAAAAAGTCGGTGGAATATTGACAGATGGTGGAGCGATGCTAATAGTAGATGATGTAGTCCTGAGGGGAGAAATAGAGGAAAACCAAGAAGTAAGGATAGTCCTTCCGAATGAAATAAAAGAAGTTGCAGAACAAGATGTGAGGAATAGATTCATCTTCCTAGCATCTCTTGGGAAAATACTCAGAGACATAGGGGCCTCTCCGGAGTCTCATATGGCTTTAATCTCTGCAATAGAGAGAGGTGGGTCATGGAGCGTTCTAGGGGAGGACAAAGTCATTGCGGTATTAAACAAGAACACGATTCTAGATGAAAGTGGAAAAGGGAAGACTATAGATGAGATATATGTTCTGGAAGACCCAATACTTATTCGAAAGGAGGGAGATGTAAGGAGAATAGAGAAATGTGGAGAGAGGGAAAGGGAAATAGTATCTAGACCATACATAGTTGAATTCGAGTTTAGAAGGGGGCTTAAAATAGTCATGGACCCCGAGGAGCAAACGATACTCGTAGGGAAGTTGGAAGGAAAAAGAGTAATATTCAAGGGAACCGCATCATATTCGGCTCATCACGAGTACGAACACATAACAGGGAAAAAGTCTTTCATTTCTCCGATCCATCATCTAAGGATCCTGAAATCCTGAGAAGCCACTCTTCAAGTTTTGGACACTCTCTAACGTTCACTCCAACCTTCTTTCCACACTCCTTCAACTCCGGGCACACTAGGCAGGGCCCCCACTCCTCTCTTCTTTCGACAGCAAATAGTCTGTAGGTCCATCTACTTTGATGTAGAACTCTTTTCCTGTATATCAGTCCATCCCTCTCAAGTTTTAGAGCAATTCTTGACCCCTCTCTGCTACTAACTTTAAGAGCCTTCCATAGATCACTCTGCAGTATCCCTTTCTCTCCGGAGGCTTTAACTAACTCATAAGCTTCTTTCAGTAGGTCCATGCATGAACCTCCGAGTAATCTATTAGGGGACAAGGTCTAAGACATTTACCGCAACCAGTGCACAGATGTTCGGATATTTCAATTTTTCCATCTGCGCCGAGCCCTAGAGCCCCAGTAGGGCATTTTCCTAAGCAGGATCCACAACCTAGGCAACTCACCGCTTTGGCCAATATCCACAATATCTCTCTCTCA
>QMUK01000034.1 GCA_003660555.1 Thermococci archaeon
CATATCCTTCTACGGAAGTAGTGTGAGAAGGATGGGGCCAGACGAGAGGAACATAGCTTCTTTTATATCTAAAACTCTGAGTGGAAAGAAATTCCCGGGAGTAGAGCTCAGAGATGAAGGTGTTTTGGAGACAATAGAAGCAATAGAATACGATGAGGGATTCTTGCTGGAAATGAGTGGGAAAGACTTGAGAGAAATTGAGTTCCTCCCGGATAGAGATTATTTATTCGTCTTGGGAGACCATCTGGGAATTCCGGAGGAGATACTTAAGTACCTAAAAACTAACGAATTCGGGGAAATCTCAGTGGGCCCTCTGAAATACTTCTCGAGTCACTGCATAGTTATGGTGCACAACGAAATGGACAGGAGGTTCTGCTCTTGAAGACCCTAATTCCTTTAATAATTTTGCTTTCCTCCCCTAGCTTCCTTTCCGTTGAGATAGAGTGCCCTATACCAGATCCGAGGCTCCAAAGAGGGGAGGGGGCAGGTGAAATAAGGATGGAATTCCCAGAGGAACTCCCTAGTACTGGAGAATACCTAGTGGTACTCAAATTTCCGGAATTAACTAGTAAATTCGCATTCTTTTCCCCTGAATCAGACGTTCCCATGGAGTTGGAAATGGTCCCAGAGAGATGGAGCACTGAGGTCAGAGCGAAATTCAGTAGGAGACCGTCTTTCTTCAAAGTGAAAATCGCAGCTGGATATGAGACCATACCAAAGGACGAGTGTCTCGTAGAATACGAGGTCTTCTTCATGAAGTCTTTGATGGAGAGGGGAGAAGTGAAGTGTTTAGCTGGAGTTTTCGGAGAGAGACCAAGGGTAGAGGCTTCGTTATCCTTCTCTCTCTTGGAAAAAAGTGAAGACTCGATTAGAGGAGTAGTTAGACTAGAGAATACAGGGAATACGCTACTGAGTTTTGATAAAATAGTTGGAAAAGTTGACGGAGCTGAGGTACTAAGTGTGAACAGAGGGAAGACATCTTCAGATACGGAATTCGTGATTTACTCCATGAGTGAGCAGTATTACCTTTACCCCAGAGAGAGGATCGAGTACGAGATTATTCTTCGTCCATTATCTAATGAGTTCTCCGTACATTTGTCACTGGACAGTACTAATTCCAAGGACGTAGATGGGTTGAAATTCAGTAAGACGTTCGTGATACCAGAGGAGAAGAGAAATGCCACAACCAGAGAGGAAAGGAATAGGATTGAGTTGAATATCACACAATTTGGCAGGAAAAAGCAATGCAAAGAAGAAAAAAGCGAGGTTGCAGATCTGTTTCTGATTACGTTAACCCTAGTGTTCGTCTTGTCATTAGTCACGTCTTGGAGGCTAATCTACCGGAGACGCCCCAGTTACTCTTCGGTATCTCTATTATTATGACTTGGGTCTCCTCCGGTTCCACCCCCAATGCCCTAGTCACGGCCTCGGTTATTTCCTTGACTAACCTCTCTTTTTGCTCCTCAGTCCTCCCTGCCCACATCTTTATCTCCACTATTGGCAACCTCATCCCTATTGGTGCTTCCCGCAACTAGCTATAACATTTTCGCTGGCTCAATCGAATTTTAGAGTTCTCTGTCTTCTCTTCTTACCTATTTGCTTACCTTCTCCTCCATGTGTGAATCCTGGAGGAGGTTGGTTGTCTATTGAATTCTCAAGTACTAGAACTGTTATTTCTGATTCTACTCTTCCTCCAGAGTAATACGCATAAACAGAGCCGGTATAGATCCCAGATGGGATATCACTGGGGGCGAAAACGTTCATTATCATCCTGGAGCTCTCCATCGGGAGGAGAGAAATTGTCCTTATTGGTCCTCTCTCGTCAGATAACAAGACTCCAGTCCCGGATGAAATTGAGCAATGGAGGTAGCTCCCATTGAATTCTGGTTTTTCGAATCCAACTTCCACTTCTTCCCTTACGTTACCGCAGTTCATTACTTCCACCTGGATAGGGAGAGTATATCCCTTCGTAATAGAGAAGGAATTCTGTAGAGATATCGTCACACCGTGTGTCTCCATCACCTCCGTCTCTAAGGACGTGGTGTCAGAACACGTTTTATTTCCAATGAGGATTGTGTCTGGGGGTAGCTCAGTCACCTCTGCCTTCGCCACCATGGAGAGAATTGCCCTAGATGGAGGAGTGTATCTAGGAGGTTTTACTCTCACCCTTATCTCCTTTGAGTCCATTGGACCTAGGAAGAAATCAGGAACTCCATTAGCATTCCAATCTCCCAATTTGATCCACTTATCCCACCATTTCCAATCAGATCTCATGGACGAGAGTTCCTTTATCTTATCATACGTCTGGAATTCCGGAGCAAGGGAGTCATAGACTTTGAAGAGACCATAAGACAGTTTCTCTGCATCCATACCCATATGACCTCCGTGGACTGGGTAAGCGAAGACAACTCCTCTCTCCTTGCAGAACTCATCTAGTATTTCCAAAAACTCCCTCTGCTCCTCCTTGCTGAGCTCTTGGCTGAAGACTCCCAGGGGTGTTTCCTTAGTAGCTGCCCAGTCTATGAAGACTATTATTGGAATTCCACCTAGCTTAGACCTTACAGCAGATATCACAGTGTTCCATTTATGCTCGTTTAGTTTCATCTCCCTCACTTCTTTCGAAGAAGGAGTGAGCGTAACGAAGTCCAGGTCCGGAGGAGGATACGGGTAGTAGATGAAAGGCGTCCAAGTGCCAACGTATACGTACTTACCCCTGTTTAAGCCATATTCGTGTATCTCATCAACTATTTTCGCGGCCGCATTATACGATTCCTTCACTGCAATGTGATCGAAGCTCCAAGTCATTTGATACATTAGCAAAGCTTGTCTGAACAACATGTCTATCCAAATGGCATCCACTCCACAATCTATCTGCTTGTAAGCCCAACTGAGGAGCAACTCTTGGAACTCTTCGTTCGTAATGTCAGGGAAGTATGCGCTAACTTCCTGAGGATCGTAATTCGTGCAATCGAAGTCTTCAGGTAGCCAGTACTGTTCCTTGGCCCACCAACATTGAAATTCCTCCTTCGAGATTGGGATTCCCCACTTCCCTGGATCCAAGGCCATTTCCCAAGTATCTGGATATTCGTAAACTTCCCATGTAATCGGATTCCAGACGACCTTTCTAGTTATTCTCTGGGCAGGAATTGCTCCACAGAAGACTACGTCTGGGATCTCAGATTTTATCTTGGACAATGCTTCCCTGAGGTGTTCGTAACTATATCCAGCCATCTCACACCTCTGGTCATCTGGAGGCGGTAGATCTTCGCACCTCTCAGGCATTGGGCTCCATCTCCACCATCCTCTGAGTATGAAGTCGGTGTCCGTCTCTTTCAGTATTTGAATGACGTCGTCTACTGTTCTATTCAAATGGATATGCATTCTGTCAACGACTCTCTCGTAGAGAACAGCAACTCTTAGATCAGGTAGAACTCTCGGTCTGCTCGGCTCTGCCTCGATCTCTAAAACCCAATTCGGTGGTTTATCTATGTAAAGATCTACTAACTCCCCGGCATCGTCGCAGTTTAACAGCGAGATCACTACATTTGCTTCTTCTCCGGGATTGCAATCAGTCTCCGGTACGGCATAGCCCTTTCCATCCACTGATATTCCAACGCAACACTTGGCAGTGGTCTTGTATCTCGTGAATTCTCCTATGCCATGGGCCTCTACTTCCATTGTCCTGTTCCCCAGCTTTATCTCTCCTTTCCACCTGATGAAGGCTCTTCCCCAAGTCCTCACTCCCTTCGGATCCCACCATACATTTCTCCCCTTACCCCAAACTTGTGGCCAGAACATGTACGCTCTTCCGTAGAGATCGAGCTCTCCTCCCTCAAACTTCCCCTTTACGTGATAGCTTCTCGGTTGGATTGATCCATCGTCTGTGAACTCGTAATCGTCAAATCTAAATGACTGACCAGTCTTGAGGAAATTTATTCTCCCCTGATGCTGAAATTTAACTGGAGGTTCCAGTGGGGAGGGATTGTCCGAATGACACATCCTGAGATGGAATTCGTCGTTAAATATGAACAAACACGTGAAGCTCAGAGGAGCTCCACTAGGAGGTGGTTCGTAATACGATCTGTGATATGCTCTATCGAAGAGGAAGTGGCCTCTGAAGTGATATGTTCCGTCTCTGGTTACTAGTGTCGCATTGAAGACGCCTGTGTCGAAGAAACCTCCCCACACATCGAAGTCTGGCCTAGACCAATACGCCCCGTGAATCAGATAAGGGCCTTCTGGCTTCCCCATCCAGTAGGGTATGCCCTTCGCATATCCAATTACATCCAAAGTGATGTTCTTTCTTTCATTTACTAGCCTGAATATCCACCTTCTCTTCTCTCCTCTCGCGTCGTAAGATATTGATCCTCTCTCCTCTCCGAGGGTATAAACTGTCACATTGTACGGGAACAGCGTCCCATTGTCATAGTACATTGGAGAAACCGTTCTTATGTAATGCCATTTCCCATTAAACCATATTCTGTTCCAAGTCGCTCCCTTGATGGGGAGTATACCTTGGATTATGAGTTCTCTCCCGTCCCTACTCTCTCCCCTTCCGACGTAGATGAAGCACTGCAGACCCCACTGTGGATCTGGAGTCGTTTTGATCGTGTTGTTAACTAGCTGATGCACTACTCCGAAGGGAAGGAAGTCCCACACCGTGGGTATGTCTTCTATCCAACTGTTGCTTTCAGTCAAGGGGGGCCATAGGACTTGCGCTCCACCGGGAACACTAGGAATTGTAGACGCTAGGAAAAGCATGACTAGAAGGACCGAAACTTCGTCTTTTCCTCGCACGACTTTCCCCATGGGAGATCACCCAATTTGCATTTTTATGTTTTTCGCTCCTTGGAGCCCTTTGAGCGAATGACCGAACTAACCAATTAAACCCAGTTCGATGAGTACATCGAAGGACTCCATTCCCTCTCTTAGATTCCTACTCTCTATTATCCACGGAACCCTCTTGAACTTCCTCAGTATCCCCAATTCCAAGGTTCCCTTCCCAAGTGGAAGATGTTCATCCTCTTTTCCATTATTATCGTGTAAATGTATCTCTAGCGGTTTAAGTGAGAGAAATTCCTCCAGTCTATGTGTATTGGCATGTCCTAAGTCTAGAGCTAGGTCAAAACCCAATGATAGAAACTCTTTTATCTCCGATGGAGACCATCCCAAGTTTCTCTTGGATTTGGGCAAATTTTCAACAAGTCCTTTGATTCCTAGATCCTCTAGCTCCTCTCTTATGGAAGAAAACGTGTCTAAGCTCACTCTCAGATGATCTTCCCTGAAGTTCGGATTTGCAACTCTTCCTGGGTGTAGCACCAAGTAATCGGATATCTCAGAAGAGAGTTCAGCGACTTTCCTCCATGTCCTCAAGCATGTCTTCTGCTCGGATGGTGAAGCTGGGTTTACTCCTCTGTAAGGTGCATGTACTGTGATTTCAATCTCAAAAGAGCTCTTTATTTCCTTTAATTTATCAAAGACAATTTCTATTGATTGATCCCCCTCACTCATTAATTCTAATCCGGAAAATCCATAATTAATTGCTTCCTCTATTTCATCTAGTCTGCTGAGAGCTTTAGAGGATATTCCTATCCAAGACAAGTCAGACCCTCGGAGCCATCCAATCTAAGAAATCACGAAATTCCTTCTCTTCTATCGTTATTTCTACCTCTATTGGTCCTAGGGGAGTCTCTCCTTCTGTGAAGTTCAATCTCCCGACATAAGCAGCTTGCTTATTGAAAAATAGTCTTATTTTCCCCTCTTCTCTGTCGTAGTTCTTTTTGATTATCTTCCTAGCGGTGTTTAGTATTCTCTCTTCTCTGAGGAGAGAATAAAGCCTCCCCAGGAACTTCTCAGTGTAACCTTTGCAGAACACTTCCTTCATCTCTTCCCCAGAGCTCCTCACTTCGAACTTCCCCATTGGAAAGAGATTCTCCATTGCTCGAATCACCTTGGATTCATCCTCTGTAGGGTAAACTACACTTCTAACTAGTACTTCTATTCTCATCCAAACCCTCCAATTTATCTAAGAGCTCTAGGGTTTTTCTTCTGAGCTCCTCTAGGGTACCCTCGTTTAGTATTTCGAACTCGGCCATGGCCATCGTCTCTTCTATTCCCAATTCTTCTTCTAACTTTTCCTTCTCAATGAACTCTTCCATGGAAGACGGGTCGTCTGGTCTTCCCCTTTTGAGTGCTCTTTCAATTCTGTTTCCTTTCTCAGATTTCACTCTTATTAGAAGAAATTCTTTGAACTCCTTCCTGAATATCTCAACCTCTTCTGGGCTTCTCACCCCACTAATAACTACTTTACCTCCGCTAGAGAGTTTCCTCCTTAGTATCGGGATTGCAAGCTTGGCTACTGCCCCCCTTCCCATTTTCTTTCTCACTTCTATAGCAAATTTGGATACTTCCTCTATGCTTGGATCTTCCTTTCCTATCTGTGATTTAAGGACTTCACCCATTTCCAATACATCAAATCCAAATTCTCGTAAAATTTTAGCTATTTCACTCTTCCCTGAACACTGCCTTCCAGTCAGACCTAGGAGCAAGGCAACCACCAAGTTAATATATGGTGTTAAAAATGGGTGGTGCTCGAATTGCCCAGGATAAGAGAGCACCCAATCTTGGACTTCAAGTGGTCCGAAAGGAAGAAAATAAAGTTTACATTCGATTCCGAAGAAATAATTGGATACGATGGAGACACTATAGCTTCAGCTCTTTATGCATCCGGAAAGCGTGTCATAAGGAGGAGTTTCAAGTACCACAGGCCTAGAGGTCTATTCTGCGGTATAGGTCAGTGCTCTTCCTGTCTAGTGAAAGTAAACGGAATTCCGAACCAGAAGGCATGTGTTACTCCCATAGAAGAAGGCATGGTAGTTGAATCCCAAGGTTCCATTCCTTCTGCAGAGAGAGATCTCCTCTCTCTTTTGGATGCGTTGGAGTTAAAACACGGAATCCAGTATGAGAAATTCCTAGGGCCTAAGTTCCTAAGACCCCTTTACTTCAAGTTGTTCAACTTCGTCCTAGGAAGTGGGAATGTAAAAGAGGAAGTTCCGAAAGTGAAGTTCTCTGAAGGATATTATCCAGAGAAGGAGGTGGACGTTCTCGTCATAGGAGGTGGACCAGCTGGTATTTGCGCAGCCAAGGCTTCTGCTGAATGCGGAGCAAGAACTCTCTTGGTTGAAGAAAGAGATAGAATAGGGGGAGAGCTGCTGAAACAGACCCACAAGTTCTTTGGTTCTAGGAGATACTACAGTGGGATGAGAGGCTTCAGGATAGCAGATGTACTCTCTAAGGAATTAGAGAAAAGTGGGGCAGAGGTCATGGTGAACACTCTCGCAATAGGGTATCTAGATGGCAAAATAGGAGTATGCAGAGATGAAAGGGAGTTCTCCTTGGTGAAACCCAAATGCATCGTGGTCTCAACTGGAGCGACAGAGAGAACCCTGATGTTCGAGAACAACGACTTGCCTGGAGTAATGGGTGCAGGCGGGGTTCAGACCCTAATGCACCTTTATGGTGTGAAACCTGGGGAGGAAGCTCTAATAGTTGGTTCAGGTAACGTGGGCTTGATTTTGGCATATCAGCTTCTTCAGGCTGGAGTTGAGGTGAAAGCCGTCATAGAGATTCTACCTAAAATAGGCGGATACTTCGTTCACGCCGCGAAGATAAGGAGAATGGGGGTAGAGATCCTAACTTCCCACACAATAAAGAGAGCTGTTGGGAGGAAAGAAGTGGAAGGGGCTGAGATAGTTAAAGTTGACGAGAATCTAAGGGAAATAGAAGGTTCAGAGAGGTTCATAGAGTGCGATCTAATATGCTTAGCAGTTGGAATGAGCCCGAACATAGAGATATTGAGGCAGATGGGATGTGAAGTCGTCTACATACCAGAACTAGGAGGTTTCGTGGCCAAGCACGACGAGAACATGGAGACCTCTAGGGCTGGGGTCTTCGTAGCGGGAGATTCCTCGGGTATAGAGGAAGCAACTACTGCCATGATAGAGGGGGAAATCGCTGGGATTTCAGCGGCTCTCAAGTCAGGCAAAGGTAGAAAAGAGCACGAAGAAAGGAGAGAGAAGCTAAAGATGCTCCTAGAGGAGATGAGGGACAATCCCTTTGGAGAGCGTGTGGTAATTGGTAAGAAGAAAATGTGGGGTGCTTGAATGCACGAATGGGAATGCACTGGTTTTTTCACTCCAGAGATAGACCTAGATAAGTTAAAAAAGAAGGGGAAAATCCTTGTAATAGAATGCCCCCAGAGAATCCCTTGTGATGTTTGCAGAGAGGTTTGTCCTACTAACGCAATAATAATGGAGAAAATAAGTGATGTCCCTACCCTAAATGAAGAGAAATGTGTTCTATGTCTTAAATGTGTGGAAAATTGTCCTGGATTAGCTATATTCCTCTTAGGAGTGGAGGGAGAGAAAGGATACATGGTAGTGCCCTATGAGTTTCTTCCCATCCCAAAGGAAGGGGACGAAGTTAAGGTATTGGATAGAAAAGGTAAAGAGGTGGGGCGTGGAATTGTGAAAGAAGTGAGAATGGGAGATACTCCCCTAGTGAAAGTGGAGTTTTCCCCTGATATTTTAAAGGAGGCAAGGGGGTTCAAGACTTGAGGTTCAAGAATAGGATTTTCGTCTGTCTGTGTGAAGACGTCACTCTTGAAGACGTTCTCAAAGCAATAGAAGATGGAAACGATGACATAGAGAGTCTTAAGAGAGCTACCGGAGTTGGTACTGGAATTTGTCAAGGGAAGTACTGTCTGAACCACCTAGCTAGAATATTGGCCGAGAGAACTGGCAAGAGCTTAAATGAGGTCGGATTGCCAAAGGCTAGACCTCCAACTAAACCAGTTAAGCTAGGTGTATTCGCCAAATTGGAGGGTTGAGCTTGGAAAGGGAGGCAAACGTCCTCATAATAGGTGGAGGGGTCAGTGGGACTGGACTAGCTTATAATCTAGCTAAACTGGGGGTAGAGGGAATAGTACTCCTAGAGAGGAATTACTTGGGGAGCGGCGCTTCCGGAAGGTGTGGAGGTGGAGCCAGACAACAATGGACGACTGAAGAAAACGTGAAGTTCATGAAGAAGAGCATAGAAATTCTAGAGAGATTGCCTCAAGAGTTGAAATTCAACATATTATTCAGGCAGAGTGGATATCTCTTCCTAGCAAGAGATGAAGAACAGTTGAACCTATTGAAGGAGAACGTGAGGCTTCACAGAAAGTTGGGCGTCGAGACTAGATTCCTAGATGCAGAAGAAGCTAGGGAGATAGTTCCTGTTCTCAACACAGAAGGTATTCTAGGAGCTACGTATAATCCGAAGGATGGAGTTTTGTTTCCATTCGCCCTAGTCTGGGGATATGCAAAGGCTGCTAAGAGATTGGGCGCAAAGATTTACCTACATACTGAAGCAAGAGGATTTAAAATAGAAAATGGGAGAATAAAATCAGTTTTCACAGACAAGGGAGAAATAAAAGTGAAGGAGTGGGTAGTAAACGCTGCAGGTGCCTATTCCAAGGAGTTGGCAAGAAAGGCTGGAGTTGAGCTTCCCAATAAGCCATATAGGCACGAGATAATGGTCACTGAGCCCCTGAAACTATTCATAAAGCCAATGGTGGTGGACTTGAGCAATGGCCTCTACATGACCCAAACCTCTAGGGGAGAAGTCATAGGAGGAATAGGAGATCCAGAGGAGGAGAGCTCCTATAATTTAGAGTCTGGACACAAATTCCTCTATCTGTTTTCTAGGGCTGCTATAAGAGTAATTCCCATATTGAAGGAGATAAGACTAATGAGGCAGTGGGCCGGATTGTATGACACTACCCCAGATAAGAACCCCATATTGGGCCCTGTGGATGAAGTAGAGAATTTCTTGCAGATAAATGGGTATAGTGGTCACGGACTGATGATGGCCCCATATGCCACTCAGTTGTTAGCTGAGCTAATAGCCTACGGGAAGCCTTCTGAATCAATAGAGAGATTCAGCATAAGGAGATTCAGGGAAGGAGAAATAAAGGCGGAGAAAGCTGTAATAGGGTGACGATGTCTGATCACAAATGTTCTGCAGGTGTCTCAGACAACTTAGTTTCTTTTGGAGTGTTCATGAAGCTCTCTGTCTTCTAACAGCAACAGATTAGATTTTAGCTCCAGCTATTCCTTTATTAGATCCTTGAGCAAAGGTCCTAGGAATTCCCTAGTACTTTCTATTATTTTGTCAGAAGGTACTAACATGAAGTAACACAATTCTCCCTCCTTTGTGGTGTGAGATATCAGAGCTAACTTGTCTCCTGGCCTAAGTCCAACCTTTTCTCTTACTTCCTTTGGTATTAGTATTTGTCCCCGCTCATCTAACGATACTATAGCCTCTATACTCCAAGCTGTGGGAAATGGGCATGCACTACCTCTCCCCTCACACATTCTCATCACCGACCTCACTAGATATTCTACATATTTAAATTTTTCCGAATATTCAATAATATCTGAATTTTCAGTAAATTCCGTTCCAGTGACGTTGAATTTAGTACACCTCCTTGCCTACCTGTTCGTCCAAGCACGAGCCTTTACACCCCAAATCCACTCCAATAAACACATTCAGGAGAGTGATTACCACTGAGATCTTAGGAGATCTTCGAAGAGAGAAAGGCTTCCAGAAGCGAATAAATACATCAATGTCAAATGGATAATTGGGAATGTACTCGTGCTTGTGTTGAGGTTTGCTGAGCAGATATAAAGCGCCCAAATACCTAAAGGTTTTTGGGTAAATTCAGGAGAAATGGATTATGTTAGAAGTACTGCTACTACTGATCCTAATTTTGTCTTAATGGGTGAGGATTCGCTAACTATGTAGGAAAGTTGAAAAGTTGACGAGAGAAGAGACTAAATCGAGTATTTGTGGGATCCCTCTATACACCTAGGCTCCCCTAAACTTTGACTGAACAGCAATTCAGTACAAATTATGTGATGTAAAGTACTCTGTGATGTAAAGTAGATTACTGGAGAGTAGTTGGATAAAAGAGTTTCTTCTCCATGGAGGCGTCACTTCTGAGACTGTTCGAGGCAATTGATTTCCAAGATCTCATACGATAATTGAGATGAGCAAATCTCTATATCTAGATGTTGCCTCAACTAGTCTTTGGCAGTAGTGTTTAAGTATTTCAATCCCCTCTGCTGAAGCAGGCTGTATTGCTTTCAGCTATTTTGAATGCCGTGCTCGGAGTACTATATGGCTAAGATCTGAGTTAGAAGTTTCATGGAATGATCTGAGCTATTCAAGTTCGCCAAAAAGTTTTGTCTCTCCTAAGAATTTCCCTAATTTCTTGAAGTTTTTGCCACGTTTCTTCTCTTATATTATATTTTCCTAGGACTACTGTTAGTTCCC
>QMUK01000035.1 GCA_003660555.1 Thermococci archaeon
TCTTCTTGAAGTGAGAAGGAAACAGAAAAGCAAAATAATATGAGAAAGCAATCGAAGAGATGATGGAGAAGAGGAACAGTCATTATTTCGAATTGGAAGCAGAAGGGAATCATCTGCTCTGAGTGGAGTGAGGAGGACCTGAATTGATTAGGAGAAGAGTGATCCCATTTATTTCCAGAGGAACGGAATCCAACTCATATCTAATAGAAGGAGAAGAGGCCATAGCCATAATAGACACCGGAATGGGTGGAGAAGTTACCCTGAAAGTCAAGCGAAGTCTCTCTTCTTTCCAAGGGAAAGAGCTCTTCATAGTGAACACACACTGCCACGTCGATCACACGAGGGGAAATAATACCTTCAAGGGAGTAGTCATGATGCACGAGATAGAGGCGAAAAATGCCTTGGATCCAAGAGTAAATTTATCTTACCTATTCGATGAACCAATTTCTTTGAAGACAGACAAGGAAATAAAAGACGAAGACGAAATAGATTTAGGAGGATACTTTCTTAGAGTATTGCATACTCCTGGACATACTTCGGGAAGCATTTGCCTCTATTCCGAGGAAGACAAGGTCTTATTCTCAGGAGACACTTTCTTCCCAGAAGGGGGAATAGGAAGAACTGATTTCCCCACAGGAGACCTGTATTCTCTAATAGATTCTCTGGAAAGACTTCTTTCCCTAGATTTCGAATACCTCTGCCCAGGACATGGCCCAGTTGTGAGAAACGGTAGAAGACACCTGAACCTAGCGATTGAGATAGCTAAATCCTTGATATAGCTTCGTCTATTCTCTCCATAGCCTCTTTTATTTTGTCTCTAGAAGTAGCATAGGAGAGTCTGAGATATCCCTCTCCGAATTCTCCGAAGTAGGATCCAGCAACTACTACTACCTTAGCCTCTTCGAAAAGGTAATCCATTAGTCCCTCATCCTGCTTTTTCCCAGAGAGATATTTTCTTTTGAACTCTGGATCTTTTCCTCCCCTATCGGTCATTCTCTTTAGTATTTCCTCAACGTTCGGGAAGGCGTAAAATGCACCTTCTGGCTCAACACAGCTCATACCTTCTATCTCGTTTGCCATTTTCACAATCAATTTCCTTCTCTTATCGTATTCCCTCCTCATCTCATCTACGCAATCTTGTGGACCTCTAATTGCCTCTAGAGCTGCGTATTGAGAGGGAGTAGGGGCACAAATCATATCGTATTGGTGTATTTTGAGTATTCCGTCTATGATTTCCTCAGGGGCTACCACATAGCCAACTCTCCATCCAGTCATGGCATATGCCTTAGAGAAGCCGTTAATGGTTATGGTTCTTTCCTCCATTCCGTTTAAAGAGGCCATACTCACGTGTTTCCCTCTATATATCAACTTCTCGTATATTTCGTCGCTTATTACTAGGAGATCATGCTCTACGGAGATATCCGCTATCTCCTCCAAAGTCTTCTTGTCTAAGACTGCTCCTGTAGGATTGCTAGGGGTTATTATTACCAGTACCTTACTCTTCTTTGATATCCTCCTCTCTAATTCTTCAGGATCTATTTTAAACCCCCTTTCCTCTGGAGAGGGGACTGGAACAGGTGTTCCTCCAGAGAAGAGTATGGTTGGCTTGTAAGCCACATAAGCTGGGTCGGAGTAGAGCACTTCGTCCCCAGGGTCTACTGTCGCCATTAAAGAGAAAGCAAAGGCCTCGCTTGTTCCACTAGTTATCAGAACATTCTCTATTCCAACATCAATCTTGTTTTCTCTCTCTAATTTTCTGACTATTTCCTCTCTCAACTCTTTAATTCCATAATTGGATGTATAGTGCGTCTTACCCTCCTTTATTGCCCTAATTCCAGCTTCTTTTATGTGCTCTGGAGTATCGAAATCTGGCTCTCCGACTCCGAGGCTTATTATTCCAGGAGCCCCAGTAGCTAGGTCAAACAGCCTTCTTATTCCAGAAGGAGGTACCTTCAAGACTCTTTCAGCGAGTTTCAATTACCTCCCGCTTTGACTTTCCAAGGGGATTTAATATTTATCTTACGGGGACCTCGTGATACTCTTCCAAGGACTCTCATCGGTCCGATCGATCAATAGCTGAACATATTTAATATCGTGAGGACATCTCGAGTAGGCTGGTGGTCGAGATGTACAGGCAAATTGCCCTATTGCTCATAGGAATATTGATAGGCTCAACTTTTACGATGTATTTCCAAGGCAGAGATATAGAGAGCAGAGAACCGGAGAGAGTAATAAGAGTGGGGGCATTAAGGGCAATTTACCACGAGATCTACTTGATAAAGGGTCTAGGACTAGACGAGTACGTACCAGCTGAAGTGGAGGTGAAGATCTATCCACACGGAACAGCCATGATGACCGCCTTTCAAGCTGGAGAACTGGACATAATGTATGTAGGAACAGTTCCAGCCATGAATGCCTTCTCAGCTGGAGCTAAGATAAAAGTAATAGCAGGGACTAACCTAGGGGGAACTTCTCTAGTCATAAACAAATCCAGTGGTATAAAGAGGCTCAAAGACATCAAAGGAAAGAAAATACTCGTTCCAGGGCCACATAATTTTCAAGACGTCGTCTTAAGAGCAATAATACTTCCAAGAGCCAATTTAACAGAAGAAGACGTCATCATAGAGTATGAGGGAGATAAAGGAATGATGATTCACAGATTAGTGAGTGGAGAGGCAGACGCTGCCATAGTTTGGGAACCCCACGTCACTAGAATGTTGTTCGACGAGAACATGAATAGAAGAGAGAACATAGAGGTACTAGTCCCTTGGAACGAGATAATAAGCGAAGACCCATCTAAAGGATATAGGTATTCCAGTAGTTGCCTAGTAGTAGGAGAGGAATTCCTAAGAGAGAACGAGGACTTAGTCAGAGCTTGGGTCTTAATTCATGCTTTAGCAATAGAATATTGGAAGAGAAATCCGAAAAAAGCATCTGAAATAATCTCAAGGGAGATGGAGAGAATAGCACAGGTAAGTATATCACCTGAAATGGTCGAGGAGGCATTCAAGAGGGTGAGGTTAAGCTTAGATCCAGCCATCGACTCCATGAAATTGTTCTCGGAGAAAAGTCATGAACTTGGCTTCTCAAAGGAGAAGGTAGATGTAGAGAAGCTCTACTATCCAGAGATCCAAAGAGAAGTAGAGAGAATAATGAGGGAGCTATTCCATGAGCAACAATAAATTGGAATGCCTTTCAGTCTCTAAGCTTTATGAGAAGAACGGAAACAAGATATGGGCACTCAAGAATCTGAACTTAGAGGTAAAAGAGGGAGAATTCCTCGCAATAGTTGGACCTAGTGGTTGTGGGAAGAGTACGCTCCTCAAACTCATGGCCTCCCTCGAGAGACCTACTGAAGGGAAGATACTTTTAGACGGAAAGGAGCTAAGAGATCCAGGGCCAGAGAGAGCAATGGTTTTCCAGTACTTCTCCCTCTTCCCATGGTGCACTGTGTTAGAAAACGTGGAGTTCGGATTGAAGATGTTGAACGTAGAAGAGGATGAGAGAAGGGAGAGAGCGCTTCACTACATCAAACTAGTGGGATTAGAGGGGTTTGAGGACTATTATCCAAGGCAACTGAGTGGGGGGATGAAACAGAGGGTAGCTCTAGCTAGAGCATTGGCAGTCAATCCAGAAGTTCTACTCATGGATGAACCCTTTGGCTCTTTGGACGCTCAGACGAGGAACTTCCTCCAAGCAGAACTACTCAAAATATGGGAGGAAGAAAAGAAGACAATAGTCTTCGTGACCCACAGCATAATCGAAGCAGTCTATCTAGGGGATAGGGTCGTACTAATGACTTCCAGACCAGGTAGAGTAAAGGAAGTTTTCGAGATAGACATAGAAAGACCTAGAGACAAAGGATCTTCAGAATTCTCGAGAGTGAGAAGTGAGATACTATCTAGTCTAAAGAAGGAAGTACTTAAGACAATCTCTTCCGAGTACTCTCTAGACTTAAAAGAGATAGCGGAGATGATACGTTGAATGCTAGAACCATCTTTGTTTTTCTTGTATTTTTCGCATCTTGGGAACTAATTTCCAGGTCATTGGGAAATCCAATTTTTCCTCCACCATCCAAGGTATTCTTAGCTCTATTTGATCTAATGTTGCCGAGAAACTTGGGATTCCTAAGCGCCCCAGTAGAGAGTGGGAAGTTAGTCCCATCTCTGCTTAACACGCTGGAGAGAGTTCTCATGGGTTTCTCTCTAGGTTCTCTAGCAGGATTTTCTTTAGGGATCTTGAATTTCAGATTCGAGTCTCTAGAAAAGACTATAGATCCTATAGTGAAAATCCTACATCCAATACCAGGAGTAAGTTGGATTCCAATATCTTTCCTCGCTTTCGGCGAGTCAGACCTAGCAGTGGTTTTTCCAGTAGTGATAGCGACTTTCTTCCCAATGTTAGTCAATACCACTTCCGGAATGAAGAGTGTCGAGGAAGATCTAATATTGGCAGCTAGGAACTTAGGGGCAAAGGGAATTAGATTCTATTCCCACGTGTTAATACCAGCTACTCTACCCTTTGTTATATCTGGGTTAAGGATATCTTGGTCGTACAGTTGGAGAACTAGTATAGCAGCGGAGATGGTTCTTTCTCTAGCCAAGGGAGGAGGACTGGGGATGCTCCACCTCACCTCTATGTATCATCTGGACGTGGCCTCTGCAATGGCGATAATGTTAACCATAGGCGTCACTGGAATGGTCCTAGATCACCTAGTTCTCGGATATCTAGAGAGGAGAACCCTGGAGAAATGGGAGGGATAACCTTGTGGGACTTCTCCTATCCTAAGGAGATCAAAGTGTGCTTTTTCGAGACGAAATTGAATCCCAATGAGATATTAGCCAGATTGGAGGAGATGAGAAGGGAAGAGAAAAGTAAAGACAAAGCAATCCAAGTCTTCGACGCAGAAAACGTTTGTGGAGAGGAACATCTATATCACTCTACTAGACTAGCTGTTAAATCATTTAAAAGAGGAGGAATTTCTAGGAGTTTAGAAATGGAG
Organism: Thermococci archaeon; assembly: GCA_003660555.1. Lineage (GTDB taxonomy): Archaea > Hadarchaeota > B88-G9 > B88-G9 > B88-G9 > B88-G9. The sequence goes on from QMUK01000035.1 coordinate 5,003, forward strand.
ATACTGTTGTTCGTAGCTGGAGAGAGGCAGATATCAAGAGCACTCGAAAAAGTAGGCGTGAAAGAGGGAACTAAAAGAGTGGCTGTAGTACTAGTGAACTCCTCTGAAGAAGACGTGAAGTGGATCGGAGAGAGAATAAAGCCTAGTTGCAATCAAGAGAGAGTAAGGAGAATATTTGGTATAAAGGGGAGAGATGCACTAATTGAAATATTAGAGAGATCAGCTCTGCTTCCTATAATTTAATCCTGCATTACTCAGAGCATCTTCTATTATCTCCTTGAATCTATCGTAGGGCCAAGCCCCCACTACCATGTAGGAAGTACCGTCAGGCAACACTATGAAGAAAGTCGGAGTACCAGAGACACCGAGTTCAGTCCCCTCCTTGAAGTCTTCCTCTACTTCCTTAGAGTACCTCCCTTCCTCCAAGCACTTCCTGAATTCCTCTAAGTCTAACCCTATTTCTTTGGCATATCTCTCTATTGCCTCTTTGCCCAAGTATTTGTCTAGGTTCCTCTCCCTGTAACCGGATAAGTTCCCTTCGAAGAGCTTGTCGTGCATTTCCCAGTATTTCCCTTGTTCCCCAGCACATTCCGCAGCCTCTGCAGTTATTCTGGAGTGAGGGTGAAAAGCTAAAGGGAAATCCTTGAAGTAATACTTGAGCTTTCCAGACTCTATGTACTCTTTTTCTATCTTTAGAAGAGTCTCCTTGAAGAATTTCCCACAATATGGACATTCATAGTCCTCGAAATCAACCAATGATAATTTCGCACTCTGATATCCCTTGTAGCTCCTCTCATCCAATTTAGGTGAGTAGAGCACTCTAATAGCAGGAGCAGGAATCCTCATTATTTGTTCATCATCTAGTAGGTATGCATCTCCTCTTTCAGAAAGGATTGGCTCAAGACTCGGAAACACATCCAATTCTTCTATCTCCTTTGGTAGTACTATTTGGGGGAGTACTCTCACACCGTACTTTTCCAAGAGTTCTCTTCCCTTATCTGACCTATAGTCTACTCTCTCTACCGAGAGAGGAAGGTCGAATTTCTCTCTGAGAGAACTTATCACAATTTCCTCCCTGCATATCTTGCATTTAGAGTCATAGATGAGCGTCGCATTTATTACTCTTTGCTTTACTTCCTCTGCAACCTCCTTACTAGTGCCCCCTTCATTTTCGGCTCCTATGCACCCAACGAATAACAAGACCAATGTGATCAGTACCGCAACTTTGTTCAACGGATCCCCCCAAGGCATTTGACATTATACAGAAAAAGGTTTATCCAATATTGGACTAGACTTAACCTGAAGAAGAAACTTCCTTAGCTCAGTAGCAAGTCTTAGACCGAATTTCTATTTGGCAATTAAACACGCACAGGGATCAGTCAGAGCGGAAGGTGGTGAGTTGAGAGCAATACTCCTATGCGGAGGCTATGGAGAGGGATTGAGACCCCTCACTAACAGTAGACCTAAGGCTCTGATACCACTCGTTGGGAGAAACATAGTGGAGTGGACCATGGACTCTCTACCCCAAGAAGTAGAAGAGGTGATACTCTCAGTAGGTCCATTCGGAGACATGTTCTTCCAAGAATTCGAGAACTACGTGGAAAAGGACGTCTTAATAGTCAGGGAAGAGTATCCTCTTGGAACTGCTGGAGCTGTGAGAAACAGCACTAAGCTACTAAAAGACGGGACTTTCATGGTTCTCTCCGGAGATCTGATCTGTGAAATGGATCTCAGTAAATTATTGGACTTTCACTGGTCTAACGAATTTTCCATTACGGCAGCTCTTTCAATAGAGGGAAAAGACACATTTAAGTTCAAACTAGATGAAGATGGCAGGATATCGGAGATATCTGAGGCAAATGGATTCTTCCCAGTTGGAGCATTCGTCTTCGAACCAGAGGTTTTGGATATCTTACCCAGAATAGGGTCTCTTGAATCTGACGTGTTTCCAATACTGATTAGAACAGGAGAATTAGGAGGTCTACTTTTGAGTGGGAAGTATATCAGGATTAAGGGGTTAAACGATTATCTAGAGGCTCAAGAGCATCTCTTGAACTCAATGGGCTTAGAATCCTTAATAGAAAAAGACGTCTCGATTGGGAAAGACGTGGAAATAACAGGGTCTTACATTGCTGAGGGATGCGAAATATCCTCCAACACTAGTATAGAAAAATCAGCACTTCTGGGCTTCTGTAAAATAGGAGAAGAATCCTCCATCTCGAAGTCGATAATTGGTGAAGGATCTGTTCTTCCACCAGGCTCTAGAGTGTTTAACAGGATAATTAGGGAGGAGAGTAGGGCTTGAGGACGCATCCATATTGTCTGTATTGCGCTTTCAGACAAGCAGTTAAGGCGTCTTCGATAGCAACCAGTGATAGCGCTAGGAGATTAGGAGCAGTACTTCTCTCCCTATTAGAGATAGCGAAGTTCTCTAGGACTATGGACGAACCTCCAGCCAAATTAGGTACTAAAGTACACGAAATAGTCAAATTAGTAACGGAAAACCCAGACCCATATGAGAAGGTAAAAGAGAAAAGCAATGAACTGGCTAGAGAGGTGGCCCGAAGTATAGAGGTAAATGGACTCATGGACGCAATAGAGCTGTCCATAGCTGGTAACGTAATAGATTACGTATCTCTAAGTGTTAATACGGAGCTAAAGAGAAGAATATTTGATGCGATGTCACAAGGGCTTTTCATAGACGAAAGAAATAAGCTCATTGACAAATTGGAAAGAATAAATCAGAATGGAGAAATAATATATTTAGCAGATAACGCAGGGGAGATAGTTTTCGACGAAATCCTGATAGATTTCATCAAGGAAGAGTTCGATCTAAGGGTTATTCTAGTGGTGAGAGGAGGACCCTTGGTGAACGATGCGACCCTAAAGGATGTAGAGGAGATAGGCATGATCTCCAAAGTAGATGAAGTCATCACGACTGGGAAAGCCATGTCAGGAGTCCTTCTAGACGAAGTGCCGAGCGATCTCGTCAAAAGGATATGGAAGTCTGATTTCATAATCAGTAAGGGGCAAGGAAACTTTGAAAGTATAGAACCACTATTCGGGAGGGGTAAAGTAGCCTTACTCCTCAGAGCCAAGTGTTCCCCAGTCGCTAGGGAGCTGGGGGTCCCCCTAGGATCAAACGTGGTGAAGATAGTGTAGCTCTGTGGGTATGCAAACTCATTTGTTATTTCTCTCTTGGTTTAAGGATCCTCACATCGCTTATGGTGGTGTAAGTGTCCTCCCAAAGGTAAATCAATGGTTTGAGATCCTTTAAATCATGAGAAAATTTTAGAACTTCTCCAACGAAGAGAAAATGGTCTCCCACTTCGAAGTAGTCCTTTAATTTACACTCTAGATGAGCATAGCACCCCTCTACCACAGGAGCCTTGACTACCTCACCTCTTCTAGTTTTTATGTTGAATTTTTCCTTCTTGTTTACCACTCTCCCAGACACTTCTCCAGTTCTGGCAACTATGTCAGCCATCTCTAGTGTGCAGTAGTTCACGGTGAACTCTTCGCTAGCAAGTATGGCATTATAAGTATATCTCTTAGGGGAAATTGCCACTCCAAAGAGTGGGGGTTTAAACGACAAAGGAGAAGCCCAGGCTGCAGGCATGAAGTTCTCCTTTTCCTCTGTTGCAGTCCCTATCAGTACCACTACTTGGGGGTGTAGTTGATAGAATCTCAAGTTCTCACCAGTGACTCACTTCCCTCTGTTACTTATATCAATGTGACGGTCACCTCCTAATGGGAGAGTCCTTGAAGGAAGTCTTCATGAAGAAGGTCTCATCTGGCGAGCTCAGAATCTGTGTCTTAGGACTTGGTCACGTAGGTCTCCCACTATCAGCTCTTCTTTCCGAGAAATATCGTGTCATAGGTTACGACATAAACAAAAAGAGGGTGGAAGACCTTAGAGCTGGAAAATCTACATCTCCAGATGTTACTAGGAGAGACTTGGCTAAGAAGAACTTGTACTTCACGAATAAAGAGGAAGAAATAGGCAATTGTGATGCATATTTCATTTGCGTCCCTACACCCCTGAAAGAGGACAAGGAGCCAGATTTGAGCTTCGTAATAGAAGCGACTAAAACTGTTTCTAAGTTTTTAGAGAAAGGAAATCTAGTGGTATTGGAGAGTACCACGTTTCCGGGAACTACAGAGGAGATAGTCAAACCCCTTCTAGAAGAGAGCTCCGGATTAACTGCTGGGAATGACTTCTGGCTAGCTTATTCTCCGGAGAGAATAGATCCAGGGAATAAGGAGTACCCATTGAGAGAAATACCGAAAATTGTTGGAGGAATAAATAGAGAAAGCGCAGAGATCACCAAAGCGGTGTTATCAAGGGTATTCAGGAAAATAGTTTTGGTCAGAGACACCAAGACGGCTGAGGCGACTAAGCTATTCGAAAACATATTTAGAGGAGTTAACATAGCTCTAGTGAATGAAATGGCTCTAATATTTGAAAGGATGGGTATAGACACTTGGGAAGTAATAAGGGCAGCCTCTACTAAACCTTTCGCATTCATGCCCCATTACCCTGGTCCGGGGGTAGGAGGGCACTGCATACCCCTAGACCCATATTATCTCTCCTACAAGGCCAAGAGGTTCGAATACGTCCCGAAGTTCATAGAGCTCAGTGGAGAAATAAACGAGTTCATGAAGATACACACGGTAAATCTAGTCAGGAAATCACTAAAGAGTCTGGGTTTGAATGAAATTAAGGGATCTAAGGTCTTAGTGCTAGGCCTATCCTATAAAAAGGGAGTGAAGGACACTAGGGAATCTCCTTCGAGAAAAGTGATTGAGGAACTTTCGAGAGAGGGGGCCATTATTAGAGTATATGACCCGATAGTTGAGGAAATAACCACCGAGAGAGGAACTTTCTATTCTGAACAATCTCTCGAGGACGCAGTCCACTGGGCACAATGTATAGTCTTGATGACAGACCATGAAGAGTTCAAATCAATTTTAAAGATGGATCTGAGAAATAAGGCAATAGTAGACTGCAGGAATTTGTTTGGAGAAGAAATCCCAAGAGGATGTGTCTACTTCTGTATAGGTAAACCTCACCCCCACCCACCTTGAGTATATTATTTGGAGATTATCAGAGACATAAAAGATATAAAGAGGTAGAAATATACCGGAATTAGGTCTAGGCTAGGGTCGAGGGGGTTGGAGGAGTTGAAGAGAGAAAGCCTAATGCTCCTAATTATAATGTTGACATCGATCTCAGGGAATCTAAGCGCAGGAGCATCCACAATACAGATAGATATACTCGGAGATACCGTTTCAGTTTGTCCAGGAACTTCTGGAGATGTTATGTTCAGAGTAACCAATTCTGGAGATGAGAAGACAATCTCCATCTCAGTATCTGGAGTTCCCTATGGATGGGGTACTCAACTGGCTTTCAAGGTCTCCTACTCCAGAGGATTCCGAGAAGGAGGTTCGATAGACCTGAACTCCGATGGAGACTACGATGACTACTGGATAGTATCTCATTCTAGGGATACTATTAGTGTAGATGACCCATCTACTAGGAGCTTGGACTATCCATCCCTTCAGGAGGGGGACTACTTCAGTTTGGGCCCTATCACGTACAGAATTCTTGAGATAAACGAGAATTACGTATACTTCTCAGTTCCCAGAGGGGAATTGAAGATGAACTCAATGAGCGAGGTTCAGTTATCCTTGTTGGTAGAGGTACCAGAGAATGCAGTTTCGAATATCCAAGTACCTATTCAGACAACTACCTATGTGATCGACCAAGGAGGAGATGGAGTAGAAGGACAATATACTTTTCATATAGGACGCAAAGGACTTTTCTCGGTCAGTAATAAGTACTATCTGGGAAGCGTTAA
>QMUK01000036.1 GCA_003660555.1 Thermococci archaeon
AGGTATTCTCCTCTCTCCTTCAGGACCTTCATTCGGTTCCCTCCACGAGAGAGCAGAAACTAGATGTCCTCGGTAGAGAAATTAGGACCTCTATGAGCAGGAAATTTCCCGTTGCCCCTCGCTTCGATGGATGGAAATTTCAACATTTAAGTAATTCGGTTGAGAAAGACAGCTTGAGGTATTTGGCAACTCTCGGAAAAAGACTTCTGAACGTCTCCGCAGTCATCGCTAATCCCTATTCCGGGCTTGAGAGGAAATCCATTGGAAAGCCAAAAAGAGTATCATTCAAATCTCCTTTTCTAATGCTCAGTATATGCGAACTAAACAGCGAGAAGGAAGTAGAAATAAAGCATCGAAGAGTTTGAACAATTAAACAATTCAAAGGCACACGATAAGAAGAGAGTGAATCAAAGAAGTATAATAAGTGAGACGCCGGAGAATCCACCCATTTATTGAACTGACAGAATTAATAATGGTGACAGAGAAAAGATTTATTGCCCCTAGAGGAAGTCCACGGTATGAGGTTCTCGATTACAGGCAAACCCGGGTCGGGCAAAACTACAGTAGCAATGAGAGTGAGAGACATATTAAGCAATCATGGATTTTCTGCTGGTGGAATAATCTGCCCGGAGATAAGGCTATCGGGAAGGAGAGTTGGATTCGAAATAGTGGATCTACTCACAGGAGAGAAGGGAATTTTAGCACACACATCCATATCTGGGCCTAAAGTCGGAAAGTACGGCGTTAACTTAAGAGATTTATCCAAAATTGGGCATAATGCGATATTAAGAGCTATAAGAGAGGCAGACTATGTTCTGATAGACGAAATTGCACCAATGGAGCTTAAGTCAGAGAAGTTCATAAGAGCAGTAGAAGAAGTCCTAGATAGGGGGAAACCCCTCTTGGCTGTAGTCCACATGAGGTCGAAGCATCCCTTGGTGGAGAGAGTGAAGACCCTATCCAAAACGTATATAGTGGATGAGAAGAACAGAGGAAAGCTCCCAGATGAGATAGCTAGAGAGATGTTGGGGGTGCTTAAAAGTGGAGGCAATCCTAATGAACGTCAGGAGAGGTAGGAGAACCGTGAGAGAAAGGCATTACCTATTGGTACCCAAAGGAATAGAGGAAAAGAGAATCCCCTCTCTGATAGGTAGGACGGTAGTCTGGGAGTCTCCTAAGGGAAAGAGAATAAAGGGGAAGATAACGTCCTTACATGGAAATAAAGGAGTACTCAGAGCAATTTTCGAGAGAGGGTTGCCAGGGGAAGCACTTGGCACTAAAGTCAGAATCCTTTAAGTTAATAGAAGAAGGGAAAGCGAGGGTAATGGTACCAGTAATAAAGGACGAATCCTTCCCACCTAGGAGATCGCCAGTCTTTTACAATCCAGCTATGAAATTCGATAGAGATCTCTCCGTTTGTTTGCTCAACTCTCTCTTGAATGGAGGAGAAGTATTAGATCCCCTATGCGGCACTGGGATAAGGGGAATAAGGTACGTCTTGGAGACACCCTTAGAAAAAGGAATACTAAACGACGTATCTCCAATGGCTTTCAGAGTGTCCCGGAGAAACGTCGAGTTGAACTCTCTCTCAGAAAAACTCTCAGTCAGAAGAAGGGACGCTAACGCCTTAATGCATTGCATAGTTGAGTCTGGGAGAAGGATAGATGCTGTAGACGTTGATCCATACGGATCACCAGTCAAATACATCTCTTCAGCCACTAGAGTTCTCAGGAGGAGAGGAATACTAATGATCACCTGCACAGACACTTCTTCCTTAATGGGAACGTATCCTAGGGTTTCACTGAGGAGATACTCCTGCTGGATTCCTAGGACGGAGTTCAGAGAGGAGTTGGCCTGTAGAGCACTAGTCCAATTCGTTATCAGAGAAGGAGCTAAGCAAGACGTTTTCCTAAAACCAATCTTTTCTTATGTTGGAAAACACTATCTGAGAGCGTTTTTCTGCTTGGAAAGTGGAGCTAGAAAAGTAGACAAAGCATTGAAAATGGTTGACTTCTTGGATTACGATCCAAAAAGCGGGAGAACTTCCCTGGGAGAGGGAAGAATAGGTCCAATATGGTTAGGCCCTCTTTTCTCTAAAGAGCATCTGAAAATCGCTTTAGACTGGATTGAATCAAAAGGAGAATACCTAGGTATAAAAGTAAAGGGATTCATCAAGGCCGCTCTATTAGAAGAGAACGATCCACCATTTTATTACGATTTACACCTCTTGCACAGCAGATTCAAGGGCAGATGTCCTGCTATGGGAGAGTTAATAGAGAAACTAAGGGAAAATGGATTTAGAGCATCTAGAACACTCTTCTCTCCTACTGGGATCAGGACTGACTGTGAAATAGATGAACTCAAGAGAATATGGAGAGCCATTTCTCATCGTTAGATTAACTGGACTTGAAACCCTTTGCAACAACGTATGACTCAGAACTGTCTTTCCTCGAAGCCTTTGGCTTAGTAGATTTGGTAAACGAGAATTTCTCCTTTACCTCCAAGAGGAAGTCCTTGAAGTCTTTCCCATGGAATACCTTCACTAAGAAATTCCCTCCAGGCTTAAGAGTCTTAGATGCTATTTTCAGTGAAGCTCTCGCCAGATCAACGGACTTCAGGTGATCTATTTCCCATATACCCGATATCTTTGGAGAAGCATCTGATATGACCACGTCTGCCTTCCTCGGAATCTCCATTAATATTCTCTCTGGAGCTTCCTCTGAATTTATGTCTAAGATCAGAGTCTTGACGTTCTCATATGGCAATGGATCCGTTTTCTGAAGGTCCACTCCCAATACGAATCCTTCTCTACCAACTATCCTCCTAGATACTTGAAGCCAACCTCCAGGAGCGCATCCTAGGTCTATTACCACGTCACCCCTTCTAATCAACTTGTACTTGGAGTTGATTTGCATTAGCTTGTAGGCGGCCCTACTTCTGTATCCTTCTTTCTTTGCCAAGGAATAATAGTAATCAGCTTTACCTTTCTTCCATTTTCTATTTCCTTTCACTATGGGCTCTCCCTACTGTTATATTGACCCATCACACCATTGTTCTTGACGAAATCTAGGCTTATGTTCAGTCTAAGTGCTAATTCCTCTGGATCTACTCTCTCCTCCTTGGCCATTTCCATTATTTCCTCGAAGAGTCTCTCGACCAGCTCCTTGTATCTATTCCTCACAGTGACTTCAGTGACCTTTGCGACCTCTGCAACATCTCTCTGCGTCTTCTTCTCGTCTCCTATGGCACTAGCTATGTATATTGCTGCAGCTGCCACTCCAGTTGGACCTCTACCTGATATTAGTCCTCTTTCAGAAGCTATTTTGAGCAATCTAAGTGCTAGGGATTGAGTTCTAGCAGAAAGACCGAGTTTACTAGAGAATCTAGGTATGTAATCGCTGGGTGGTGGAGGAGGCAATTTAAGGTTTAATTCCCTCGCTATGTACCTGTAGCTCTTCCCAATGTCTTTTTTCTTTACATTGGATGCTTCTGCAATTTCATCTAAGGTTCTAGATATCTTGTGCACTCTGCACGCAGCATACAAGGCCGCTGCTACAACTGATTCTATGGACCTCCCTCTTATGAGCCTCTTTTTCACAGCCCTTCTATATATGTAGGAGGCCTCTTCTCTGACGTTCTCTGGAATACCTAAGTTAGAAGCAATTTTCTCCAATTCTGAGAAAGCAATAACCAAATTCCTTTCAGTAGAATCTTGTACTCTCAATCTGTTTTGCCACTTTCTCAATCTGCTCATCTTAGCTTTTTGGATTGGGTCTAAGTCTTTTCCTCCTATGTCCTTGTTCTCTGGACCTATTGTAGTTGTTAAGCCGTAGTCGTGTATTCCCAAGGAAGTGGGAGCTCCAGTTCTGGCTCTTTTCTCTCTCTGTTCATCATCAAAGGCCCTCCATTCTGGTCCCTGATCTATTATTTTGTCTGTGACTACGAAGCCACACTTACTGCATATCACTTCTCCTCTCTCATGATCTGTGACTAATTCCTTCGAACCACATTCTGGACACTTGTCTTCATACATGCCCGGCCCCCCTATTCGAAGAACACAATTTTTCCTAGTAATTTATTGCTCTTGATCCCCTTTCTGACCCTTACCTTAGCCCAGGGCCTTTTGACCGGGCCAATTACATCTATAACTTCCCCAAAATTGAACTTCTTCTTATTCCATTGTAAAAAAGCTCTGCTCCCAATCCTGGGAGCTTTTTTACATCTTATTAACAACTCACCCCTCTTAGTGAAATGCGAGGCCCGGCCAGAGCGCAAGGGGATCACCAAAGACTTGGTCGTTTGTCTTGGTCCTCAATCCATATAAAAGGTTTGCTCGACGTAAGTCGAACTTCCACGTCTCATTCTAAAGAGAAATACTAGGGAAAAAATGGATAATAGAAGAACAATCGCTCCTGGAATAGGAACTTCCCTTGCTCTTACGCCGTTCTTGAACTTAACGCAAGGGAGAATCTTTGAAATTTCTTTATTCTTCACTATCCCACCCTCGAGCACTTTCACACTTAGCACGAATTTCACTTCGTTGTCTACTGAGGTAGAGTTCACCAGAGCGGAGGCACCATTTCCTATGGAATATCTCCCTGTTTTTGGATGATACTCTACTATAGTGGCATCTTCTGGGAGTATTACTCTAAGTATATGTTTTATCTCTATTTCCTCTGGCGAAGGAGGAAAATCAGAAAATAGACCTTTATTTACCAGATGTCTTGTCTTCAGCTCGTAATAATCACTGTTTTTGGTAATAATCTCCTCGCATGGAATCTTTCCCTTTAATATCAATTTATTGTCTGAGACAGATGATTCCAATCCGTTTACACTAGGAATATCCCAATTCCATGGAGATATTTCTCGTTGAATGATACAGTACTCGTCAGTGACCTGTATCGTAGCGTTGCTCAAAACTATCAGAAGGAGGACGAACTTCATCCCCATCACCTACCTCCATGGATTCTGGAAGCGCCAATTAGGAGTAGCCAAATAGACGTCATCGCTAAGAGATATGGAATCCCCTCCTTGAGATTTATTACTCCTTTCATCGATAGATAGACAGAGATCAGGAGAAACAAGGAGATTGAGCTTAGTGCAATGGGAATTACACCTCTCATTCTCCTCCCATTGGAGTTCTTCAGAGAGCATAAAAGTTTTTATTTGAAGTCCTCCAGCCCTAACCCCATGGTGATTCTTTGGGTGAGGACGAGATAGCACTGTTTCTCCTAAAGTTGGGAGTGATAATACTCCTAGCGAAGATATGTGGAGATCTCGTGGAGAAATATCTGAAACAGCCTGGAGTTCTCGGAGAACTCATCTCCGGGATAATAATAAGTCCCTACTTACTGGGCCCTCACGTAGGATTCGAGTTGGTGAAAGGAAAACCCATACCAGTTTCGGATGAATTGGAATTAGCAGCCAATTTCTCCGTTGTTCTCCTTCTCTTCATAGCCGGAGTTGAAACAGATGTGGAAGGATTCTTCAAACACTTCTCAGCGAGTGGTTTAGTCGGTCTAGGAGGAATACTGCTTCCCTTTGTCTTTGGATATTTCACAGTTTATCATTTATACGAACCTCCACCAGGAATCGATGTGAGAGCAGCAGCTCTATTTGCAGGGGCATTCATGACTGCCACTAGCGTTGGAATAACTGCTAGAGTCTTGAGAGACATGGGGAAACTCAATACACCTGAAGGAGTGACTACTCTGAGTGCGGCAGTAATAGACGACGTTTTGGGAATACTAACTCTGTCTATAGTAGTAGAATTGACTCAAACCGGTAGTTTCACACTGTCTCATGTTCTTTGGACTACCCTGAAGGCGTTTGCCTTCTGGTTAGCTTTGTTGTACCTTGGAAGAAAGTTCTCTAACCAGATCTCCTCCTTGCTACATATTTTTGGTCCGGGAGGTCAAATAGGAATAGCTGTGTCTATAGGTCTCATATTTTCATATTTGGCATATGCTGTAGCTGGTTTAGCACCAATAATAGGAGCATATGCAGCAGGCTTAGCGCTAGCATCCTCAGCACACAAGGAATTCTTGGGAGAAGCTCTTAAACCGCTTTACGAAGTTTTAGTACCAGTGTTCTTCGTGATGATGGGAATGATAATAAACCCCTTCGGAATAAAGGGAGTGGTAACCCTATCGGTGATAATAGTTCTTCTAGCCATAGTGGGAAAACACTTAGGCTGTTTCGTTGCAGCTAAGGTGAGTGGATTTAGTTTGGAAGCCTCTAACAGAATAGGAGTGGGAATGATACCCAGAGGAGAAGTGGGCCTAATAATTGCTTACTATGGTCTAAACTCTGGGGCGATAGGACCAGATCTCTACACAGTTGCAGTGGTCATGTCCTTCTTGACGACTCTTATAACTCCCCCGTTACTCAAGCTGTCTTTCAGAGGCACTCACTCAGGGAAAGAGAAATAAAGACCTCAATACCTCGATAACTGGGATTGGTAGCATGAAATACAGAAGGATTGTTGGAGCAGTAACTTTATTATTATTGTGCTTCTTCTTCATACTATTCTCTACGATCTCAGGATCTATGAACTTCAAGAGGGAGAAATACTCAACTGAGAACGAGTTGATTCCAGTAACCTACTATGGGGAGGTTGAAGGGAAATACATAGGTTATCAGATACCTGTACACCAAGTGGCTAGAGAGGCTAGGGAATCTTTCTACTCAGGGAAAATAGATAGAGCTCTTTTCCTAGTGGAGTATATAATATCTCAGGCAGACGAAGTTGAAGGTTCTTTCGTTTGGAAGAATTACTTCGAGTTTCCAACTTATGGTCTGAAAAAGGGTTGGAGTGGAAGTTTAATCCAGGCAGGGGTAATCAAGGCCTTAGTGCTGGCCCACAAATACACGAAGGATGAGAGATATCTCCATTACGCTAAGAAAGCACTCAAGGCCTTTGAACTTCCTGTTGAGAAGGGAGGGCTACTAGTACGAAGAGGAGATTGCTATTGGTATCCAGAATACGCAAAGGAGAACCCACCATTTGTTTTAAATGGATTTATAACATCCTTAATCTGGATATACGAGTACTATGAGTACACTGGAGACGAAGAGGCTTTAGAGATATTTCAAAAGGGTGTGGATTGTCTAATCAGGTATCTGCCAGAGTACGATGCTGGAAACTTAAGCTATTACGACTCAGAGGGAAGAATTAATGCTAAGTATCATGAGTTACATGTGAAACAGATGGCCTGGATGTATGAAATAACTGGGAAGGACATTTTCTTGAAGTATCACGAAAAGTGGTCCCAGCGCAACTCTTAAGACTCAGATTACATGCGTCCAAACGACCATTAGTCGAGGAACAGGTCAGAGGTGAGAGCTTTTAAGCGGTTTTTAATGAAAAACGTAGAATCACTTGCAATGAACACTGAGTTCAGAACGTAAATATGAATCCAGGATAGGAGAAAGAACGTCAATGAAGAAGGAACTTACGACCTCCCAATACAGCAGAGGACAATAGAATGGCAAACATCACTACTAGAGGAGATGAAAATGGCACATTCCTTTCCTCCCTCTTGTCTTTAGTTTCCATTCCTATCTTCGAAATCTCCTTGGAAACAATGCGAATTCTATCCAAGGAGGATTCATCTTCAATAGGAGAGGGCAACAATATAATGGGTACTCCATATTTCTCAGACAACTCTAGAGACTTCTGGTATGAACTATCTCCCCTCACAGCAGCTATTGCAGAGACTTTTCCCTCCGAGAGGGCTCTCTCTATTTCGAGCAAGTCTCTGGTGGTAGGAGGAACCCCATGCTCTCTCACTAGTAGCCACTTCACACTGAGACCACTCCATTCCAAGTAGTATTGGGTCACAGGGCTGCTACCTATTACCTCTCCACTAACTTCTCCAACTCTGGAGAGTATCTCCTCCACTTCCGCTCTTACTTTCTCGAAATTTCTCTCGTATTCTTTGGAACACCTTGGGTTAATCTCCTTCATGATTTCCTTAGTTGAATTCATGAACACTAGGTAGTTCCTGGGATCTAAAGTTACGCCGTGTAGATTCTCTTTCCCAGTCATTGGGTTTTTCAATATCTTTATTCCATCGAGGTTTGGTATTTCTATTAGACGAGACTTCACCTCACCTTTAGACACCATTTCTTTTATTTCTCTTTCTATTGGGGTGTGACCTGTAGAAATTATTATATCTGCTCTTTTCAGCAATTCCACATCCCTAGGATTCAATTGATAGTCATGTGGATCCACACCTTGGGGGATTAGGGAGTAGACCTCATCTCCATCGCAGGCGAGTAAAGAGACATCCGAGGCTAGATATCCGAACGTCGTTATCACCTTGATACCCTCTCCTGAAGGTGAACTAGCTGCCATGGTTGAGAGTAATATCAACGAGATGAGACATCTCAATTTCATCCCCTAGGATCGTTCGGTGAAACACTTTTTCTATTTTATCTGTCGAGAGATAGGAGGGAATTTCATGTTACGCGTCGAGGATTTAACAGTGGAGCTTAGTGGAAGAGTAGTCCTAGAAGAGCTGAACTTCACCATAGAGAATCGAAAGTTAGTATTGATCTTAGGACCAAACGGAGCCGGTAAGACCACACTCTTCAGAACTATTCTAGGCATAGTTAAGCCGAAGAGCGGTACAATAAAAATAAATGGCAGAGAAGTGACCGGAAATCCAAGAATGGCTGGAGAATACATAGGGTACGTTCCACAGACTATTGATAGCTCGGATACTCCAATGACTGTCTTAGAGTTCATATACAATTCACTACTAATAGGAAGGAAAAGAATAGACCGAGAATTGGCTCTGGAGAGATCCAAAAACTCTTTAGAAATAGTTGGGCTCAGTGGAATGGAGGGAAGGAGGCTGAGCGAACTCTCTGGAGGACAGAGACAGAGGGTCTACATAGCACGTGCTTTAGCTAAGAGTCCAGAAATACTCCTGATGGATGAACCCCTCAGCAACGTGGACATAGAAGGAAGGGGCGAGCTAATGGAGTTCATAGGAAGATTAAAGGATGAGATGACGATTATAATGTCTACTCATGACGTCAATGTCCCAATGAGCTTCTCAGACGAAATCATAATAATAAACGGGAGATTAGTAGCCAGAGGAAATCCAGAGGAAGTGCTGAGGGAAGAATTGCTCAAGAAGGTCTACGGGCCACACGTAAAAGTGTTCTCCATAGGCGAGAAGAGATACTGCGTCTTGGGGGACGCACATGTATATTGACCCTAGGTGGATTCTAATACTGGTCTTCTCAGCACTGGCTTATGGAACCCTCAGCCCGGTAATAGTTGCTAGAGGATTGCTTTTCCTCTCTGGAGCAATGATGCACTCTGTCCTCCTAGCAATATCTGTGGGAATAGCCTTATCTGAGACCATTGGGCTAGCGCCTTATGTTTGGGCGATACCAATAGCTATACTTCCCACGTACTTGATAGCACTTCTCAGAAGAAGAGGTTTGAGAGAGGACATGGCTACTGCGATAATGCTATCTATTACAGTCTCCCTGTCTGTTATATCAGTTTACCTAGTTCTAACGAAGTTCAGAGTATCAGCAGACTTGTGGTCTTATGTGCTAGGAGATCCTCTCCTCTCAACTTGGGAAGACGTGAAATACGTTTCGTTTCTTTCCTCTATAGTGTGTGTTCTCACGCTTTCCTTTTATAGGGAGTTCATGTATCTGGCAGTGGATCCAGAGTATTCAGAAGTGATGGGGATGAGAGTCTGGAAATACGATGTCCTCCTCCTCACCCTCTTGGGAGTAGCCGTTGTTGCGCTGGCTAGAAGCGTTGGAATAGTCTTAGAACACGTGATGGTAATGTTGCCTGGAGTAATAGCTTTTCAGATAAGTAGGGGGATATGGAATGCTTTAGTGATTTCTCTAGTGGTTTCACTAGTTTCTTCCATAGGTGGTTTGACCCTCTCCTTTCTCTCTAACTTAGCTCCTAGTGGACTCACAGGATTAATAGCGGCACTGATATTTACTGTCACTTTGATCGGGAGGAGGAGATGATTGCTGAGATGTCCCATGTGTGGGAGTAGCAGGGTCACGCATTACTTGGGTTACCTGAGTGGAGAAGTCTATTCATGTAAAGACTGCGGATATATTGGACCAGCAGTCGATTTCGATAGGCCTTTCGAGGATAAAGAAACAGAGGAAGAGAATAGAGGTGTTGCAATAAACAACAATAATAATAGTGGTAGTAATAAGATTGGATTCGTACTGTCTTCCATTTTGGTCTTGTACCTCTTGTCATTCTTCCTGACTGAATCTCCGATGTTGCTCCTTTCTCTTCCACTGGCAATCCTCATATATCTTTTATGGAGGTGGTTCCTTGCTAGTAGACGTGCACTGTCACCTTCACTTAATGAGGAAGCATAGAGAAGCATTAGAAAAGTTGAAAGCAGAGAAAATTGGATGTATTACCCATGGACTAGATCCCAGCTCAAATAGATACGTCCTAGAACTTTGCAAAAAAGAGAGAGGCGTGGTTTATCCTTCCATCGGGATACATCCAAGGTATGCAGTTAATCTCAGTGAAGAAGAATTGGAGAAAGAGCTGGCATTCATAGAGGAAAATTCAAAGAAGATAATATGCATAGGAGAGATAGGGTTGGACTACTACAGGATAACCGATAAAGATAACAGACGAAAAGAGAAAGAAGTATTCCTAAAGCTACTGGAGTTAGCTGAAAAATTAGAAAAGCCCATATCTGTACACTCTAGAGGAGCCGAGGAAGAGGTAATAGAGACACTGGGCTCCTACGATTTG
>QMUK01000037.1 GCA_003660555.1 Thermococci archaeon
ATGAAGAACTGCGACGAGTACATAACCAGCGAAATGAAGAAACTTGGATACGAGAAACAACTCCCTGGGGAAATACTCTGCGAGGAGGAATTCGAGATATTCCCGTTCGGAAAAACAGAGGAAGAAGTGAGATTAGCAGAGGCATTCGACGAATTCCTAAGGAAAAGCGAATTAGGTTTCATTCATTTGTGGATAATTCCAGGAGAGGAGAAGGAGGTGATTGAGAATTTCGAATTCAAAAAATTCGTCAAGGAATGTCTTTCCAAGGAGCCCATAGATGAAATTGAAGTAGGGAAGAGCAAAGCAAAGGTCTATCGTTGCGTTCCACACATAGAAGTGCACAGGGAAGCTGGAAGAGAGGCATACTTCACCCTCTTCGAATTTGGAGAGGAACCTAAAACGTTGATGTGTTTCTCAACAGATCTAAGAGAGATTGAGGAAATCATAAGTGAGATATCAAGGTGTAAGAAATGGAATTGAGGAGAAAGCTAGCCTGAATCGTAGAATACTTATGGAAAGTCTACTTAGGGAGGAGGAGGGCTTCTTTCTGGGTGTCTTCAATCTAAGAAATGAGGGGTACACGCAAGACGAAGCGATGTGCGGATATGACACTTGCATAGGGGATGTGTGCTTAATAACAGATTATTGTGAGTTAGGAGACACTTGCGTCGGAGAAACATGCGAAGAAAGCATATTTGTCCCACAGAGACTTGCGCTAGTGAGAATTGCTTAGAACACTACTGCCACAATCACACCTGCTCCGGATACTCCACGAATCTATCCTGCCCCCTAGCGCATTGTCTCGTCTCATACGGATTAGTATTGTGCGTTTATCACACCTGCCCCGAAACACACTCTTGTAGAGACCATAGCTGTAATTCTTATGATTGCTCAATAAGACACTCATGTGAGGGAACAGACACCTGTCTCGAGGAAGTGTGTGGCCAGAGCGATTCCTGCACAACTGATGTTTGTTCAAATGAAGTGTGTAGAGCTCAAGATGCGTGCGAGGAAGAATCCTGTGGAACAGACACTTGTCGTTCATCACACGTGTGTGCAAATGACGTTTGCGAAGAATCCAACTCCTGTGTCTTCAAGGAAGATTGCAGTAGTCACGATTGTTCTTCAGACACATGTTCTTCAGACACATGTAGCTCAGAAGACTGCTCTTCAGAGGAATGTTCCTCAGATAAATGCGACATAGAGAATTGCTCATCCCACGATTGCAAAGAGGACCATGATTGCACCTCCCATGAGTGTAACTCACACACTAGTCCAGGAAATCCAAATGAGAGCAAGTACTCCAATGGGATATACCTGCCATTGAACCCCTTAAGGAGAATAGAGGACCTAAGAAAAGTATTCGGGAAGTGGTGGTCCTGAATCTCCTAGAGTGCTACTTCGCGGTCAATCCGATTGCCAAGTATGCTAGAACACTTAACGGAGGATCAATCTGGATTCAGCACCCAGAATATCTGAACTTCTTCTTGCAAGACATCTTGGAAAGGAGTAACGGAAGGAAAAGGCTAAAAGATCTGATCTCAGAGACTCTGGAGTGGTACAGGGAATGGGGCCTCTGCTTAGGAGAGGAAGAGGCCTTCGAGAGAATAAGAAGGAAAATAGAAATATTGCACAGAAAGGCCCTATTCGTTGCATTGGAAAAACCTACCAAAGAGGAAATAAGATTAAAAGTCCCAGAAATAAACATAGAAATATCTGAGGACAGAATCTCTGCGTACTGCCAAGGAGAGAAGTTCGCCTCTTTGCCATTTGAGGAGAGAAGCAGGGAAGTTCTTCTCAGACCAATAGAAATCAGGAAACCCTACATGCTCCTTCCCCACCCGGGGATAGGATACAAGATGTTTCACCTTCTGTCCTTTTATTTCTCCTCTCAGGGGAAGGACTTGGTAGTGCCTGAGCCCTCGAAGAAGAAAATGAGAAAAATATATGCTGAATACGGAGACTATTGGAAGATCTTGCCAAAGGAAGACAGGGAGCTAATAAAATCGGAGGAATCTCTGGGATTGAGAACACTAAGGGGCTACCTACCTGAGGCAATTCACTGGTATCCCACTTACAAGTGCAACTTCAGGTGTATACACTGCTCCAGAGAAGCTTCTCCGGATAGAACTGAGGAGGAACTGTCTCCAAATGAGAAGTATCAGCTCATTGAACATTTCTTGGAGAAGACCAATTTGATGCACGTGAGCATAGTAGGAGAACCTTTTATTCTACCTGAGATCCTTGGAATAATGGAATTCTTGGCAGAGAACAGAGTTTACTTCCTAGTAGCAACCAATGGATGGTTCGTAAACAAGAAAGTGGCAGATAAACTGGCTGAGTTCGGTCCCTATTTGAATCACGTGGAGATATCCATAGACGGAGCCTCCCCAGAGACCCACGACTACTTCAGGGGAAGGAAAGGGGCATTCAAAAGGGCAATTAGGGCCATTAGGCTCTTGAGAGAAAGAGGAATACTGGTTTTACCCCAAGCATGCATACATTCTCTGAACAAGGAGGAAATCCCGAGAATATGGGACGTAGTCGTCAAGGAAGGAGGAGCAGACCACTTCAGGGTGATTCCCCTAATGGATCACGGTAGAGGAAAGAATCCAATTCTAAAGATAACCGGAGAGGAGGTAAGAGATGTATATCTCAAACTGAAGGAGAAGTACTACGAATACGAAGGAAGAGTATACATAAGCAGACCATGGGAGCAAATATACGAAGAGGAAAGGGAAATGGAGCTTAGGAGAAGAGGAACTTTAATCTTGAGAAGGCCTAGACTATTGGGATCGCACTGCTTCGCCATGTGCAAGGGTTTCTTGACCGAGGTAACGATAGAGCCAGATGGAAGCTACTGGCCTTGTTCCTACTTGGTGGGAGTTGAGGAATTCAAGGCAGGGAAGTTCCCAGATGACATAGTGGAGGTTTGGCTCAAGTCTGAGGCTATAAAGAGGTTCTCCTTGGCTAGGTTATCAATACCAAAGGAGTGTTACCCTTGCTCTAAAGCGACGCTCTGCAGGGGAAAGTGTGTCGCAGAAGCCTATCTCGAATACTTCGACTACTTCAGAGCAAGTCCAAAGTGTTCCTTGGCAAATAAACAGCATGGAGAACACGGAGAAGAACGTAGAAGAGAAAATACTGAGTTTACCTATAGATCCAACCGGGAGCTAGGTAACTGCACTTGGATCTTGGATATCTTCGTCTAGAGTTCCGAAGGACTCCTCCATAGCGGAAGGGAAAGGCTTTTCCGTAGTGGGGGCAATAGAGACTAGGGGAGGAAGATAATAGACAAGTCCGAGATAAAGAAGATCGTGAAGGAAGTACTAGAGGAAGACCCAGGAATAATTCATTCAATTTTAGCCAAAATTGTCCCTTGGGAGAAGCTGTCAACTAAGGATGACCTGAGACAAACGATAGATATTAGTGAGAAGAGATTCGAGGAGATGCTCCACTACTCAGAGAAGAGATTCGAGTCCGTTGAGAAACACCTCAACTCAATAGAGAAGAGATTCGAGGAGATGCTCCACTACTCAGAGAAGAGATTCGAGTCCGTTGAGAAAAGGCTAGACGAGGTGAACTCTAGGATAGCACTCTTGGAGAAGGCTGTAATAGGCTTTAACCTCACCATTTTGGGAGCACTAATCTCCATTTTGATGAAGTTACTCTTCTTCTCTTAGCCTTAGGCAGAGACATCAAATAACTGAGCAATTGGAATCACTCTCTCCTGACCCTCTCTATCCTCCTCTTCCCGAGACTCTCTATGTAATCCACCGAAGCCCCAGGCTCCATTTCCCCCTTGAGTTCCTCTGGTATTGGAAGCTCGAAAGTCTCGTAGCTCTCCAAATCCATCAGTTGGACCATTTCTCCCATTACAGATATCACTTGGGCAGTCTTCCTCTCTATTATTGGAACCTCTATTTTGGCATCCACAGGTTTTATTATCACCCTCTTCTGTCCATCGAAAATTCCAATGGCTTCTATTCTGGCCTTGGCTGAGCCGTGCTTCCCTGGAGAGGAAGTCCTCATGCTAACTATTTTACAGGGTTCTCCGTCTATGACTACGGGTTTCCCCTCTTTGAGGGATCCAACGTCAACTATTTTCTTGGTCATTTCGAATCACCACGGGGGAAGACCTTGTTGCTCGAGGACTTGAGAAAGGTCGCGGGGATTGTGGCGAGGGAAATTTATAAAAGTTTAGGTAGAGGGACTTGGAAAGAGCTCTCCATCGGAGAGGGAGGGGACTTGACCACAGAGATGGATCTAATGGCCGAGGAACTAGTGATCCACGGGTTAGAGGAACTGGGCCATTCCTTCGTCCTCGTTTCCGAGGAATCTGGAGAAAGAGTATTTGGAAGAAATCCAGAGTTTACAGTCTTCTTAGATCCAATAGATGGTACTTCAAATGCCATTAGAGGTATACCTATTTCATCGACCTCTATATCTGTCTCAAGAAGGGGAAGGAGACTTAAGGACGTGGAAATCGGGGTGATAAGAGACATATTTAGTAAGGAGGAGTTCTACTCAGTTAAGGGAAAGGGAGCGTACTTCAACGAATCTAGAGTACTAGTCGAAGAGAGAGGAATAGAAATAGCTAGCATATATCCCTACGGAATAGACGAAGAGGACCTTTCGACAATAAGGAGAATTAAGAAGGTTAGACTCTTGGGATCCATCTCACTAGAGACTTGCTATGTTGCACTAGGCAGATTAGATGCGGTTCTAATACCGAAGGAGAAGATGAGAACAATAGATCTCTCAGCGTCCTATCTATTCTCTGTGGAATCAGGGTCCTTTGTTTCCAACTTCCATCTAGAGGAAATAGGGAATCTGAAGATTTCACCGAAGATTAGAACGTCATTGATAGTTTCTTCGTCTGAAACATCTGCTAGGAGGATACTAAGCAATGGATAAAAGGGGAAAAAAGAGAATAGGTTTGTTTTCCATGAGAGACGAGAGAGTCTTGAATTACTGCTCATCCCTGATTGAGGACTTGAGTGAAATTGGAGTGGAAGTCGTTCTAGAGGAGAGAACAGCTGAGGCAATAGGCATGGAAGGGAAACCAATGAGTGAAATGGAAGTAGATCTCCTTCTTGTCTTAGGAGGAGACGGAACCATACTGAGAGCCCACAGAGAACTGGACGGAAGAGAAATACCAGTACTGGGAGTGAACTTCGGGAAGATGGGATTCCTAGCCGAGGTTGGCCCAGAGGAACTCATGGACTCATTGGAGAAATTCCTCTCCGGAGACACTTGGGTAGACAGGAGAAGCAAGGTCAAAACACAAGTAGAAGGTAAGAGATTCCCAGACGCTCTGAACGAGGTAGTCCTCATAACAGAGAAGCCAGCAAAGATAATGAAGTTTTCTTTGGAGATAGGAGGAGAGTACTTCTGCGAATTCTATGGGGACGGAATAATAGTTTCCAGCCCGACAGGATCCACTGCATATTCTCTATCGGCAGGAGGTCCCCTAGTAGATCCCAGATCCAGAGGACTTGTTATAACACCGATAAGCCCATTTAAGCCAATATTGAGGCCTATGTTTGTCCCAGAAGAAATAGAAGTAGTAATTAGACCCAAATTAAAGAGAAAGAGAGCTCTTTTAGTGATAGACGGAATAGAAGAGGGAAAAATAGAGGAGGGAGAGGAGTCCAGAGTATCTGTGTCAGAGAAACAGGCTTACTTCCTGAGGACCGGGAGAAGCTTTTACAGGAAAGTCAGGGAGATGTTATTGAAATGAATAATAATACTAACCAAGAGGAGAAGAAGAGGAAGATCCTCGTCTTAGATGCCTCCGTGGTTATACCCTCCTCTGAAGTCACTCTCCTCGAGGGATTGAAAGTTACTGTTCCTGAGGTCAGAGGAGAGCTGAAGGACAGTACCTCCGAGATGAAGTTCTCTTCCATGATATCATCAGGAGAACTGAAGGAGATGGAACCAACCAAGGAATCCATAGAATTCGTGAGAAGAAAATCAATTGAAATGGGGGAAAATCTGGGAGATACAGACATAAAGCTGATATCTCTTGCTTGGGAACTTAAGTCAAGTGGAGAAAAGGTAATACTCCTCACAGACGATTATGGAATACAAAACGTTGCTAGTATGCTAGATATACCTTGGAAAGGTGTGTTTCAGCCGGGGATAAGAGAGGAGGTGAAGTGGAAGTGGAGATGTCCCGCTTGCGGTAAAACATATAACGAATTAGTGAGGAGATGTGAGTACTGTGGAACCCAGGTGAGGAGGACTGGGATTGGAAGAGGAAGAAAGACTACTTGAACTAGCTGAGAGGGTTAGGGAATTGAAGCTAAAAGGTCTATCAACAGAGGAAATTGCTGGAGAATTCAATATTTCGCATGAAACAGTCATATGGTTACTAACAAAGGAAGTGAGTAAGCCGAAGGATGTTCTCGTCGAGTGGAATAACATAGGGAAGAATCCTGAGAGATTGGAGACAATTTGTAAAGCTCTTGTTGATTTAATGTATGAAGAGTTGGATAAGAAGCCAGAGTTGGCAGTCGGAATAGAAACAAGCGGAGTCCCAATGGCAACTCTAATTTCCAGACAACTCGGAATTCCCTTGGGAATCATAAGACCTAAGGGGAGAGGTCTGAGTCTAATAAGCAGGAACTTCTCCTCCGTGCGAGGTAAGAATTTAGTGATAGTAGATGACGTAATCACTACTGGAGAAACCATGAAAGGAGCAGTTTCTGGAGTAAAAAAGGAAGGAGGAAATCCAATAGCCTGTCTAGTACTGATAGACAAGAAAGGAATAGAAGAAATAGAAGGAGTACCTGTGTTAAGTCTCTTCAGACTAATAAGACTCTAGGGCTATTTTCCTACTCAGAATAGCTAGGAAAAACAATCCCATTGCAGAGGGGAACAAGAAACCTATGCATCTATCCAGAAGGACTAAACTGGCGGCTATCTCCCTTTCCAGTCCTAGTTTGGTGTAAAGTAATAAAGATGAGATCTCCACTGCTCCAATTCCTCCTGGAGTCAAGAAGAAAAGAGTCCCGGCCACGGAGTATACCAAGGTAACTAGGGCTATTTGCCATATTGGAAGTGATTGCCCAATCGAGAGGAGCACCAACTCGGTTCTACAAAACGTGAAGAACCACATCAATGAGGTAATTATTCCAGCAGTTGAAATTTTTCTGAAGTCCTGCTCTATTTCCTTCAGACTCTCGTGAAACTTCGAGGTAGATCTAATTAACTTTTCATTTAGGTCTCTCTTTGAAATTCTCCTGATACCCCTGCAAACCCAGTTCACTATTTTCATTGAATTCTCCTCTGAGTGAGACAACTTGTATATGAAGTAGGAGAAGAGGACCAATACCACTGCTGAACTCAGGGAAGAAAGGGTAAGGGCAGAGGAAGTGGAGAAAGGTATTAAAAAAATGGAAATTATTGCTAAGACGAACAAATCCAATGTCCTCTCTAGCACTACTGATGCAAGCCCTTTCTCATAAGGGATCCCCTCCATTTTTCCTAATAAGTAAACTCTGGCTATTTCGCCTCCAGTCCTCGCACTAGGTGTAACGTTGTTCAATAATATACCGATTTGTAAGTACTGAAATAATCTACTAGCTTTGTTTCCAGTAAGGACTTTCCATCTGAGAGACCATAGAGAGAGTATCCCGAGCTGAATGAGAATCGCTAAGAAAATCAAGCTTGGGTTAGACCCACCTATGGTGTTCATCAACTCTCTTACTCCGAACACTCTAAGCATTAGCACGAATATCACTGAGAAGAAGATGAAAAGTGCTATTGATTTGATTAGGACATCCCGCTGCAATTCAACACCTCAGTTTAGCTATGAAAAATCCAGGAACAGGGAGTCTATTTGGGTAGAACCTCTGCACTCTGTCTGAGAAGTGGTATTCCCCAATTCCTTTGTCTCCTAAGAAGGGCTCATGTTCGATTACTTCTAAACCCAGTTCAGTGAGTTTCTCTACTATCTTCTCGTTTTCCTCCAAAGTCAGGGTGCAGGTACAATAAACTGCCTCTCCTCCACGCTTCAAGACTTTAGGAATTACTCTAGCCAGACTGTATTGATACCTAGAGAGAACCTCTATTTCTTTTTCATTCTTAGTCTCGAAGAGTTTCGGTCTAACGCCTAAAGCGGAGCAGGGAGGGTCGAGTATGACCTTGTCGAACTTTCCAAGGATCTGAGAATTCCTGGCATCCATTTTGATTACTCTCACCTTTGCCCCCATTCTAGATATGTTCTCCTTCAGTTTTCTTATTCTACTATTTCTCACATCAAGAGCTATGATTTCAGATTTGTTGTTGGTAATTTGGGCTATATGAGTAGCTTTACCTCCAGGAGAGGAGCACATGTCCAGTATTCTCTCTCCAGGAGAAGGGTCTAGGGCTAAGGAAGAGATCATTGAAGGAAGTGACTGAGGATATATCTTTCCATCCAAATAGGCTCTAGTCTCTCTTATTTTGGGTATTAGGTAAACACTTTGCTTAGTTTCTACAGCAATTCCGTTTTTCCTTACTAACATCTCTCTGGATGACATCCTTGCTACTCCTTTGCCAACTATCACCCCGTTTGGAGCTTTTATTATTACTTCGTCCCCAGGGTTTACTCTCTTGGACTTAATTACCCCTGGAGCGTATAGATTGGATCCCTGATACACGCTTTCTGCTGCGAATTTGTCAGCTACTACTTCTTTTTCTTCACCGGAGATCTCTATTTCATTTGGCCCCTCTACCTTCATCCATATAGCCTCACTGAGTTTTTCATCCCTCTTCGCCCTTATTCCCTCTTCCCTCAGACAACTCAGGACTTCCTTAACCGAAGATTTAATCGTGTTCACCCTGAGGTAATACCTCTCCGGAGGCCTCCTTAGAGCCTCTATTATTTCCTCTACCTCTTTTTCCCCCAATGAATTTGAGAGTTTCCTCAAGACCTCAAAGTCTTTATCCATACTTCTTCTCTCTCCGTGTCCAGAAGAGCCACGGTTTCCTTTCCACTCACATACCCGCAAGCTTCACCGGGATTCACTACTTTTGTCCCTCCTAACTCCTTAATTTCTGGAACGTGGGTGTGTCCGTGGACTATTGCCAGATACCTCCCACTACTGACCAGTACCTCCAGAAGCCAATCTTCTAATTTGTGAATTAAAAACACCTTCTTCCCATTTGATAGCTCTACTTCCCCGAATTCTCCTAGAAATCTACAGTTAGAGAAATTCTTTTCTAGATTAAGCCGATCTCCATCGTTATTACCGAAGACTGCTATCATTTCTATATCGAAGTACTTAGCGGTAAAGGGAGAGATTATGTCTCCCGCGTGCAAAACTAGCTCCACTCCCTCTTCCCTGAAGAGAGACATAGCTCTTTTTATACTTCTTATTCTGTCGTGAGTATCGGAGATCAATCCCACGATCAAGCGAACCCCGAAAGTTATTCAGCAGATAAAAGTATTGGTGGGGGAGACCCTGAGAATAGGAGTCGTGTCTGACATCCACTCCAATTTAGAGGCACTCAATGAAGTGATGAAAGAGCTCAAGGACTGTCAAAAAGTGCTATGTGCCGGTGATTTAGTTGGCTATGGCCCAGATCCAAACGAAGTAATAGAATTACTGTCAAGGGAAACAGAGAAAGGAAGATTCCAGGCTGTCATGGGGAACCACGATTACGCTGTAGTCACTGGAGATACGCATGGATTCAGTCACTTGGCGAGAGAAGGAGTTAGGTGGACTAGGTCTGTAATGAAGAAAGAGAAGATAGTCTTCCTTCGAAGCCTAAGGAAAAATCTTAAGATTTCAATAGGGGGGATAACCTTCTCTGTTTTTCATGGAAGCCCTAGAAATCCCCTAGATGAATATGTTTTCCCTCAGACTCCTCAGGAAATTCTGGAGAGATTCCTAAAAGAGAGTGGTGGAAAAGTACTGATTCTAGGCCATACTCACGTGCCCATGGTTAGGGAACTAAAAGAGGGACTTGTAATAAACCCTGGATCTGTTGGACAGCCTAGGGATTTCGATCCCAGAGCTAGTTTCATTGTCTTGGAAATAAAGGAGGGGGAATTAGAGGTGAACTTCAGGAGAGTGGAGTACGACGTTGAATTGACAGTGGAAAAAATTTCTGAAAGAGGACTCCCGAGAGAGTTGGGGGAGAGACTTCTATACGGACTCTGACTCAGGAGCAGATAATCTTGGTATCCCAGATCTCCTAGGAACTTTAGCTAACATTTGCCTCCTAACTAACTCTCTTTCATCTATTACCACTATTTCCCTCACGGACTTGACTGCGCCATATGGTATTAAGATCATACCCTCTCTGTCGACTATGAACTTGGATATGTCCTTCCCTATTTCCGGCTCCACTACTAAGGCGAGTATCTTTCCGTTCTCTTCGTTTATTATCAGATCGTATATGAGACCTATCGTATGACCTTTATCGGTCACCACTGCCTTGTCTCTCAACCTACTAGCCGCGACCTTCAAACCATCACCCCTCAGTAATGGGTGAGCTCCGGCTGACCTATTTCTCTCACCACCCTCTTATTAATTGTTTCATATATCTGCATTACGCTACTATCTAAACTTCCCTTGATCTCCTTCATAGCCTCTTCGAAGTGTCTCATTCTGACTTCACTGACTTTACCTTGTGATAGCACCCTCATTGCAGCCTCCCTGCACAGAGCAGCTATGTCAGCCCCCGTGTACCCTTCTGTCCTCTCAGCCAATTCATCTAAGCTCACGTCTTCTCCTAATGGCATTCCCCTGGTGTGAACCTCGAATATCTTC
>QMUK01000038.1 GCA_003660555.1 Thermococci archaeon
CACCATCCACTCCTCCATGAAATACCGCTTCTTCCATCTAATGGAGGAAATCACGGACAAAATAAAAAAAGAGGAAGAAGAAGAAAAAAGAAAGCTAAACCTAAGGAAAATGCTAAAGGGAGAAGCAGACCTAGAATTCTTCTCCAAGTATCCGGAGCTCCTCAAATCCGTCAAGAGGGAGCTCATCTCTCTCCATCTATTGTTCGTATTTTTCATCGCCTTCGCATTGACTCAATACATCTGCGAGAAATCGACGATCTCTCTATACTTCCTACCCTTTTACTTGGCTTTATATCCTCTACTCATAGTAAGGACCATCAAGGTGTTTTCCTTAAAAGCAAAGGGAGAGAAGCAGGAGCAATCCCAAGAATAGCGAATCACGAATGTAAATTAAAACAGAGAAATGAAATCAGAACCCAGTGGGACCAAAATGGAGGAGAAGCAAGTACATCCATAGACGACGTTCAAGGTGTTACCTTACTGGAGGACTCTCTACTTACAGAATTTCCCTAGTAATAAAGGAGAAAATTAGGATTGAAAAACGGATTGGCGCTCCCGAGTTCAAGACACCTCGAGGGGAGGTAAGTTTATAATAGTTGGACACCCCATCCAACCAATCGGGAAGCATATGAGAGGCAATTTCCTCCTGTTGACAATCCTTTTGATCTCTCTAATATCAGCTTTAGCTCTGAACGAAGAGGAAAGCAATAACAATGGAACCAAGGAATCATTACTGGAAAACAAAGCCGTTCAATTTGTGAAGATAAAAGACGACCTAAATAGGACTATTTACCTCCGAGGAATACCAGAGAGAATAGTCTCCCTAGCACCGAGCAATACCGAAATGCTCTTCGCCTTGGGAGCCGGAGACAAAGTAGTGGGAGTGACTTCCTATTGCGATTATCCTCCTGAAGCTAGGGAAAAGGAAATAGTTGGTGGGTTCCTAGACCTGAACCTAGAAAAGATTGTTTCTCTGAATCCAGACCTGGTTTTGGCCTTCGGAGACCTTCAGCTGGAATACGTGAATAGGCTAGAGGAACTGGGATTCAAAGTCGTGGTATTCAATCCAAAGGACCTAAACGGAATATACAGGAACATATTGACCCTAGGGAAGATCTTAGGGAGAGAGGAAAAGGCAGTTGAGATAATATCCGAGATGAAAGGGGAAATTACGAAACTAAGAAAAAAAGAAATCAAGGAAAGGAAAGTCTTGGTTCTACTTAGCTGGGAGCCTCTATACGTAGTTGGAAAGGGAACTTTCCTGGACAATCTCCTAGAGGAGTTGGGAATAGAGAACCTAGCTGAGGAAAAGGGATATTACGTAATGAGCCCAGAGGAATTGATCTCAATTGATCCGCCAGTGATACTCTTCTTAGGAGGAAGAGAGACCATCGAATCTCCCCTGAGAGAGAAGCTAACTGCCTTCAGAGAAGGAAAGGTCTTCTACTTAGACCCAGATTTAACTACTAGGCCTGGACCGAGAATAGTTTTGGGGGCCAAGGAAATTGCGAAGGCACTTGACCCCTAGGCTCCTTTTCTCCCTTCTTTGTGTTTTCTTGGCTTTTCTAATCCCCCTCTCCCTTTACATAGGAGTAGTCAAGATACCGCTAAGTAGCTTATTCTCCTCTGAAATAATAATCGAGATGAGGGCTCCTCGAATAACCATGGCCTTCCTAGTGGGTTCTTCCCTTGCCGTGGCAGGAGCGGTAGTCCAAGGGGTATTCAGGAATCCATTAGCTGAGCCTTATCTCCTGGGAATATCCTCAGGAGCAATTCTGGGATATTCCCTTTCTTTCTTCTTCCGAGAAGAACTCGCAATTCCATTGGCATTTCTTTTCTCTACTTTTCCAATTTCCCTGATTGTTCTGGCCTCCACATCCAAGGAGAAGACGATACTCCTCGGGATATCTATTTCCTTCCTAACCTCTTCCATGGCATCTCTACTTATGTACTTGAGCGGGGAGAGACTCTACAAGATATTCCTCTGGATAATGGGGTGCTTCCACTTCTCTACTTGGAAACAAGTCCTTTTCTTCTTTCCAGTGTGTTCTTCCTATTTCCTCCTAGTTTCCCTTTTCTACAGAGAACTGAACTCCTTGCAATTCGGAGATGAATACGCTGAGCAAACTGGAGTAGATCCAACCAAATACAGGAAAGTATTTCTATTGAGCTCAAGCTTCCTAGTTTCAGTTTCAGTTGTATTTTCCGGAGTGATAGGCTTCGTGGGATTAGTTGTCCCACATTTGGTAAGACTACTAACCGGAAGAGGAAACTACAAGTACTTAATACCAAATTCAATACTCCTGGGAGGAATTCTCACTCTATTAGCCGATGACTTATCCAGATTGGTTTTGGCGCCCAGGGAAATACCAGTCGGAATAGTCACGTCAATTACGGGCTCGCCCATTCTGATATACCTCCTCTGGAGGGAGAGCAAGTGGCACTTCTGAACCTAATGGGAGTATCTGTGAAATACAATAGCGTAGAGGCCCTGAAGGGAGTCTCCCTCTCCTTGACTCAGGGGGAAATCTTAGGGGTAATAGGCCCTAACGGCTCTGGGAAGAGCACTCTCCTGAAAGCCATATACAAGGCCCTGAGGTTCGAGGGGGAGATAAAAATAAGGAACAGGGATCTCTTGGAGATGAGTAGGAGGGAGATAGCCAAGCACATATCTGTGGTCCCACAGGAGTTCCATCCGGAATTTCCCTTCTCTGCTTTGGAATTAGTACTCACAGGGAGGACCCCACATCTCTCTCCATTGAGGCCCGAGAGCGAAAAGGACTTGAGGATAGCAGAAGAGTCCCTTGAGGAAATGGGGGCAATTCACCTTAAGGACAGGGACTTGAGGAAGATGAGTGGAGGAGAGAGGCAGAAGGTTCTAATAGCTAGAGCTTTGGCTCAGGAGGGGGAGATATTACTCATGGACGAGCCAACTTCTCACTTGGACATGAGGAACTCAATAGAGACTATGGAAAAGATCAAGGAAATAGTATCCAGGGGAAAAGGAGCAGTAGTGGTAATGCATGATCTCAATTTAGCCTCTAGATATTGTGACAAGTTATTACTCCTCAAGGAAGGAGTAATACATTCTATGGGAAGACCAAAAAAAGTTATAACAGAAGAGAACATCGAGGAAGTTTACAGAGTCAGGGTGAAGGTTTTCGGTGATCCGCCCATTGTCGTGCCCTTGGGGGTAATTGGAGATGAGAATCAGAGTTAAGCTCTACCCATCCTCTGGGAGGAGAGAAGTCATATCTTCGGACGACTTCCTCATAGTTTACGTTAAATCTCCTCCTGAAAAGGGAAAAGCCAACAAGGAGCTAATAGCCCTCTTGAAGAAGTACTTCGGAGCTAGGGAAGTCGAGATACTCAGGGGATTTAAGAGTAGAGATAAGGAAGTGGAAGTCATCTTCTAGAGACGAATTCGCTTTCAGCAGAGAAGAACCTAAGAGGTCTATCCATGTCTTCTTTTACACCTATTCTGTGACTCCTCAGTATCTTCCCGGGGGGAAGTCCACGATCTTCTATTCTCAGGAGAGAATTCCCAGAAGTCAAGTCGATTCCATTCAGTTCCTTGGTTATTCCCATGGCCTCAGTGAGTTTCCCTGGCCCATTGGTTAATTCTCTAATCCCAGATTTCCTCCTTTTTAGCATCTCTTCAATCCCATCTATGGGTTCTATGGCCCTAATCAGGACAGCAGATGGAAATCCCCTCGGCCCAGTGACCACGTTGAGCAACCAGTTCCCGTGTACTCCGTAGATGAGGGAAAAACCTGGGTCTCCTAACATCCTTTCCCTTATGGACCCTTTCCTTTTTGCTCTGGATGCAGGATCCTTTTCCCCGTAATAGGCCTCTGTCTCGACTATTTTTCCAGAGAGGACTCTTCCTCCTAAAGACCTGACTAGCACTTTGCCTATCAGTTCCTCTGCCACCACTTCAGGATTCCTGGAGAAGAACCTCCTCTCGAGCATTTCTCCCCCTCCTAGTCGACAAATTTATATTTTTCACTAGAAGTTGATGGGGATCCCAATGTCTCAGACCTCATGCCTAGCCTTGATATTTGGGATCACCCTAGCACTGGCTCAGTACAATCCCTGTCAATTTACTATTCAAGAGCAAAGCATAAACATTACAATCGATCGGGAGGCGAACCTCACCGCTGATTGGGAGTGTATAGAAGGCGAAGAGATTAGGGTAGACAGGGACGAGGACGGGAAGTACGATTTAATAGTTGAAAACGGCAGGGTATGTAGGAGAATCAATGAGTTTTGCGCTGAAGGCGAGATCATAAAAATTGACGAAGACGGAGACGGGAAGTTTGAGTCTATCTTGAAAAAAGGGAAGATTTGTGTGAAGTCCATTGAATTCAGTTACAGCTACGAAGGCATACTCTCGCTCATAGAGAAGTTCTTCAGAGGATTGATGGACTTGATCAGGAGGATTACTAATTTTATAGTGTAGGGGATTCAAGCGGATCTGGGAGCTCTGGCTAATGAAGGAGAGACTCCTAGGGAAATACATTCTCTTCCTTCTACTTATTTCTTTTTGTTTCAATACGTTCGGATCAGTAATTGGTCACTATATCTCCGCCGAGGGAGAAGAGGGGACCTGTCTAGCGATTTTCCCAACGGAGAAATGGGGTCTAGGAGCCCTACTGAGATTCTCGCTTGGCACTTCTCTAGGGTTCTTCACGAATAATGCCTCTTTGGACATAATGAAATTTTACTCATCGGTTCTTTGACCATATCACTTCGTTTATTCAATTGTTTCGCCGCATCCACGCGTATTCTGGATAATTAGGACTTACGAGAGAGACTACAATTTCCTCGGAGTGAGTTATGCAATTAAGATACACTACGGTTACATCATGTACGAGATACCCTTCTGGATCGAACATAAAATTTGGCCTTAGATAAAGTACTTCTTCCCCATGCTTTCCCCAGCAGTATCCTACTCGTTTTACACAGGATCAATCATTGCTACTAAGTGTTGCACATCTCCACATCCAAGAGATAGAATTCTAGCCCAATTCGGAATCTTACCACACAGCCCCTTCGAGATTTCCTCGACGATTTTCGCCATAGTAGCCACCCACCTAATCACCTACGCAGGCTTCAGAACCATTTACTTCTCACTCAAAACCCTCCTTAGGAGAATGAGCCTCTCTGACCTAAAGAGGGAAGTCAAGAGGAGGTACCTGCTAGCTCTCAGGGAATCCAAGTACTTAATCAGCTGGGCAATCTTCCTTTTGGCAATAGCTGCTCTCCTAGAGGGATTCGCTCTAACGATCTATAATCCCCTGAAGGCACAATACTACCCCTGGACAGTTGTTCTTTACCACTCCGTCTACGTTTCCATATTTCTCTGGATTATTTACTTGTACCACAAGAGAATGAGGTTCTCTACTCCTTGGAAAGAGATGAGAAAGATATTAAAAAGAGGAAGTTAGGCATTAAGAAAACCAAGCAGCGATAGTTAGATTATTCCTTCTCTCTTCAACGCTTCCTTTATTTCGGATATCTCTCTCCTCATTTCTGAGATCTCTCTGGAGAGGAACTCCCTGAAGTCCTCTCTACTCCCTCTTAGTTCCCTAATCACTTCCTCTCTGGTCTCTACTATTTCATCTCTGACTGAGTCTACTTTCTCCCCAACCGAATCCACCTTCCTCCCAACTTCCTCTACTTTCTCCCCAACCGAATCCACCTTCCTCCCAACCTCTCTTATCTCCTCCGTCAAGAGCTTGAAGTTCTCGTCAGTTCTCCTCGAGAACTCCCTGAACTCTCCCCAATACTCTAGGAAAACTGAATGCATAGCTCCGAATCCCTCTTGTAACTCCTCCTCTAGGGAACCGAACTCAACTGAGAAGTACTCTAGGGAGGGATCAACCTCTATTTCTTCCTTAGAGATATCTCTTATGGAGATCGGTCTAGGAGCTCTCTCTAAGGAGGAAAGGAATTCATCTAGTTTCCCCTTCTCCCCTTGGATTATCATCTCAACCGAACCGTTGGGCAAATTCCTTATCCTCCCAGATAAACCTAATTCCTGAGCTAACTCAAGGCAAAATCTTCTGAGCCCAACTCTTTGGACTCTCCCCTTCAGGAGTAACTTGAGTGCTTTCATGTCCATGAGTAGCTTCCGTCTTTTATAAATGATTTACTCTACTTGGAATCCATAGAGGTTTTCACACACATTTCCTTCAAACGTCACGACGTGTTATCAAAGTCCTAACGATACAAAACAAGCGAAATAAGTGGTATAGAGACCTCCTAAGCAAGGGAAAGCTTCCCAATAAAAAGAGGAGCCGAAATGACTACATCATCGTATTTCCTACTCATGGATTCACTTGAAATCAGCAAGTCACGTGGAATATCCCCAATACTTTCCTTTTAGCTCTCATTTCGTTAAAGACTCTGGCTGCCTCTTCAGTTCTGAGTTCTATGACTTCCTTTCCGACTAAAATTTCCTTAGCGTTATCATGTAGTGAAAGAGCCCCGTAAATTCCTTTACCAACTACTAGCACTTCGAAGTCCTCTTCTGACAAGTATAACTCAATCTCTTCTCTGTCGAGTTTATGACTGGTGCCATGTACTCTCTTTGAGATTTCCTTCCGCCTCTTGATGACTTTCCCAGAGGGAAATATCACTACATCGTGTTCGTATCTCTTTCCTCTTATGGTAATTCCACCGAAGCTTACTTCGGAGATCAACACATTCACCTCCGAGAAGCTTTAACAGATGGAAGTCAATTGGGGAGTGGGGATGAATATGCTTTACGCAGTTTTAACAACTACCGATTCGGAAGAAATAGCCGAAAGAATAACCAGAACTCTACTGGAGAAGAGACTAGCCGCTTGCATACAAAGAACTAAAATAACTAGCTCTTATTGGTGGAAAGGAAAAATAGAGGAATCGAAAGAGATATTGCTAATAATAAAGACTTCTTCGGAAAAATATCCAGAGTTAGAAAGAGAAATAAAGAAAATACATAATTACACAGTTCCAGAGATAGTAGCTCTTGAACTTAAGGAAATACAGGAGGACTACGAGAATTGGCTCCTAGAAACTCTCTCGCAGAAGTAGAGAAAGAGCTAAGGGAAGTAGCTAGTATACTGGTAGAGCTAGGGATGGCTGAGGCCTCAGGAGGAAATCTCTCAGTCAAGTTGGACTTAGATGAATTTCCTAAGCCAACTAGAGAGCTGGAAATACCATACTATGAAGGTCCGGAGATGACTCTCCTTATTACTCCGTCTGGAAGTAGAATGAGGGATCTCTCAAGAGGAAGAGGAAACTTCCTCCTGATTAAAGCGAAAAAGGGAAAACTACTAGTCCATGGGAGAGGAAAACCAACGTCTGAACTTCCCACCCATTTGCTCTGCCACTCCTCAATGGAGCATGAGGCTTTGATACACGCCCATCCCAAGGAGGTAATAGCCCTCTCCATAATCGATCCGGAGAAAATACCAAAGCTAGTGGAAATATTACCAGAAATGAGGTACTACTTCCCAAGGGGTATAGACGTAATAGAAGGAGACCCAGGCAGCATAGATCTCGCTCGTAGAACTTCAGAGAGGATAGAGAAGTACTGCGTGGTTTGGAGGGGTCATGGGGCCGTTACCTCAGGGAAAGACGTTTGGGAAGCTTTGGACAGAATGGAGCTCATTGAGAAGGCCTCTTACCTAATGAGAATTACTAGTGATTTTAAGGGCCAACCCCTCTAGTACCTCCTTCCTGTATCCCTCCACGAACTTTATGGATCCTGCAGCTTCGTGTCCTCCCCCGTCAATTTCAGCGTATGGCATCTCTCTCTTCAAAGAGTTTATTATTTCGTTCAGATTCACTTTGAGCCCTTTTATCCTGATCACAGCGAAATCAGGTCCATGGGCAATTGTCACTACTTTCTCCCTGTTCTTCCCTAGTTCGTCGTGGACTATTCCACACGTCTTCCCAGGAGGAGGATACTGAAACCTCTGAGAGTATTTCTCCACGTCCAAGGTGTTAAGCAACACTCCATTCATTTCAATTGATTTAACGCTCTTGAGTACGCTTCTAAGCCTCTCCTCCTTTTTCCTCCTCACTTCATCCCAGATTATATCAAGGAGTTTTCTTTGCCTCTCTAGATTCCCCAGGCCAAGTATGTCTTCTATTATTCCTCTACCGGGAAGAAACCTGAGATGATAAGCCTCGTGATCTATTGCCTCGGCTATTACTTCTAAATCCTCCCTGCTTAGTCCCTTACTCTCAGCTAGCTTTAGGTATTCCTCTAGCAAGGGGTGCTCAGACCTGTCAGCAACTAGGGAGACCGCTGGCACGTGTTTCACTTTATCAGTTATCGAAGGAGAGATCATCCTAGCTAGCTCAGTGGCCAATACGCCAGTGGTTAGGTTCTGATCCCCTCCTACTAGGTAAGGATTAATGTGCAAAGCGTATTCTTCTACCTTCTCTGAGGGAAAGTGATGATCTACGACTATCGCTTCTATACCGTAAGCTTTGAGTCTCCTGAGAGCAGGCAAATCCTCTTCACCTGACCCATTATCAAGGAGAACTATCAGAGGAAATTTCTGTCCGAATCTGTCCCTGTCCTCTATTGAGATTGATAGATCTCTAAGAACATCCTCTAATTCATAAAATGGGGCTTTACTTGGAATTCTCTTGTAGTAGTGCCATTTCGCCTCTGGGTCTGGGATATTCTTCTCTATTAGGGGAAGGAGAGCCTGCTCCAAGACTATAGCCGAGGAAGTACCGTCAGCGTCCCAGTGGTGTCTCACTACTATTGGCCTACCACTGAAAACAGCCCTTTTAATTTCTCTAGCCGCCTCCTCCAATTTCCTCCTCAACTTCACTAAGGTCTCGTCTTCCACTAAAAACTGAATTTTACTCGGTTTTGATCTCTCCTCTATTTTCTTGTTTATTTCTGATTTCAGATCGATTGCTTCCTTCCCCCATAGTTTCTCCATTCGCATTATTTCCAATTGTATCTTATCGAAGTGGGAGGTCACTCTGCCTATTACCTCTACTAGGTCCCCAGTAGAGACGTGCGGATACGCTCTCATCCCAGGGGAACCGAAGGCCACTGCCCAAGTGAGGGAGGACCCATCCCCTATTGTGAAGACGGTGGGACCACCGGTAACTTGTATTTGAATTACTTCTCCAAGTATTTTTACTTTCCTACCTATTAGATCCCTAAGACTAAGTATATCGACAGATTCTATTTCCTTCTTTACCTTCTTCTCCAATTTGCCCTTTGCATCAGATAGAGTGAAGTCTATTTCCATCTCCTTTGGCCTAACACTCTTGACTTTTACCACAACCTCCTCCCCTACTTTCAGCTCTCTTTTGGCTTCTTTTCTTTTTATAAGACCTACGACGTTAGAATTCAGGGAAACGAAGAATCCTATTTTTTCTACTTTAGTCACTTTTCCTTTATAGACTTTGTTTTGGAACACATCCTCGTAGTCACAGGTTTCGTCCAATATCCTTACTATTTTCTTGTCACACTCTTTACAGACTTCTAGGTCATCGAATTCTGTTATCTCATTTTTGCATAGGTCACAGACTGTTTTCTCTCCATGGCCATCACAGGAAGGGCATATTTCCTTCCTCTCTATTTTTCCTTTTCCTCCACACTTCTCGCAAGTTCTAACATCTATTAGTTCGTCAATTCCCCCCTTTCTCATCTTTACTTTTCCCGTTCCACTGCAAACCTCACACTTCATCCAAGAAACCACTATTTCCCCAGTACCTTCGCATTCCTCGCACCTAATCCTCAATTGGACCCCCTCTATTCTCAGTTTGTCCCAATTTCAGGCTGAAGAGATCTTCTTTCTCCTTAGACTCGTTTAAAGGACACGATTCTTGAAAGAGTTTCAACTCGGTTTAAAGATTTGGGTCTCTGGAACTTCAACTCCTGTCGAGGGCAAATTGAGCGACCACTAGGTCTGTTGGAGGTGAAGCTATCAAAAGGAAGAATCAGATTAATTGTATGAGTGTGCGTGCAAGCTTTGATAACTGCTGCAGTCAAAGAGAAGAACGAATCTTCGTTTGAAATTGGCGGAATGAAGTCGAAGTGATAAAGACGATATTTCATGCCCCATAGGTTAACGGAATTCAGCTATCTCCAGGTAATGGAATCAATTCTTCCATAGGAGCAATTCTCCAATTCAACTCTAAATTCTCTCCGGATAGGCTGAGGATACATTCAGCAATGGATTCTAGTTCAGCCTGAGAGAGCCTCATTTCTGATTCCTTTCTAGAGATGTAGTCACACAACTCTTCTATCCTCAGTACCCTGACTGTCGGACTCCTTAGTTCTAACTCTACTTCAGGATTCGTGAATACTACTATCCCTTCAATCCACGTTATTTTCCCTTTGAATTTCTCTCCTATTAGCCTCTTGATTTTCAGAGCATTGAGCTTTACCTGCATACTCGGACTAGATATTTCTCTGTCCTCCTCTGGCCCCCAATAAGGTATACCCCACTTGTTCACCCTCCATCCCTTTTCATAATGCCTCATCCACACGTCTCCATTGCAAATTATCTTTCCGGAGTAGTTCTTCGTCTCGATTACAAATACTCCATTTGGTCCTAGCACGATGTGGTCTATGTTCCCTTTGCCTAATTTGACGTCATTTATTAAATAGTAGTCATCGCTTAGGTCTA
>QMUK01000039.1 GCA_003660555.1 Thermococci archaeon
AGAGAGAAGAGGAATTGGTGGAAAGAGGAATTCTCTGGACTCAGAGTGAAGGACACATCCGGAAAAATCAAGAAGGAGGGAAGAATACTCGAAATAATCGAGAGATACGAAGATGGCTTTCCTAAAATAGTTGCCGTCCAATGGAATGGTCTCTCCTCTCTGGAGTTTGTTCTTCATCCGAGTAGAGAAGAATTGATATCTAGGGGATTGACATTCAAGTGTCCCATATGTAACTCAGAATTAGAGGAACCCTACGATCCCCTAGGAGAGAACACATGCCCATCATGTGGAGCTACTCTCTGGAAAGACTCTAGAACGCTACCCAGAGTAGAAGAACCGGACGAAGTGTTGAAAACATATGAGAAGTTGAACAAAGAGAATTACAATCTAGGAGAACTAGTGGAGACTGGCAAACTAGAAGAAAAAAGTAGAAGGGGAAAGGAAACCAAAAGCAAATTCAAAGGATTAGAAAGAATTAATTGGGGGGCCTCTCCTGGAGCTAGGAAATTACTCATCGGAGAGTACTTCAC
Organism: Thermococci archaeon; assembly: GCA_003660555.1. Classification (GTDB taxonomy): domain Archaea; phylum Hadarchaeota; class B88-G9; order B88-G9; family B88-G9; genus B88-G9. The sequence continues at coordinate 531 of QMUK01000039.1, forward strand.
GAAAACGAGACTATATAAAATAAATCAACCAATAGTGGCCCAATACTTGAACATCCTCAGGAGGAATAGGGGTCTGAGCATCAGAGAAGTTACTGAAAAGTTCCCTGAGAATTACAGACATACCGTAGGACATTGGTTTAGAAAGGACTTCGGAGGATCTATACCGGTTCCCGAGGACATTTCTTTACTCAATGATATATTCGGAATAGAAGACGACTTATTGAGAGCTTTAGGGAAGACTGCACTAAAGTTCCAGACTGTTAAAACCTCGATAAATGGAAGAAATCCAGGAGATTTCATAGAAGGATTAAACGACAAAGAATTAATGAAATATCTTGAGAAGTTGTATTCTCCAACGAAAAGATGACTTTTACTTTGACATCTCCAGAATTCCAGTCAAGTTAGCTTGGCTCAAGCAAGCTGAGGAAGAAGCCATCTGTGTTATGTAGATGAGGATAGAACCTCCTATACTTCTTCCAATTCTTGAATTCAATCTTCAAAAATTTCTTTATCCCATAACTAGCCTTCACGTTTGGATTTACTGGTCTAAAATCGTGAAACTTCTCCAAAAGCATCTCGTTCTCATGGACTAAAACCGAACAAGTTGAGTAGGAGGTGAGAACTTCGAACTCTCTGGCCTTCTTCAAGAGCTCCTCCTGGAGTTTGACTAATCCCCTCAATCTCTTCGGAGAAAACCACCACCTAGCTTGTGGATTGTCTCTGAAATTCCCCGTGGAAGAACAGGGAGGATCCAACAAAACTTTGTCTACTCTACTAATTTCAGCTTTCCTCGAGTCTCCTAGAATTGGAACAATACTCCTTATCCCTAGAGTTTTCGCCAGACCTTTCAACCTCTCTAACCTTCTCTTTGATGTGTCATACGCGTATATTTTGCCCTCATCTCCCATTAGCTGGGCTAGGTGGGTGGATTTCGCTCCAGGAGCCGAACACATGTCTAAGATGACCTCCCCTGGTTCTGGCTTTAGGGCGTGTGCCACAGAACAAGAAGCTTTGTCTTGTAGCATGAACAATCCCTCTCCGTAGGCTTTAGTTCTCACCACCGGTATCTTCTGCTCCCTAACTATTAGGACGTCCCAGAAGTCCTCGTCCATTTCACACACTATCCCATCTTTTTCCAGTATTCCTATTAGTTTTTCTGGCTCTACTTTCAGGGTGTTAACCCTGATCCATATCGGAGGTTTTGAATTATTTGCCTCTAGTATTTTCAATCCCTCTTCTTTTCCAAAGGTCATGAAGAGGTATTCCACAAACCACTCTGGATGCCCCTCTTCCAACGCAACCCTCTTAGTCTCTTCTTTAATTTCATCGAGTAGTTCTTCTATTTCCTCTTCTTCTATTGAGAAGCAAATCGAGTTGACGAACTTTGCCTCCCAATCACCGAATTTCTTGGCCATCTCAACAGCTAAGTTCGTGACCTTTGCTGGATTCTCTCCTAGAACCTTCATTTCAAAAGTGGCCACTCTCAAGATATTCCACACTTCTCTGCTTATCTTCCTCTTAGTCAATACGTTCCTATTGATTAGGAAGTCTATTAAGTTTCGCCTCCTGCTTATTTCGAAAACGTATGAGTATATGAACCCCCGTATCTTTGGGTCCCTTACCCCTAGAGAGTCCAACGTTCTGTTCACCACTTCCTTTACCGAACCACCCCTCTCAAGTCGAGAGAGAATGTGAACCACCACCTCTTGACTATTCACCAATCCAGAACCTCCTGAGGTAAAAGGGCATTTCCTCTATTGAAACTATCTTAGCACCCTTCTTTATCCAAGGATTTAGGTTTTCCCAGACTTTGGGCTGTTTTACCCTGTAATCCATGAATATCACTGCTCCCTTGTCTGACTTCGACCTGTGAACCCTGCCGGCAGCTTGATTCAATGCGTAATAAGCAGGAAGCCAGTAGGCGTAGTACTCCCCTAGAGAAATTCTCTTGTAATACCCTCCTCTCCTCTCTCTTCTCCAAATTCCCGGAAACTTCTCCTCGTAGTATCTAATTTGAGCCTCTACTCTAGGAGTTCTCTCTGGATAAGGGATTCCAAGGAGTAAAACCGAATTGGCCTCTAATCCAGGGAAGTCCTCTCCTTCGCTGTATCTTCCCCTCATAACTCCTATCCAAACTGCTCCACCTCTGGTACTTCTCTCTTTGAATTCCTTCATCTCTCTCTTTATTTCCTGACTGTCTTTCTCCTTGGACTCGAAATAGACTTTTTTCCCATTTATTTTATCACTCAGTAGGGATAAGACTCCATCTAAGACCTCGTAAGATGGACAGAACACTAAGACGTTCCCTGGTGTGTACTTGCAGCATGTTTCTATTCCGGTGACCATTTTCTCATAGGTTCTCTCTGTTCTCATCCTCTTGAGACTACTTACGCCTCTCACTATTAGAGTGAGTTTATTTTCTTGCGGGAAAGGACACTCGAACTTCCCTTTCATTGGGGAATCAAGTCCCATGACTCTCGAGTAGGCATTTGGATCTATGGTCCCACTCATACTAACGGAAGATCTCACTTCCTCTAGCACTCCTCCAATCAAGCTTGGATCGAGGCAAACTACTTCGAATTTCAGACCATTTTCCTTGGAAATAAAGAGAGCATATTCTCTTGAGCCCTTAACAGAGGAGAGTTTGAGCAGAAAGACTCCAATTGAGTGCAGATAAGACACTGGTCTTTTTCCCAGTGAAATCCTCTCAGCCCACACCTCCTCTCCAATAAAAATTAATTCCTCCCCTAGTTCATCTATTTCTTCACTAGTCTCAACGTATTCCCACGGGATTAGAACTTCCGCACCTCTCTTCAGGTTCTTCTCCACTAGATCTTCTAGGAATTCCTTAGCCTCTTTGAATTCCTCCTCTGCCTCGAATTCCTTAGCCTCTTTTGAAGCTCTATTCAGAGTGTTCTCAGTAATCTCCTTACTTTGTACTTCAGATGAGAATTTCTCTAGGTTATGGGCTTCATCTACAACTAGGACTACTTCTCCCATGGATATACCCAATTTACTCTGGAATGAGGGTGCTATCTCAGGATTGAAGAAGTGATGATAGTTGCAAACTACTACGTCTGCCTCAGAGGCAAGGGAGACGAAGACCTCGTGGGGACAAATCACCATTTCCTCACACTTTCTGAGTAAGAGAGAGGGGGGAAGTATCCCAATCTCTAAAATTTCATTAATTTCCGATTTACTTATTTTCCTATGAAAGGGACACCTACCTATTTTCCTGAACTCCTTACAAACTACAACAGCCTCTCTCGGACTCTTCGAAATTTCCCTAACTGAGGGGTTCACACACATGTCTCTCCTGTTCAGTACACCTATTCCAGACAACTCCTCTCCTGAGAACTCTTTTATCCTATATAGCTCCTCTAAGACTCTCTCTACTTGACTGTGTGTTCTACACGTCCATATCAACTTATACTCTTCCCTAAATGGAAGAAAAGAAGACAGCACGCTTACAGTCTTCCCAATTCCAGTTGGAGCCTCTACTACTAGGCTTTTTCCAGAACTAATTGCCTCTTGTATTAGAGAGATCAACTCTATTTGTTGATCATATGGTTTGAACGGGAAGTACTCTCTCCAAGTCCGCAAATCCTAGAACCTCCTGGTGGTAAAGACCTCATTATTTCATCTACTTCTAGGTCTATCCCCATTCTCTCCTTAAATTCTCTTGCTACTATTCTTGAAATCTCATCCTTACTCGAATCTCCAGGCTCTATCTCTAGGTAAAATCCTCTCATGGCTCTTAACGGGGCACACATCACTTTGTCCTTGTAGAAACAGATTCCGAGTTTCAACCCGACTTTCAGGTAGTTCCTCTTGCCCCTAACTAGGAAGGAACCTCTTGGAAGGTATTCTCCAGAAGGGGCTTTCTTGCTCACTTGTTCCGGTCTAACCCAGAATACCTCCATGGAGTGCAGTTTCTCTCTCCATGCCCTAGAGAAGGAGGCTGCGAAGATCCCAGCTTCCTCTATTTCCTCTTTTGATATCTCATCACCCCCAGTCTTTAAGACTACATGAGGAGCTCCTTGTATCTGGGCATGGAAGTATAGGTCGTCTCTATCCATTCTCTTCTCTACAATTTCTTCGTTGGTTTTCCTATCCCTCCCTCCTATGACTAGGTGATCTCTGGACGTGAAGAACCACCTGTATCTCTCGTACCACTCTCTCTTTCTCCTCCTTTTCACTGTGATCAATCTCTCCATTAACCCCTCCTCTATGCTTTCCGCCTCTCCTCTTATTTCTTCTTTTATCTTACTTATTTTCGATTTGGTTTCTTCTATTGCCCTGTTTAATCCCCTAAGCTTCTTTCTTATTCTCTTAGCTCTCTCGTAATATGAGGACGCTGAATTGAATACTCCATTGGCTCTCAGCAAGACCTTCTCCCCATGTATTTCTACCACTCTCTCTTTCTCCCCAAGTTCCTTCATTTCCTCTAGTATGGCATTCAGTCTGTTTATATTCGATGAAATCAGATCTCCTTTCCTTCTAGCTTTCTCCTCCTCCAAAGAAAGCTCTTTATACTTACTAATCTGTTCTTGAAGTATCTTCTCTAATTTGATTAGTTCCTCCTCTAGACCACTCTTCGAGACTTTTCGGAAGTATTCTCTTGAAAACATCTCATCTACTCCGTAGTTGAATTTCTCTACTCTGATTTGTTCTTTCTCTTTGTAACACACTAGTGGAATCGGAGTAACATCTATGACCTCATTTCCCTCTAAAATCAGCCTTGGATCCGGCTCTTCAATTGATTTCGAAAGTCCCTTCATTGCCTCTATTAGGAGATCCACTTCTTCACTACTTTTTAGCTCTGAAAGAGGATCTAATCCAGCTCTAAGGCAAATTTCCTTTGCATATAAGCTTCCAAGTCCATTAATTGCCAATACTTTTGAAGCTGGCTCTTTCCTTAATAATGACAAAACTTCATCTGATATTCTCATCTCTAGAAGATTTATTTTTGGTTCTGGTGGAGGAGAATACTCCTCTCCTCTAACGAGAGATCTGTGTCTCCACCTCTTAGGATGAAGGGCCCACTCTATTTTCCCATTTCTTAGGAGAATCAGATTTCCCTTTCCGAACAACTCTACTACTAGAGCATATTCTCCGAAATCAATGGAAATTATCCTGTCAAATCCAATTTGTCTTACTTCTAATATTTTCTCTCCCTTCAGTCTCTTCCTAATGAACATGGATCGATTCGATGGAGTCTCAGTTGAGGGATACTTGTATTTAGTCAGGTAAACTGCGTTCCCGAGTATTATAAGGTCCTTCCTTCCTTTACCGTAAGTCTTCACTCTGAAGGCTCCTAGCGGAGCTTCATAAACCTTATCCACTATCGATCCGGAACACTCCTCGTTGATCTCTTTGGAGAGGAAACTCACATCCAAAGCTCCCAACTCTCTCATGGAGACACCGACCGCAAGCCTTTTCTTCTCGGAAGTTAATTTGGATGGGGGAAGTGTAGACATGGATAGGAGCGAAGCCCTACTGATCCTCTTGGGAATCCTCTTAGGAACACTCTCCGGCTTAATCTCTTGGTTAGGGTATTACCCGTCAATACCCCTATTGATCTTCATGTTCTCGGTTTACCTTCTACTCAAGTTGAGGGAAGTAGGTAAGCTTGAGTTCAAGGGGACTAGCTTGGGCACGACACTCATATTTTGGTTGTTATTCTGGATACTGGTATATAACGTGCTCGAATACCCTGAGCTATTCTGGAGGTAGCATTTTTTCTCCTTCTTATCTGAGTTCACTGAGAATCCGGTTCTGATGAAATCTCCCAGTACTTTAGGAATAACCTTTCAGCCTCTTTTACTACAGATGGATCATCAGTTAGGATCCCAGCTTCTAAGTTGTATTTCTGGGCACTTTCGGTTTCATTCATGGAGGTAACGAGCACTTTCTCGTCTACTAAGTAGATCTTGGAATGCAACTCCTCTGCGAATCTCACCTCTATTCCCTCTCTGAGAAGCAATTCTACAGCCGGCCTATTCATCTCGTCCTTCTCTGGATCTCTGATTATGACCCTTACGTCTACTCCTCTTTTCTTAGCTTCTATGAGAGATAGTATGTCATCGTTCGCTGGATCATCTGGATCATCTGGGTCATACTTCCACCAGGCGACTGCTATCCATATCCTCTTTTCAGATGAGGAGATCATGGACTTCACTATTCCGAGATGTTCCCTGTCTCCTATTAGTTCCTCTTTCCCCTCTAGCGATTTTCCCAAGTATATTCCAGTGGAGAGTCCAAATACCCATACCACGAGCAATGTTAAAGCCAGTCTCTTCCCCAACTCTCTCCCTCTTGTCCCGGACTGTTGCGGAGGAACCTTTATTTGATTTAGCATTGAGGATCCGAAGGGAATCGTTGAAGGTACCTGAATCCTACCTGAGAATCTTCGAGTTCAGGAGGAAGCTTTACTCTGGAGAATTAGATTTCAGAAATCTCAATCAATTCTATTTAACTGAGATATTGACCCCAGTGGTTTGTACCTGTGGGCCAAGAGGTCCGAACTGCGCTAGAAAGATGATCACGTTCTCAGTCAGGGAATCCCTCCTGGAAGAGACAGTTAAGGAACTGAAACTCCATGTAAAGAAACCTTGGGAGGAATCTAGGGAATTCATGTTGAAAAAAGTGTATCATCTAGATAGAGTCGATCTCTTGAAGCTAGTTGCCCAAGAGATGTTCATGGGAAACACTTGGGAGAACATTAGGTCTACGGGCAGAGCTTCCATATTAATCACGACTTCTCCTGAAGAGACCATAGAGTTGAGGTGTAGAGTCAAAATAGACGAGAGTGGATTGTACTATGAATACTGCAATTTACTTCACGATCTGTACCACAGGGACTCCCACGGTTGGAAACCCGTCTATGTCTTCGAAGTAGATGAAATAATAGAAAAGAGTTATAAGAAAAAATGATGATGACCCATCACCTAGCATTTATTCCCATTTTAGGCGAGAAGTTTGATCTCGTGATTTCCATGAGTATTTAGATCTTTAGTCTTATCAATCTTTTAACGTGGAAAACCATTCAAAGCACATTCTGGCATAGCGAATTCAGACAGGTTTGATGACTAGTACTCCCTCGTCTTCACAGGATGTTCCGGAGATAAATTTCAACACCCCGTTTTTTGCCATCTATACTCTTCATTCTCATGTGATAGTTCCTCATGACTATTGGCATGCCCGCTCCTTTAGATTCAAAGTCATTGTCCCTCCACGATCTTTTTCTTTTCCAATCGAAATGTATGAAAGCTATGTTCAGAGACCATTAGCGACAGTAATTGCAATGTAGTGGAGTTTATGGAGATCTCTTGAATTTCATCTGAACTCGGACGTTGAATCCAAGAGACCAATAGTAACTTTTTTCTATTTCACTTCACTCCGCGAGAGGGGCCACGCCTTGAGGATATACTACTCTCCTAAATACCTAGGTCATTCTTGCAACCCATACCATCCAGAGAATCCGAAAAGGGTAGAGAGAATAATAAATTACCTAAAAAGCAAAGGAATATCAGATTACATTGAACCAAAGGAGGAGAGCAGAGAAATCCTAGAGTTAGTCCACGATCCGAATTACGTGAACTTCGTGGAGGAGTTCTCCAGAGAAGGAGGAGAAGCCCTAGATCCAGATACTTATTTGTGCAGGGACTCATTTTCTATAGCTCTCCTCTCAGCATCTGGAGTAAGACAAGCAGCCCTCTCTGGAGAGGATTGCTTTGTGGTGAATAGGCCTCCAGGACATCACGCAACTAAAGACAAGGGGATGGGCTTCTGTATATTCAATAACGTGGCTATAGCCTCCGAATCTCTAATAGACCAAGGGAAAGCCAGAAAAGTCATGATATTGGATTGGGACGCCCATCACGGAAACGGGACTCAAGAGATATTCTATTCAAGAGAGGACGTATTATATGTCTCAATACATCAAGACGGGAGAACCCTTTACCCTGGAACTGGATTCCCAGAGGAAGTCGGAGCTGAAGAGGGAGAAGGTTATACAGTAAATATACCTCTTCCTCCTGGAGCTGGAGACGAGACCTATTCTTATTGTTTCGAGGAGATAGTGCTTCCGATAGCGGATCAGTTCTCTCCTGACCATCTTCTGGTCTCCTGTGGATTTGATTGCCATGAAGAAGATTACATCTCCAGCCTCAGGGTCACGGAGAGGGGATTCAGATATTTCGCCTCCAAGCTCAGGGAAATGGCACCTAAGATTACCATTGCACTAGAAGGAGGATATAACCTCAATTTGATAGGAAAACTCTCCTATTCTGTCATATCTGGTTACTCCTCGGATAAGGAGATTGAGATTCCACACAAAAAGACTGAGGAATTAGAAAGAATCAAAGAAGTCCTTTCTGCCTATTGGTCTCTCTGAGCGACTTGAGTTGTTCTAATACGTACTCTCTTATCTTCCTAGCGGGAGGCAGCTCCTCTACGATCTCTCCTCCTTCTATGTACTTCCTCAGTAGAGGTTTTATCTCAGATCCACATCTAGGACATTCTCTTAACTCCTCGTTCCAAGAGGTGATTAATCTATGCTGATTTTCACAAACCCAAACTTGTTTCTTTCCCGAAGCTTTCCCTCTCTTGGAGAAAGCTTTTCCCTCGACTTCCACTATGTCTAGAGCGAAGTCTATTGAGGGAGCATTGCTAACCCAAGTTCCAATTCCGAATCCCTCTGCCCCAGCATCTATTAGCTCTTTCAGATCTCTTTCCTTAATTCCACCACTCACGAATATCTTCACATCCTTGTATCCTCTTAAATCTAGCTCCCATCTCACTTCCTTCACTATTTCTCGCATGTCTCCTCTTCTAGAGGAAGGGGTATCCAATCTAACTCCTTGAGGCCTTATTTCCTTAGCGGCCATTAAACTCTCTATTTTCTCGTCCCAGAGAGTATCGCACAGACATATTCTGGGAACTTCCTCGGGCATTACCTCATCGAAGGCCTTCCAGGCTTTTACTTGGTCTCCGAAGATCAAGATTAAGGAGTGGGGCATAGTTCCTGAAGCTCTCTCCCCAGTTAATTTCTCGGCCCCAATGGTTGAGAACCCATCCAAGCCACCGATGTATGCTGCCCTATCTATCATTGGAGAAATTGCAGGATGCATTCTCCTAGCTCCGAAGCTGAGGAGCTTTGCTTTTCCCCAAGCTATTAGCTTACATCTCGCAGCCCTAGTGGATATGCCAGAGGCTTGGCATATGAATCCAAGTAGAGGAGTCTCTAGGACAGCGAACTCAGTGTAGAACCCCTCTATCCTAATTACTGGCTCCTTCTCACGAAAAACGGTCCCCTCTGGCATGGCATAGAGGTCAATGTTTACCCCCTCGAAGAGTCTCACGACCTCCTCTAGTCCAGAAAAGACAGCCCACTCCCAATTGTCTGGAAGACTTTGGGCTGTTACTTCCGCAGATACTATTTTATCAGCTCTTTTCTTTTTTATTATTTCTACAGTCCTCAGGAAGTATATATCTGTCGTCTTTCCTGCTTTTATCTCCTCTTCGGATGCCATGTGAAACATTTAGGTCACCAGTTTTTCTAACTCTCCTCTCTCAAGTCCAAGTTTTATTTCTAGGGCAATCCTCCGCCCAGTACTCATTCGACATCTCCAGAGAGAATTCCCATATGGATGGCCAATGCTCATGTGTGCATTCGTTCCTCCCCCAATCCTAGGGGACACGTCGTATATGTAGAACTCGAGGTCTTTGTCTACTACGGTCTGAAGAGTGAATGGGCCTATTATCCCAGGGGGGTAGTACTTCTTAGTAGCTTCTACGTACTTCTCACCCAATTCAAAAGCTCTCTCCAGAAGGCTTTCCCTTAAAGTAGAGTAGGAATGACCACAAACCACGTATTCCGGCTCGAATTGATTCTCTGGCAAAGTGAGTTGTTGGGCTGCAGGTATTCTAACGTGTCCGTCCAAACTAGTCTCGAACCTCCAATCTATTCCCAGGAGTTCTAGTCCTATACCGTGCTCCTCCTCCATTATGGGAGAGTAAAAGAAGTCTAAGTTGAATACAGGCCCAATCACGTACTCTTCTATTCTAGCTCTCTTCAAATCTTCTTCTTTGATC
>QMUK01000040.1 GCA_003660555.1 Thermococci archaeon
AGGAAAGCCATCTTCGTATCTCTCGATTATTTCGAGTATTCTTCCCTCCTTCTTGATTTTTCCGGATGTGTCCTTCACTCTGAGTCCAGAGAATTCCTCTTTCCACCAATTCCTCTTCTCTCTAGCCTTGGGAGCTATTCTAACTCGGTCTAGGTAAAACCTGTATTCGGTTCTGGTGCTGTCCCTAGCGAACATGAAAACTGGGTACCAGTCTCCCTCTCTGGAGACTACCAGAGTGTTTCTCAAGACGTATCCTTCATAGAGAATCGAGTGTGCATAGTATAGGTCCAATAAGGTCCATTTCTTAACCCCAAAGAAGTAAAGAGCATCCTCTCTGTGGAAATTCTTGAATCTGGATGTAGTAATTCCTTTCAGTGCCGAAAGAAATTCATCGCTTGTGTTGGCAATGAAAACTTCCCCGTGTTCGTCTGTGAGAATTTCCATAGGTTCCACTTCTGGTAGCCTCTCTTCTCTAACAGGAGCCCATCCATATTCCATGTTTGGTACTCTAACCAAGTTTTTTATTCCGGTTCTCTCCTGGATTACACCGACGAAGTATTTACTTCCCTCTATCATTATGGAGCTTATCTCTTTGGATGAGTTGCTCCTAATTCTATTTGTAACAACAGCAACAGTTCCTGTTCCTGCAAATGGATCTAGTACCAGATCTCCGCTCCTTAATTCTACTCTCTTGAGCATTTCTTCAACCAATCTCTCAGGAAATACTGCAGTATGTCTCCAAGGTGTCTGTTGTAATGGTACCCTCAATATTCTCTCCTTTCCATTGTAGATACTTCTTCTTTCGCTCTTAGTGAAAACCAGTATCGGTTCGTATGTGTTCGTGAATCTGTCCTTCGCTGGAGAGGGCATGTGATTCGGTTTGTACCAGATCAAGATGTCCTTCAAGTTCCATCCCCTTTTCTCCATGTGATATCCTACCCTGTATGGAATTTGAAGCAATTGGGATTTCCCATATCTATTCAGATACTTATCTCCTATATTGAGGAAGAAGACTCCATCGTCACGAATTTTGTGTTTCAATTTATCAAATACCGTGACTAATCTACCTATGTACTCCTCCGGAGTTTTCTCTTGTCCTATTTGATCTTTGAACCCGTAGTCTCTTTGTTTCCAGTAAGGTGGGGATGTGATAGCTACAGCTATCGAATTGTCCTCTAATTGATCTAGACAGGAGTATACGTCTCCATGCAGAATTAAGTCGCTCATTCGGATCTCCCTCACTCAGTCCGTAGACCTCGCTCTGAATTGACAATCCCTGAATTGATCGACGCGCTTATTGCTTTCCATCACTTCATTCGAAATCTTCCGACTTCGTTTTCGGAAGCCGTCGAAGTCTCGGGCCTCATCTCTCTGGATCTCAGTCTCGAGGAAAAACTTTATTCCACTTTCATATGTTCTTAATTGGGATATAGTATGTCGGTGACTATAGTTACAGGAGGACAATTCGGAGACGAGGCCAAGGGAAAAGTGACTGCTTATCTCTCCTTAAGAGACGAAGTGGATATGGTGGCTAGAGCTGGAGTAGGCCCAAATGCTGGGCACACAGTTCAATATCGTGGGAAAAGATACCCCCTCAGACTAATTCCCTGTGGATTCGTTCAGGAGAGAGCACAGCTCCTAATTGGGGCTGGGGTCCTGATAAATCCAGAGGTCCTCCTTAGGGAAATTGAAATCACTGGAGTAGAAAACAGGATAAAAATAGACGAGAGATGTGGCATAATAGAGCGAAGGCACATAGAGGAGGACTCGAAAGGTTTTCTAAAAAAGGAAATAGGAACGACAGGAAGTGGATGCGGCCCCGCGAATGCGGAAAGAGTCTACAGAAGGCTAAAATTAGCTAAAGACTTAGAGGACAAAAGAATATCTAGACTGCTTGGCGATGTACCACTAATACTTCGAGAAGGGATCGAGAAAGGGAAAGAAATAATGGTAGAGGGGTCCCAGGGCTTCGGATTGTCTTTGCTCTATGGCACATATCCATATGTTACCAGCAAGGATACCACAGCGTCTACGTTCCTAGCAGACGTTGGGTTGGGACCTAAATTCGTGGAAGAGGTAATAGTGGTCTTCAAGTCCTATGTCTCTAGAGTAGGAGAGGGTCCTCTCAAAAACGAAATACCTCCAGAAAGAGCGGAAGAAATGGGAATAGTAGAATACGGTACAGTGACGGGTAGGAGGAGAAGGATTGGATTGTTCGACTTCGAGTTGGCTGAGAGAGCTGTCCTAATAAACGGCGCTACTCAAATTGCAATAACTAATGTGGATAAGCTATTCCCAGACGCTGCTGGAAAAGACGATTACGATAGATTACCGAGAGAGGCTAAGAGGTTCATAGAAGACTTAGAAGATAGGCTAAAGGTCCCGGTAACTCTGATTAGCAACGGACCAGATGTGGAGCAGATGATAGATCTAAGGAGGGAGAAACTCTGACCAAATACATCATCGTCACTGGAGGAGTAATGAGTGGCCTAGGCAAGGGAATAACCACTGCCTCCATAGGAAGGATTCTCAAATCCTCTGGGCTGAAGGTCTCCGCGGTCAAAATAGATCCCTATTTAAACGTAGACGCGGGGACAATGAATCCATACCAGCACGGCGAAGTATGGGTCACTGAAGACGGGGGAGAAATGGACTTGGATTTAGGACACTACGAGAGGTTCCTCAACCAAGACATGTCCAAGGACCACAACATAACCACTGGACAAGTGTACCTAGAGGTAATAAGTAAGGAGAGATCAGGAGAATATCTAGGACAGACCGTTCAGATAATTCCACACATAACGAACGAGATAAAGAGGAGAATTAAGCTTGTAGCAGAAAAAACTGGTGCGGAAGTTGTCTTAGTTGAGATAGGTGGAACCGTGGGAGACATAGAGAGCATGCCCTTCCTAGAGGCTGCCAGACAGATGAGTCTAGAGGAAGACGTGATCTTCGTTCACCTCACTTTGGTCCCTACCCTCGAGACTACAGGAGAACAGAAAACTAAGCCGACCCAACACAGTGTGAAGGAACTCAGGGAAGCTGGAATTCAGCCCAACGTAATAATATGCAGAGGAAAGGAAATGGTTGGAGAAGAGGCCAAGAGAAAGATTGCTCTCTTCTGTAACGTGGAGAGTAAAGCTGTTATAAGTGCTCCAGATGTAGAAAACACATATAGAGTTCCCTTAATTCTCCAAGAACAAAACCTAGGAGATTTGCTTCTAGAGAAACTCGGATTCAATGACAAAAAAGTAGATTTGAGGGATTGGGAGATATTGGTATCAAAGCTAGAGATTAGAAGCCCGTGTGTGAAGATAGCTCTCATAGGGAAGTACGTTGAGCTTAGGGATAGTTACATAAGTGTGAGAGAGGCTTTAAAGCATGCGGCAGGCTCTCTGGAGTGTGGGGTTGAGATAAAGTGGGTTAATTCCGAGGATTTGGAAAGGAAGAGCGTAGAAAACGTGTTAAATGACATAGATGGGATCTTAGTTCCTGGAGGATTCGGGAAGAGGGGGGCAGAGGGGAAAATAAAAGCAATAGAGTTCTCTAGGGAGGAGGGCATACCCTTCTTGGGAATATGCTTCGGATTTCAACTCACAGTGGTGGAGTTCTCTAGGAACGTGTGTGGACTAGAAGGGGCCAATACCACGGAAATAGATCCTCTCACGCAGCATCCAGTAATAGACTTGCTTCCAGAACAGAGAGAAGTAAAGGAAATGGGTGGTACTATGAGATTAGGAGCTCACGACATACTCCTAGAGAGAGGTACCCTAGCTCATTCCCTGTATGGAAAAGAGATAATAAGGGAGAGGCATCGCCATAGATACGAAGTTAATCCAGAATACGTCAAAATACTCGAAGAAAATGGACTGAAGTTCTCCGGAAGATCCCTAGATAGGAAAAGAATGGAGATACTTGAAATAGAGAGGAAAAAACATCCGTATTTCATAGCAACCCAGTTCCATCCAGAGTTCAAGTCCAGACCAGAGAGGCCGTCCCCAGTATTTAAAGGACTCATACAAACGTGCTTGGAGGGGAAGTGATGGACGTCTCCTCCATCGTGAAGGAGAAAGTCTCAGAAATAAAACAAGAGATTGGGGATGGGAAGGCAATAATAGCTCTTTCTGGTGGTGTAGATAGTACAGTCTCCGCCATATTGACTAGAAAAGCGATAGGAGACAGATTACTATGCATATACGTTGAAACTGGGTTCATGAGGAAGAAAGATGAGGAAAAAGTGGATAAAATCTCTAGGAAGTTCGAGCTCAAACTAAAGAAAATAGATGCCAAAGACAAGTTCCTGAGAGAAATAAGTGGTGTGAGAGATCCAGAAGAGAAAAGAAGAAGAATAGGGAGGTTGTTCATAAGGATATTTGAGGAAGTAGCTTCCGAATTCGGAGCTGATTACCTAGTTCAAGGAACAATAGCCCCAGATGTAATAGAATCCAAGGGAGGAATAAAGACTCATCACAATGTAGGAGGTATAGGCAAACCTAACTTGAAAATAGTTGAGCCACTAAGAGACTACTATAAGGACGAAGTAAGGGAAATAGCTAAATTCCTTGACGTACCATCAGAAGTAATAGAGGACATGCCCTTTCCAGGTCCAGGACTAGCTGTTAGGATAATGGGGGATGTAACAGAGGAAAAGCTAGAAATAACGAAAAAAGCAAATGAAATAGTTGAGGAAGAAGTACAGAAGTTCGGTCTAAAGCCATGGCAAGCATTTGCTGTTCTAATGGAAGGGAGAGCCACTGGTGTAAAGGGGGACCTGAGACAGTACGGGAGAATAGTTTGCATAAGGCTAGTAGACTCCATAGATGCCATGACAGCTGGGGTCTACTGGCCTCCGAGGGAGTTTCTAGAGAGGGTTTGCTCGAGAATAACTTCAGAGATTCCTGAAATAACGAGGGTTCTATTTGACGTAACTCCTAAGCCTCCAGCAACAATAGAGTTCGAATGATCACTGGTATTGATTGCTCTTGGCTAAAAGGGATATCATTCCCGGTTCCTTCCTTATCTGTTCCAAGACGTTGCTTGGACCTATTACAGTAAGCTTTGATTTTCTTTCTCCATTTATTCCTAGTATCTTCTTAATTCTACTCACAGATCTTTCGTCCCCCAGAGAGTAAAGTTCTATTCCGAAGAAGTCGTCTGTTGTATTTATCTCTAGCATAGTGGTTTCTATCAATGTCTTCTCCTCTTCAGGGCTTAGTCCTCCCTCAACTACTACCAATGAGCCTTCCTTGACCATTCCAAGTATTGTCCTGACTTTCTCCATTACTGTTTTCCCTTCCATTCTGTCCTTCGATATGAAGTCTAGTCTTATCATTCGGATCACCCCAGTTTCCTCACTATCTCCATGTACAGCTTGTCCACGTTCTCTCCAGACAGAGCCGATATGGGAATTACTGGATGCTGTGGAAAGGCCACCTTTATCATGTTTGGCTTTGCCTCAGGCAAATCTATCTTGTTAGCCACTATTATCACGGGTATTCCCCTAGCCTCCAAATTGCCCAAAATGGTTATGTTCACCTGGTTGAATGGATCCTTAGTTGAATCCATTACTGCTAATACAGCATCTACATGTTCTAACCACTTTATAGCTTCTATTACTCCCTTAGTTGCCTCTTTAGCTCTTTCTCTAGCCTCAATCACGTCTATTCCGTAGTCCAAGAAGTCCCTGTAGTCTAGTTTCGTGCTTATCCCGGGCATGTCTAGGATGTCTAGAGCTATTTCTCCTCCGTTCACCTTTATCAGGACGTTTTCCATTCCCTGTACTTTCCTGGTTTCGTGTGGTACTTCGGAAACTCTACCCACTATGGTTCCCTTCCAATCCATGGCTATCCTGTTAGCTAGGGTGGTTTTACCCACATTAGGTGCCCCGTATATTCCAAGCTTCACTTTCCTCTTCTTTCTGATTATCCGGTAAATGAGCCTTCTCAGGCTCACCATATCATATGCCTCCTTATTATTTCTGTAGATTTGAGTGTATTCATTAGGTCTTAAGAGAGTTCTCCTTTCTCCTAGGGAGGCACACTATGCTATGGCGTATTCCCGCGAGCGAAAAAAGGTTATATTATTCCTCGGCACAGAGATAGACTTGGTGGTGACATGCATCAAATAATCGAGATGCTCTTCGGGATAGAGCCCAAGTTCCTCCTCTGGGGGATAATAGCTCTTTTCACTTTCGGTGTAATAATGCTCATTCCCTTCCTATTTGGAGTTGGCAAGGAGAAAGAGATTGCTAAGGAGGAGACTATCCTAAGAAAAATAGACGAGTTGTCAAAGAAGATAGAGAAATTAGAAAAAGAGAGAAAGAGAGAAGAAGAGAGTAAGCCTAGTTTCGAGGAGTTGGCAGGAGTGAAGGAGGAGAGGGTGCTTCTGAAGATGGATAGAGAGGCCCTAGGAGCTAGGCTCCTGGCTTTGGAGTCTCTCTACAAAAAGGGTGAGATAAGCGAAGATAAATATAAGGAAATGAAAGAAGAATGGGAGAAAAAGCTCAGAGAAATAGAAGAGAAGCTGAAGGGCAAGAAGTAATTTCACATTAAACCTTTTATGTTCTCCTTGAGGGTAGTCGCTAACATGAAGTTGAGTGAGCTAGTTAACCTAGGGTTTCCGAGGGAAGGTATCTCTCTTCTGATTGAAGACGGCATAGAGACTCTATACCCTCCTCAAGAGGAGGCAGTTAAGAAAATCTTGAGCAATAGGAATTTGCTTCTCAGTGTTCCTACAGCTAGTGGGAAAACTCTAGTTGCTGAGTTAGCAATAATGCGGAATTTAGGAGGAAAAACTCTTTACATAGTCCCACTTAGGGCTTTAGCTAACGAGAAGTACGAGGAGTTTAAGAAATACGAGGCTTTAGGCTTGAAAGTGGCTCTTAGCACTGGGGAATACGATTCTAAGGATGAATGGCTTGAGGATTACGACCTAATAATATGTACTTCTGAAAAAGCCGATTCTCTGTTGAGACATGGCGCTAGATGGATGGAAGAAGTATCTCTTCTTATAGTAGACGAAATACACCTCATAAACGACTACTCTAGAGGGGCAACCCTTGAGATGGTTATTTCTAGAATGAGGAGAATCAATCCAGATGTCAGAATAATAGGGCTGAGTGCCACAATAGGGAATCCATCCGATCTCGCAGAGTGGTTGGATGCTGAACTAGTCTCTTCCGACTGGAGGCCCGTGGTGTTGAGAGAAGGCGTTCTTTTGGGACATGAGGTGTTCTTCGGCGACGGGGAAGTGAGGAGAGTGAATAAAATAAAGGGTGATTCAGCAATAGATTTAGCAGTAGACGCAGTAATAGACGGAGGACAATCTCTAGTCTTCCTAGGGAGTAGGAGATCTGCAGAGAGCTTGGCGATTAAAATCTCTGAAGTTTTAAGAAAGTTTCTAGGGGAAGAAGAGTTAAACAATCTATCCAGAATTGCAGAGAGTATAGAGGAGGTAACTCAGGAGAGAACTGAGTTAGCAGAGAAACTAGCTAGGTGTGTGAGGGGAGGAGTCGCCTTTCATCACGCTGGATTGCATCCCGAGCACAGGAGAATAGTTGAGAAGAAGTTCAAATCCAGAGAAATAAAAGTGGTATGTGCTACCCCTACTCTAGCTGCTGGCGTGAATTTACCGGCAAGGAGGGTCATAATAAGGGATTATAGGAGATACGACATGGGTTCCATGATTCCTATTCCGACAATGGAGTATAAACAAATGGCGGGAAGAGCGGGTAGACCCAAATACGACGAATACGGAGAGGCAGTATTAATTTCTAAGAGCTTAAACGAGATGAACTTTCTCATGAGTAGATATGTGCTAGGTAGAGTAGAAGAAATAAGCTCAAAGCTTTCTAGCCTCCCATCTCTTAGATTCCACGTTCTCTCTTCAATAGAATTTTGCAAGAACTTCGAGGAACTACTTGAGTTTTTCTCCTCGACCTTCCTTGGTCATGCCGTTGGAGTGAGGGAAATAGAGGACAAGGTATCCCAAGTGATAGAGTTCTTAATCGAGAATGGGTTCGTAATTGAACAGAACGATGAATACAAGCTTACAATCTTCGGGAAGAGAACTTCAGAGTTATATTTAGATCCAGTCAGTTCTCTAATAATTAGAGACGGGGCTGTCAAGGGAGAGGAAGAGAAAAAGGTCTCGGAAATTGGTTTGTTGCATTTAATATGTAGCACTCCAGACATGGAGAGACTGAGCTTCTCTAAGAGAGACTACTTGCTAATGGAAGAAGTGGATAATGAACACTTACTAATTGATCCCCCAGATGAATTCGAGGACCCAATTGGATTTAAGGAATTTTTGAGGAGTCTGAAAACTGGACTTCTCCTAAAAGACTGGATAAAGGAAATGGGAGAGAACGAAATAACTAAGAAATACAGAATAGGGCCAGGAGACCTAAGGAGAATACTGGAGACTGCTGAATGGCTCCTCTACTCTACCAGAGAAATATCTAGGCTTTTCGAGCTAAGGAGAGTTCGAAAAATTTCAGAAGAACTTAGAAAAAGAGTAAAATATGGTGTGAAAAGGGAACTACTCCCATTGGTCTCTATAAGAGGTATAGGAAGGGTTAGAGCTAGAACTCTCTTCAATAAGGGCATTAGAAATAGAGAGGATTTGCTCAGACTAGGCGTCTCTGGTCTAGAGAGGATCGATGGGATTGGGAAGAAGTTGGCCGAGAAGATAATTAGGGACCTAGAGAGCTCTGGAAATAGCAAGGGCTAAATCTCTTGGGCACAATCCTGGAGATTCTCTTATCTTGTCCCAAAATTCTTCCAATATTGAAGCTATGTGTATATATGACGCTCTAGACCCAGTTAGATGATCTTCCAGTTGAGTTATTGCCTCCTCTGGATAGAGGAAGAAGTCTCCCGAGATCTTGATCTCAGATATCTTTCCCTCTGAGACTGAACACCTGCATCTTATGAGGCCTCCCTTAGATTTATACTCGCTTACTCCCCTGTAGTCCAATTCCTTTTTTCCAATTGCTCCTATGTCCTCAGTTCCTTCTAGGTCTAATTTTTCTATTTCTCTAAATCCCGAGTTACCCAGAAGACGAATTACCTCTTTCTCAGAGAGAGACTTCCTTAAAGCAGTGACTATGACCATTCCACCTGGGACTAGAACTCTCTTTATTTCTGAGATGAACCTGGCCTTATGGGGGACGTTCTGCAATACCGTTATGGATAAGACTGTATCGAAAGTCGAGTTCGGGTAGGGCATCCTCTCCACGTCTCCTCTGACTACTCTTTCCTTCGGACAGCTCAAAAGTAGCTTCTGAGAAATGTCTATCCCGAAATATTCCTCAATGTATTCCCTGAGGAAGCAAGGGCCGCATCCAGCATCTAGTACAATTCCTCTTAATAGCCTATCTCTCCTCACTAGTTTGAACTTCTCCAACTGTGTTTCTTTGTATCTCTTTACGTATACATCTGAACTCTCGTCGTATAACCTGTTTAGCTCGAGTTTTCTCTCTTCGTTCAAGTTGACCCAACTGGACTGGAGGAGTGGGCAATATTAAAAAGTGTCTCTAGGGAGTCTAATCTACTTCCTATTGTCGATGGAGTGTGAGTAAATAAGTCGGGTGGATTTCAATCTTCGCTCCATTCATTATAAACAAGTCTTATCAACTTGGTTTGATGATAAGTAGCCTTTCTTACCAAATCTTCCTTTTTCTATCATCCACGACTTCAGTAGGTGCTTGCTTTATTTTTGGGATCAAATGATCTCTCAAGAAATTACGAACAAACCAGCCATTTAAGCAAATAATCTTATCTCAGCTGTTTCTCCATTTTCAACCTCTCGAAGTTTAGCATATCTTAATGTCCCATGCAGTCTTTCAACGAACAATCGTTAGTTTCCCTGATCATCCGCGCTCCTCGAAAATTCGACTCTATGATCTTTGTACTTACTGCGAATGACTTTCTTGAAACCTTTTTCATACGATTAAGCCATCTACAACTTTTCCTGTTTGTGGGAATATTTCCTCAGCTTCATTTTCTATGAACTTGCCTATCAGTTCATATAGTTCCTGAGGCGTAAGTTTTTTAACGTTCAAGCTCGTAAACGAAAGCATGACCACAAGAGTTATGAAATTTCGCTTAACTCCTACTTGATTACACGAATAAAAAGGTGCTGGAAATACTCGTTAAGCGAAGTGCCCACTGTCGCCTCTAAGGAGGATAAAATATGATAAGGAAACTTATCATAGAAAACTATAGATCCATTGAAAGATTAGAAGTTGAATTATCCATGCTTAACGCCTTAATAGGTCCAAATAGCTCTGGAAAGACAAATATCTTAAAGGCATTGGACTTGATAGTTGGAGCAACATATCCTTCTGTTCGATCTTTCAATGATTCTGATTTTTATTTGCA
>QMUK01000041.1 GCA_003660555.1 Thermococci archaeon
AAAATTATCTCAGCGATTTGCTTGGGGTAAAGGTTGATTTGGTTGAAAAATCTGCATTAAAATCAAGGATTGGCAAAGTATTCTAGGTGAGGTCGCATACTTATGAAAAGGGAAATTGGCGACTATATAGGACATTTCGGAGACTATGACTAACGCTATAGAATTCACAAGAGATATATCATATGATGAGTTCGTTAAAGATACTCTAAACTGTATATGCTGTTATCAGAGCCATAGAAAATTATTGGAGAGGTAGTCAAAATATACCAAGGGAAACTAGAAAGAAAATCCAGATATTCCTTGGAGAAGCATAACTAGAATGAGAGATGAAGTTATATATGGGTATTTCGGCGTTAAGATTGAAGGAGTTTGGGAGGTTATAAAAAGAGATATACCGAACCTCAAGCCCAAATTTGGGGAGAGATTGATGGTAGGAATATTCCGCGCGACAACAAGCATTCCATGGTGCATTGCCTCCAAGTCACCTAACAAGAGCATGTACCTCACTTTGTTAGCCAAATTCCCGCTTCGGGGGAACTTCACACATCCCCAACTGTTAGGCGTAATAGGGCTGTGCTCCCTTGGAAGTAATTCAAATAAATAAATAAAACAAATGGAGGTGAGAGCCTTGGGAAAAAGCAAGATCTATAAACTCCTGAAAGGAATTTTTAGAATTCAAACTGGTTTTGCATTAGTCAGAATGTGGTCCTTGAATAGAGTTCATCCAAGAAAAACAAATATACATCTGTTTGGCTTGATCAATAAAATGAGGCGGAGAAAGACGAAATGAGTTTCAAAGCCCAACTCTCTGTTCGCTATCGCTCACGCCTAACAGGTGTATGTCTACTTCGCTATTACCTCTCTAAATTCCTCACTTCGCTCGTAACCTCAGATATGCTCAGAACGCTAAGTGAGACGTTTTCAGGATTGATTTAGAGCTACTACTATGTTTTGCAACACCTAGGAGACAATGAGTTCTCACAGAAAAGTTTAAATACTAGTGATAAGGAACGTCCGAGTCCGGTAGGAATACCTTGAAAATACGGAGGTGACTGGAATGGCAGCCCAAATGGGTGGTACCCCAATACTCGTCTTGCCAGAAGGTTACAGAAGGTATCTGGGTAGAGATGCTCAAAGAACAAATATACTGGCAGCTAGAGTAATAGGAGAGGCAGTTAGAACCACTTTGGGTCCAAGGGGAATGGACAAAATGCTAGTAGATCAATTCGGAGACGTAGTGGTTACAAACGATGGAGCCACTATACTAGATGAGATAGAGGTAGAACACCCAGCTGCTAAGATGATGGTGGAAGTGGCCAAGACTCAGGACGACGAAGTCGGGGACGGAACAACCACAGCTGTTGTTTTAGCCGCTGAACTTTTGAAGAGAGCTGAAGAACTATTGGATCAAGGGATACACCCAACCATAATAGTGAGCGGATATAGGAAAGCCGCAAGTAAGGCAATAGAAGTCCTTGAAGAAATATCTGAGGAGGTGAACA
Organism: Thermococci archaeon; assembly: GCA_003660555.1. Taxonomy (GTDB): domain Archaea; phylum Hadarchaeota; class B88-G9; order B88-G9; family B88-G9; genus B88-G9. The sequence continues at coordinate 1,503 of QMUK01000041.1, forward strand.
TAGACAACGATGAGGAGTTAAGGAGGATAGCCATAACATCCATGAACAGCAAGGGCGTAGAAGCAGCTAAGGAACACCTAGCAGAGGTAGCAGTAAAGGCAGTGAAGATGATAATGGAGAAGGAAAACGGTGGATTCAAAGTAGACACAGATTATATAAAACTAGAAAAGAAAGAAGGAGAAAGCCTCTTTGACACTGAACTCATAAACGGAATAGTAATAGATAAAGAGGTCGTCCATCCAGGAATGCCCAAGAGAATAGAGAACGCAAAAATAGCAATATTAAACTGTCCGATAGAAGTGAAAGAGACTGAAACTGATGCAGAGATAAGAATACACTCACCGGACCAACTAAAGGCCTTCCTAGAGGAAGAAGAAAGGATGTTAAAGGAGATGGTCGACAAGATAAAGGAGGCTGGAGCTAACGTAGTGTTCACCCAGAAGGGAATAGACGACTTGGCCCAACACTACCTAGCGAAGGCAGGAATAATGGCGGTGAGAAGAGTCAAGAAATCTGATATAGAGAAGTTATCTAGAGCTACAGGTGGAAGAATAGTGACCAGAATAGAGGATCTAACTCCAGATGACCTAGGAGAGGCAGGATTGGTAGAGGAGAAGAAGATAGCTGGAGACGAAATGATATTCGTTAGAGACTGCAAGAATCCAAAAGCAGTGAGTATTCTAATAAGGGGAGGAACCGAACACGTGGTAGACGAAGCAGAAAGGGCCCTCAATGACGCAATAAATGTTGTAGCAGATGTAATAGAAGAAAACAAGATAGTGCCGGGAGGAGGAGCTGTAGAAATAGAGTTAGCAAAGAGAATAAGGGAATATGCTGAAACAATAGGTGGGAGAGAACAATTGGCCATAGAAGCATTTGCCAATGCTATGGAAATAGTTCCCATGACCCTCGCCGAAAACGGGGGATTGGATGCCATAGACATAGTTGTTGAGTTGAGGGCCAAACACGAAGAACGGGACGGAAAAGGTTATGGGGTAAATGTCTTGGAGGGGAAGGTCAGCGACATGTTCCAGTTAGGAGTAGTGGAACCATTGAAGGTCAAGAAACAGGCGATAAAGTCAGCTAGTGAGGCAGCTCAAATGATACTGAGAATAGATGACATAATAGCAGCCTCAAAGATGGAGAAAGAGAAAGAGGGCGAAGAAGGAGTAGAGGAGGAGGAAAGTGGCACTGAGTTCTAGCATCTCTCCCCAATCCAAAATTTTTAGAGGTGTCCCCTTGGGGAAAGATAGGAATGAGAGCAGGAAATACACGAGGTTTGAAAAAGCCAGAATAATAGGTGCTAGGGCTCTCCAATTGGCAATGGGAGCCCCTCCCCTATTGGAGATACCCGAGGGAATGAGCGATCCAATAGAAATAGCCCTTTACGAGTTTGAGAATGGTGCCATACCAATAACTGTAGTTAGGAAGTACCCCAGTGGTAGGAAGGAACTAGTTTAATTGTAGTACTCGGACACTATCTTTGATTGAGTTGTGATTTGTCGGGGGAAACTTTATATTTAGGTAAAAGCTTATAAGTTTTGCGGTCCTTCGACCGGCAACCTAGGAGGAATTGAAGTGCAACCGATAATTGATTTAATAAAGAAGTGTCCTGAGTGTGGGTCTGAGAATTTGAGTTACATAGAGAAAACGGGAGAGTTGGTTTGTAACGATTGTGGCCTGGTAATAGAGGAAAACATAATAGATTCTAGGCCAGAGTGGAGAAGTTTTGAAGACGATAAGGAGAAGGACAGATCCAGGGTGGGTCCTCCAGTTTCTCTCAGAATACATGACAAGGGGTTACACACGACGTTTTCCCTGAGGGATTTGAGTAAGTTAGACCAGTCGATATCACCAAAGAGGAGAGGAGAAATAATAAAAATGCACAGACTTCAGAGAATGATGAGAGTGTCTGGAAGTGGTGAGAGAAACTTAGTCTATGCTCTCTCCGAGCTGGATAGAATAGCTTCTGCTTTGTCTTTGCCCACTAATGTTAGAGAGGAGGCAGCTAGACTATATAGGATGGTTGTGGAGCAAAAAGCTGGAAGAGGAAGGAGAATAGAAGAAATAGTGGCTGCTTGTGTATACGCTACCTGTAGAAAGATGAAAATATCTAGGACATTGGATGAAATAGCAGCAGTAACCAACTTGAAGACCAGAGACATAGGAAAAACATATAGGCTAATAGCTAAGAAAATGGGAATGAAAATGAGCCCTTCAAATCCGTCAGAGTACATACTCAGATTTTCAAGCGACTTAAAGCTCTCTGAGGAGGCAACTACCTTGGCAATGGAAATAGCTAAGGAAGCTGAGAAAAAGCAAATAGCCATGTCTAGGAAACCACAGGGAGTAGCTGCAGCTGCCATATACTTAGCATCGGAGATAAAGGGAGAAGCCAAAACACAGAGTGAAATAGCAAGAGTAGCTAGGGTCACCGAGGTAACGATAAGACACGTACTCAAGGAACTGGTCGATAAGCTCGATATGGTCAAAGAATATATGAAAAGAGAAGAGGAAAGGAAAATGAGAGCAAAAAGAATAGAGGAGAGCAAGGAGATAGAGGCAATCGTTAAGTCAACTCCTTGATTAGTTCTCCTGCAGCTTGAACGTCTATGCGATATTTGTTACTAAAATGGGCAGAGATCCTAGAGATGTCTCTCCGGATCAGTTCCTCTGACCCTGAATACTCGGGATGGACACTCTGTGGAAAATCTATGTAGTAGAATTCATCGTCCTCTGAGACGAGCACGTTGAATTCATTGAAGTCTCCGTGAACCACCCCATTCTCAACCATTTTTTTGTAATCATCGAGTATGGTGTGGAAGGCCTCCTCTGCATCTTCTACCACGACTTTGTTAAGTTGGGGTGCTGGCACCTTGTCTCTGGTTATCATTTCCATGGCAACAGCATGTCTATTCAATCCTAATGGCTTAGGAACGTTGACTTTACTCCTTAGAACCTCTAAAGAGTGCATCTCTATTTGAGCTTTAGCCCTAGGTACATCTATCTCGAATTCATCTATTTTTAGCTCACTTCCACGTATTCTAATTGCCATGTAGGCTAGAGACTTCTCTATTTTCTTAAATTCTTGGGAATAATACCTGTGAAGCTTAACAGCAACAGCTTTTCTCCCTCGTTTTGAAATCAGTATAGTAGCCTCTTTTCCACAGGCCACTATGTCTCCAATTTCACCTATTGCGCCGTGGTTTCTGAGGTCCCATAGGGCGAGGGTATCCAATCCTCTCTCCGTGAGCCTAGAACAAACTTCTCCGAACGATGGGACGTTCCTCAGGACTATTAGATTCATCCTAGCCAAATCTGAAATTCTCTTGTTTATTTCTCTTCCTTTAAATGGCAGCTTCTCGTGTAATTTGCTCAGAGGAATCCACTCGTATCTCTCTCTAAGCCCGTCCATAGCTCTCATTATGGCTATGTCCCTCTTGTCCACTATCCTCATCGGACCACCTTTTTATATGATCGTGAGAGTAGGATCGTTGCCGATGATGATGAATTCAATAGGTCCTGGTGCCTTTTAGGAGGTGAACTGAGGCAACTTATAATCTAGAATTCCCCTAGTATTTATTGTTTCTTAGAAAGACTTTTCTGTACTATTGCAAAAAGAACAGAAGGGCACAGGCTTGGAAGAGATTGTTAGAGAGATACAGCAAAACTTCGGAATAGTAGGTAGAGATGAAGAGATAAAAAAAGCGATAGCAGCCAAAATGGCCGGAAAACACCTATTGATAGAGGGAGAAGTTGGAACAGGGAAGACCACACTCGCTGTAGCTATATCTAAGTACTTCAACCAACCCTTATTTAGGATAGACGGGGACGAGAGAATGACCGAAGCCAAACTCGTGGGACACTTCGATCCTCCCATGGTGGTGAGGAAGGGATACACTTGGGAAGCCTTCGTCCCAGGCCCCTTGGTCAGAGCCATGAAGGAAGGAGGAATACTATTCATAAACGAGCTGAATAGGCTCCCAGAGGGTACTCAGAACGTCTTACTTCCAGCTATGGATGAGGGAAAGATATACATACCGAAACTCGGAGAGATAAACGCCAAGGATGGATTCACAGTTATAGCTACAGAGAATCCCAGCGAACACGTTGGAACAACACCTCTCAGCGAGGCCATTAGGGACAGATTCGTTCTGATAAGTTTGGAATATCAGTCAGAGGATGAGGAGATCGAAATAGTCACACTGAGAAGTGGATGCTCTAGGGAAATAGCTGAGAAGTCCGTCAAAATAACTAGACTCACTAGGGAACATCCTGACATAAAGAGGGGATCCTCTGTGAGGGGAGCAATAGACATAGCGTCCTTAGTTGAAAAAATCGGAAATGGGCTAGAGTTGAGTTCATGGATAGATGCTTCTTTAATGGCTCTATCTACCAAAATAGAGTTGAATGACGGGACGAACAGATCAATAAGGGAGATAATCGAGGAAATAGTCCTCAAGGCAATCAAGGATTTTCCTGGAGGGAGAGAGGAGCTAGGCCTCTCGATGATTCAGAGGAAGTCAATGTAAAAGAAGGAGATGATGAGGAAACACTGATACTAAGGAATGGAATGTTAGAGGAGATAACCAAGGAGATGGACTACGACACAGCCTTCGGACTAGCGACAAAGGCAATAGAGATAAAGGACGTGAGATCTCTACTCACCTTAGCGCATAACAGGAAAATAGCTGTAGCAAGAGCGGCAGAGAGAATGAACAGGGAATTCATTTCCATGGTCAAAGAGAGGATAAAGGACGAACCAATGAACATCGCCCGACTCTACTACATGTTGAGAAGGGAACTAAGAGAAGATCTTAGGAGAATTTTCAGGAGACTTTCGACGATTTCCCTACTTAGGGTAGCTCTAAGGGTAAGTGGGAGAGGTCTTAGAAGAGAAATCAATAAGCTGGTGGAATATCATCCGGGTCTAGGTGACTTCGATCTAGAGATGACCATAGAGCGTATCTTGGAAAGAGGGACGGAACCAGGGATCATATCTTATGAAGACATAGTTGGCATAGAGAGAATTGGGAAAAGGAGAGCGGGCGTGGTAATGTTAGATACAAGTGGTTCCATGTTCGGAGACAAGATAATAATAGCTGCTCTCAGCGCGGCAGTTCTTACATACACCCTCAGGAACGACGATTACTCACTCATACTTTTCAACTCCAGAGCAAAAGTGATCAAGGGAATAACCGAGAGGAAGGGAATAGAAAGCATAATTGACTCTATACTAGAAGTGGGACCAGCGGGATACACTAACATAAGTGAAGCTCTGGAGAGAGGATTAGAGGAACTTTCTAGGATAAGCAGGGGAGACAAGTGGGGAGTAATAGTTACAGATGGAGAACACAATCTGGGCCCAAAGCCAGAGATATTTGCGAAGAGATATCCAAGACTGCACGTAGTAGGTATACCTGGCACTCTTTCAGGAAAGAGAAGATGTAAGGAATTAGCTGAACTAGGCAATGGAAGATACATATCCGTGAAGAGGTTAGAGGAAGTCCCTAGAGCCCTCTCAAGATTGTTGAGGTAATCTCCATGAGATTGCTGTTTGATAAAGCACATGGGGAAGTGTATGACTTTTACCAAGACAACCCACTCCTGAGTTTATCCGAATTCCATAGAATAGCTTCCGACTTAGGATTGAGAATATGGAGAAACATGGGCCAATTAAAAAACCTACTGAAATTCGATATACTGTTCATGTTGTTGCCTAAATACGAATTCTCTGAGAAGGAGATTGAGGAGATGAAGAATTTCGTACTCGATGGTGGTCTTCTAGTTGTAGCGGGAGGATTGAGCAAAGTGGTCAACTCCTTGACTTCTGACTTCGGATTAACTCTCAACGGAGACGTATTAGTAGATCCCCTCAGGAATTACGGAGAACACTGGTTACCCCTAGTGGAGACAACGGAGAAGCATTGGGCTACAAAAGACGTCAAAACCATAGTCCCTTTGTGTGGAAGGACCCTCAACCTATATGAGGGGTCAAAGGTTCTAGCAAGAGCGTCTCCATCTTCCTACGGGATATTGGGACCATACTCTCAGGGAGAGAAACCCCCTTTCATGGGCACGTCCGAGGACTATCCTCTGATAGTGCTAGGAGATGGTCACTTGTTCTCAGACGATTTGATCTGGATGGGGGACAACGAGTCTCTCCTAGTGAACCTCCTAAGGAGAGTCTAGCCTATCTCAGGTATGGTGGAAGGGAACTATCCTTAGGAGGCTTTTTAACTTTTTTTCTACCTTTTTTCGCTCTTTTCGTCTTTTTCTTTGGTTCTGGTATCTCTAGTGCCTCTATTTCTTCATCTAGGGGCACACCTTCTTTTTTCTCTTTACTAACCTCCTCGGCTAGATATGGTGGAAGGGAACTATCCTTAGGAGGCTTTTTAGTCTTCTCCTCCTCTGCCACTTCCTCCTCTCGTACTTCCTCCATTCTTTCGACTCCTATCTCCTCCTCTGCTTCCTCCTCCATGGTCTCTTCTTTCTCCTCTTCAATTTCCTCAATCTCTAGTTTTTCTTCAATTTCTGTCTCTATTTCTTCTGGAGGAGGAACTTCTGTTATCAGTTCTGGTTCTGTGACTATGAGAATTGCTTGGGAGCCCAAACTCCTAGCTATATCGAATATTGCCTCTGCAGCCTTTTCGTTTATTCCCAGATCATATATATCAATAGACCCTACTTTTCCTCCTGATATTTTTTCTATCAGATTAGTCATCTTATTAACGTCTAAAGCACCAATTATTGCATTAGCATCCTCTATCTTTAGGAAGAAGAACTTCCCTAGGTATTCAGCCACGTCTTTGTTTGGTCCCCTCTTCAGGAACACGAAGGTCGGTATTTCTCCTTCCACTCGAGACCCTCCTCTCCTATTTGCTAGAGGGAAATAAAACCTTTTTCCTGGGGGGAGTACCGCATCACGTTACACCTATAGAAGAGAAGACATTTAATAATGAGTATACTTCGTTGAAGATGATTGTGAGCTACTTTCTAGTGGCATATCTATTTTTCCTTAATCGTTTGACCATAACGTAGATTCCAAGAAGAGGTAGGAGAACGAAGAAGTACCAGAGATACTTATGGACCCCAGATTCATCATTTTCTATATTTTTTATTGTTTTACTCTCTGGAACAACCTCAGAAGTCTCTCTGAAAAGAATTCTTCGCTCAGATCCATGAATTAGTGGAATTTCTACTTCTATGTTTATTACATCGAATTCACCCGGTATTTTCGGACACTCTCCTACGACTCTAACCTCCATAGTATCTAATTTGTCCTGCTCTAGCTCAAACTGGAATTCCCTCCCGGAAGAATGTAGAGTACCTAGTTCTGGCCCGAGCGAAACTATCCACTCACTCTTCTTTAGGTCAGTTTTGAGATACACCTTGGACTTAATGGGAATGGGCTGGACATATATCTTAACATCTGTTGAGATGTTTTCTCCACCTTTAACAGTATCTGGAGCTTTAGAATAGGAACTAATCTTAAATAGATCTCCTATGTTTATTTCTTCCCCAACCTGACTTAGGTCATGGAGAAGCCACTTGAATATCCTTATTCCAAGCTCTTTGTTATCGAATTTGTTCAGATAGAAGTCCTTTAGTGTAGAGCTGTCACTCATGAAGACACATCTGCCATTCCCGAATTCGAATGCCGCTAGAACTGGAGGGTACTCTCCAAACCCATACACTGTGTTCTCCTGCTTAAGAACGATTTTATCTCCTTCTCTAACCATCATTATAGAGATGGAGTCCTGATCTCCCCACGCTATGGCCATCTCGCCTTTAAGCAATCCTAAGGAGCCACCCCAGTACATCGAAAAGGACGTAAGCCCTCTGGTTATCGGATGCATTGAGAACCTGTGTATTATGGGGGATTGGGGATCTCCATCGTTATCGCTTTTATCTATGACGATGTCTTTGTTGAAGTGCACTCCGAACCTATTAGCCAATGGATTGAGGTAATCGGCTACTCCGGCTATTACGAGAATACTCCCCCCATCTTTCACGAATTTGACTATCTGATCTATTTCTCTCTCAGAGAAGGGTTTAGTTGGAGTAGAGATAACTAACAGGTCTATTCCACTTAAATCTTTTATTTCGTCCTCTTTTACAATATATCCGAGTTGTCTGAGTTCAAAAGAGAGGAGAGAATATTCCGTGCTGGGGAGATACTTCTCTCCGTGAGATGTATCGAATAGTATCAACTTGCCTTCAGGCTCGTTGGTTTGAGCATGGGACGCTGTGACGATCAAGGAAGCAATCACCAAAGGCAGGAGATGTAGACTTCTCTTCATCGAGACCAGAACCTCCTAGTAACTATGTACCTCCTCTCCTCAGCCATCATACCCATATAAATCCCTTCCTCATTAGAGGACCTAGATAAAATCCTAGAGGCAGTTCTCGGGCCAATACCTCTACCTCCTAAGACCTCCACTGCTCTTCTACCGTATGATAGAACGAGATTGGCCGAGTCTATGACCCTTTTTAGAATCCTTCTTTCTTCATCTGTTAGCTCATCTCCGGTTTTACTCCTCCTAAGTATGGATTTCGCCTCTCCGAGACTATCTGGACTTACCACTCCTATGAACATGGATCCACACTTGGGACATCTTACTTCGTCATCTAAATTACCAATTCTTCTCACTCCAGACCACTCGAGGCAGTAAGCACATATCAATCCCACTCTTCTGGATAGTATTCTCTTCTTCATCGCTTCTATTATTACATCTCTCCTCGATTGTGGCACTATCTCGTGGAATTTGACATCCACAGAAAAACTGAGAGGCCCACTGACTTCCGGGATTCCATTCTCTCTAATTGTCCTTATTATTTTCTCTGCCCCCTTTACATCTAGCT
>QMUK01000042.1 GCA_003660555.1 Thermococci archaeon
CCAACGAAGGTGGAGTGGATAGATTCCCTAGGAAAGAGGAACGCTACGACAGTTAGTGAAGACTCAATTACTGTGAAAATCTCAATGAAGAAGATAGCTCTATTCCTCTTATTAGTTGCCCTATTACTCCTCATTCTCCTAGCCAAATCTATGACTAGAAGGGAGAAAAGACCAAGGATCAGAAGAAGACAAGTAATAATAAGAGCTAGGCCTAAAACAAGTAGGGGAGGTATTCCAAAGAGATGAATAGCAAATTGAAGAGTAGATACGCTTGGATATCCCGTCTTTTGGATCTAGACTTCAGCGCAGACTTCTTGGCATCCAAGTATCTCTCTGAGAGAATTGAGATGAGCATAGATGACCTACCCTCAATCGGGAAGAGAGCCATAGTATTGGGGGCAGGTCCATCTTTGGAGGAATTCAGAGGAGGAAAAGGGAAAATAGTTGCCTCGGATGGATCAGCTAAATTTCTGATGGAAAGGGGAAGAGTCCCGGATTTGGTAATCACTGATTTAGACGGCCTCACTCCTAGGTTTATCAGATCATTATTCGAGAAGGGGTCTGAAATAGTGATACACGCCCACGGAGATAACCTAAACAGAATAAAGGATCTATCGAAAGAAATAGACCTTTCAAATTTCTTCGGGACGACCCAAGTTCTTGAAATGGGCAATCTCTTCAATCCGGGGGGATTCACGGACGGAGATAGGGCCTTCCTGATTTCCTTGGAATCCGGAGCGGAAATAATAGAAATGTTCGGGATGGACTTCGGTAGCATAGTAGGGAAATATTCAAAACCTTGGATCAGAAGAGAGACTAGAGCCAGTGAAAGAAAAATGAAAAAACTGAAAATAGCTAAAAAAATAATAAATGATAATTTATGGAGAGCTAAATCAGTCCATTTCAGAAGAAGTCGGTAATTCTCTTTTGTTGGAGTATTTCTCTGAGAAGAATTCCGTTTTTCATCCACTCCTCTGGGGGAATCCTCAGCTTGTATCTCAAGAAATTCAACAGGTCTTTTACTTCCTCTAGCTTAACCGCTTCTCTGGACAAAGCCTCTCTGACAGATTCTCTGACTAGCCAGACTCCAAGTGGCATGAGATATTCGGGATAAGCCTCTCTTAGAATTAATACAGAAGCTTGCCTCTTCTCACTTACTAATTTCTCCAGAACAGCCAGTCTTGCTGCGTAGTAACAACCACCTATTTGGGCATACGTGCTCCTACCAGAGAACGGCTCCCAGTCCGATAGGACATAAGTCCTCTTGCCGAACGGATTCCAAGTAGTCCCAGGATACCAAGCCTCCATACTCTCGTATTTCCATGCACCAGGAAACATGATTATCAGAAATCTGTTCCCTAGGGCATTGAACTCGTGTATCCTTATTTCTTCTATCGTCTTGAAACTCTTGATTTCCTTGGATAATTCTTTCCCCAGAGAATCGTCCACAGCTGTTATGCTCAATCTAGTCGGAACTATCCTCCTTTTAGATTTAAGACCGAGCATTCCCAGACTGAATACCCTCTGGATATCGTAAACGCTCTCTCCTCTTTCGTATAGAAAGCGAATTGCTTCCCTGGCTGGCATGTCCTCTTCGTAGTACACCTTCTCTACACTCCTGTTGGATCCCCTCTGGGAGTAGTCTATCTCCAAAAGTGGAGCAGATGGACCAATTGGCTGAATTTCGTCACTTAACTCTATTTTAGAGCGAGGAGCTCTCTTTAGAGTCATTTCTACATCCACTGACTTCTTGGAGAGGTTTATCTCTCTTATTTCATCTATAGTCTTTTCTATTTTTTCAGGATATCCGCCTATTAGCTCATATCTCATATCTACTATCTCCTTTAGGTCCATGTGTATCCATCTTCCCTCTGGATTTGAGTAAACCGAAGTGTCACCGAATTTCTCGTTCGGAACCTGGATAGAGACCCTCATGCTCCTACTTCCTATGAACACACTTGGAGGAGATGCCCCCTCTATGTTCCTTTTACTTGACGCGTGTTTAAAATAAGACGAAATCTTGACCAGTATTGGACACTCTCTTTTTCCACATAATAGCTTAGTTCCTTTGCACTTAACACAGATGCTTTTTCCTGGGATGACCTCCATTAGGGAAGATATTACAGCTAGTTTCTTACTGGGAACCCTTATTACTGAGCCACTCATGTGCTCCAGTTGGGTGGAAAGCGTGAAAAACATTAGGGAGCATCCCCCTTATCCGATACCCTCTGTGGGAGTGGTCCTAATACACGAAAACAGGGTTTTACTGATAAGAAGAGCAAAAGATCCTGGACTTGGGGAGTGGAGCATCCCCGGTGGGGTTATAGAAGTAGGAGAAACAATCAAGGACGCTGCTGAGAGGGAGCTGAAGGAGGAGTGCAACCTGAAGTGTTCAATTCTGGGTATAGTTGGCGTTTCCGAGAGAATAGATAGGGACTCTAGGGGGATCAGGACACACTACATCATATTCGACTTACTCGCAGAGAACCCAACAGGAGATCTCACTCTATCAGAGGAAGAGGTAATGGAAGCGAAATGGGTCCCGAGGAAGAATCTAGGAAAATACCTTGATGAGGACACACTCACCATAGTGGAAAGGGGCTTCGAGAGGAAATTCCTACCGTTGTGAGAATCAAAAATTGTGCCCGGAGCCTCGGTAGGAGGTGGGGCCATGCCCTCGGGCACAATCCTGATTCAACTTAGGACTATTTAACTATTGCGAGAGATCTCAATACATTGGAATTATCATCATATTAAGAATGTAATCTGAAGGTGGCGGGCCCGCGGGGATTTGAACCCCGGACCAGCAGGTTAAGAGCCTGCCGCTCTGCCAGACTGAGCTACGGGCCCCCATTCTATCGGAGCAATATGACTTTTAAGCATTTCTATTAGACGTTATCGTCCAATTCGTCTTGTTCTATCAATGTTCAGACCTAAAGTAACCGAACTTGAGAGATAATACATAGATCAACGTAATAAATGGTTATTCGAATGAGTTAACATATCCTAGGAACAGGATCTCCAATTGGAGGAGGAATGACCCTCTTTCCTCCGACGACAGTCTCCATTACGACTCCCTTCACATCTGAAGAGACTTCTCCTATTATTTCTGCATTTTTCCCGTATTTGTTTTTTCTAATTTCCTCCAGTACACTGTCAGCCATTTCCTCTACTACTCCAATTATTATTTTTCCTTCGTTGCCTATTTCTAGAGGATCTATTCCCAATAGTTCGCAAGTCCCTTTTACTTCCTCCCTTATAGGCAAATTTTCCTCTTTTATCAGTATTCCTGTTTTACTTTTTTGAGACCACTCGTTCAGTACTCCTGCAACTCCTCCTCTTGTAGGGTCCTTCATGGCAACTATTCCTCCGATTTTCAGACATTTCTCCACTAAATTGTTGAGAGGCGCTACGTCACTCTCTATTCTGGATAGATCGTACCTCTCAGAGAGTATAGATGCCCCGTGATCTCCTATATTTCCAGATATTATGATCTTATCCCCAGGAGACAGGTTCGAGTCAAGGGGCCATTTGTAGACTCTTCCAGTGTACTCCTTCACTACCTGAAAGTTCCGATCTAGATATTCGCTTCTCTTCCCTATACCAGAGGTATTTACAATCAGGGAGTCAACTCCTCCCCTTTCCACTACTTTGGTATCTCCAGTTATGACAGGCACTTCAGCTTCAAGGCAGGTCTCCCTTACGCTCCTCATTACTCTGGACACGTCTTCAATGGAGAACCCCTCTTCTATCACCAAGGAAAGTGAGAGAGCAATTGGACTCGCGCCCATTACCGAGAGATCGTTCACTGTTCCCGATACTGAGAGTCTTCCTATGTCCCCCCCTGGGAAGAAGATGGGCTTCACCGTGTAGGAATCAGTGGTGAAGACTATTCCATCTATTATTCCGGAGTCTTCCATCTCATCTAAACCGACCTCACCAGAGCTCCACAGTTCTTTCAGGACGAACTCTCTCAGGAATTGAAACATTTTCTCTCCGCCAGCCCCGTGTTCCATTAGAATCTCCATCTCATCAACCCCCTTATTATGGACAGAGATGAAGGAGGAGTCAGTTCCTCCTTTAAACTTATTTCTGGCTCGAAATCAGAGAAGGGCACTTCTGGTTCAATACCTTTTTCTATTAGAGAGTCTATCTCGTTCATTAGTTCTTTCGACTTCCTTATTCTTTCGATTAGTTCGATTCCAGAGTCCTCTGGTATTAAGTTCATCTTGATTTTTTCTCTTATTAGGAGTTCCGCTCCATCATAGGTTGCCCTTACTATCTCGTCCCTAGACATCTTAGCTTCATAGTTCAGAGAGTATTTCCAGCTGTACTGCTTCAAGGCATAGCAATATCTCCTTAAGTCCTTCCATAGTATTTTGTATCCCACCCCTTTTTCGAAAGCCAAGCTTCCTGGATCCACATAGGGCGCCAATGGGGCTAGGAAGCAATCAACTTTTTTTGAGTCATCCTTCTTGTTGAACTCCTCCATGATTCTCCCAGCATACTTTGGAATCCCCATAGCTGAGAAGAAATCCTGTTTTGCCAATCCAATCATGAAATACAGATCTATTCTTCTAAAGGGAAGTTTTGAGGCCTTCTTTAGAAATCTCTCTAAGGAGTTGTTTGAATATCCTCTTCCTTGGAACTTCCTGACCTCTTGGTCTTGCGATTCCGGAGATATTTGAATATAGACCTCGGGAGAACAGGATGAAGCCTCTCTAAGAAATTCCTCCCCTGGAGGATAAAACACCTCAATTATAACAGGTATTTCCACACCTTCTTCTCTCATCAGAGAGAACAATCTCTTCCATCTCTTCCTTCCACCGATCTGCAGGTCACCAATCAGGAATATTGGGGCTTTTAGTATCGAGAAAGATTCTATCTCTCTCAAGATTACCTCGGGAGATTTCAGAACAGGACACTTTCTATTGCATATCAGGGAGTAGGAGAACTTCGATCCCCCGCAGGATATGCAGTTGTACTCACATCCCTTCATGGTGAGAGTTGCCCCAACGAAGTTCTTGGATCTATAGGGCATGTAGTCCTTGATTCTGAACAGAGCAGATTTGAATACCTCCTTGAAGTCTATGTAGTACTCATCTATTTCTCCCGGAACAAAACTGAGCGGATTCACCCTTGTTTTCCCGTTGATTCTGTAAGATAAATTGGGAATTTCTCCTAATTTTCTTTCATCTTCTTTGTTTTCCAGCAAAAGTTGAATTAGAGGCTCTGTCGTGTCACCCCTCAGGACGAAGTCCACGTCCCATAGTTCCATTATCTCCCTGTGGTAGTACGAGGAACTGAGTCCCCCCAAGAGGACATTCTTCTCCTGTTCCTTCAAAATGGAAGAGACTCTCATTACTCCATTTGCATGTACAAGCCAGTGAAAGTCTATACCGAAGAGATCTGCATCTATTTTCCTGAGACGCTTCTCTGGATTAAATTTCCTTTCTGTGAGCATTCTGTAGGCCAAATTCAATATCTTGACTTTGAATCCCCTCTTCCTTAGGTAAGAGAGAATAGACAGGAATCCAATTGGATACATTTCAAATATCTGGTTCGAGGGTATCACGTCGCTTATTGGACCAAATATCATGCCACCTTCTCTGAAATCCATTACGCTTGGAGTATGGATCAGAACCAAATCATACATTTCCGACCCTCAGATACTCCGAGGCTCATCACAGCTCAGAGCGCTCGCTAATCATCACCCTAGGAGACCCCTAGCTCCTTCATCTCCTCTATGTATTTTCTCCCTTTACCATTTGAGAAGTACTCCCTCGTTTCCCTTAATATTTTCGAGATGCTCCCTGCTATAGCACTCTTTAGGTCCGCCGGATGGACCCTCCTAGCTAGATATTCCCTTTTTAAATCGTTATATCTTTCGAACTTGAGTACCTCCCCTGTTTTATCGTTCACTATGGTCATCTCTCCCAGAATTGGAAATACAACGTATTCGGCAAGCTCTAAAATCGGATTTAGCTCAGTTTCTCCCATGGGGCAGTAAGCCTTATTTATCTTTCTTTTTATTTCTTCTGGCGAGTCATGGACGAAAATAGCACTTTCTGGTTTGGATTTAGACATTTTGACTTCTATTATTTCTCTTTCGAATTCATCTCTTCTTCCAGAAGCTTTGGCATCTGCTAGCACCCTCCTTTGTCTCTCCGTGATGTGCATACCCATTAACAGATGGTGATGAACTGCCAATGGCTTATATCCGAATTCCCTCTCTCCAATATCTATTGCTATGACGTGAGCCTTTCTCTGGTCCATTCCACCGTGAGCTAAGTTCACTCCCAGTGAGAATATGTCTGAAACCTGCATCGGAACATACAACAATTGAGAGAAGTCTAGCCTCTCTCCTTCCTTTCTACCCATTATTGTTATTGACCTTTTGACCCTAGAAAGAGTAGTTCTTCTCGAAATTTTTATTAGGTTTTCTAAATACTCTATTCCAAGTTTTTCGTACAGTTCTGACCCTAAAATGAACTCAGTCTTACTTGGATTACCTCCACTAACTTCTAAAACTTTTTCGAGAGCTTTTCTGAAGTATCCCCCAGCAATTTTTCTTATGGTATCTAGATCACCCCCCAGCTTTCTGTTTATCCATGAGTGATAATCCGCTAGGAATACTTTAGTCTTGATCCCAGCTTTTTGAAAATCCGAGACTTTCTTCATGCATATTAGTCCAGTGCCCAAGTGGACGAAGCCTGAGATTTCGAAACCTATATAATGTACGAGTTTTTCTCCTCTCTCTAGGTAGGAAAGTAGCCTCTCCTCCGTTAGCACTTCCTCTGTTGGTTTCTCCTTTATTAGCTTTAGAACATCCTCTGGTTGCATGTCTCCCGCTATCCTCGAGAGATATTTAAAACTTAGGTGTAGGGGTTCTGTTGAATCTTAGGGTGTTGCATTTGGTGTGGTAAAAATTAGGTTGATTTTTTATGAATTCCAAGCTTTTCCTGAGTAAATCCAACCACTTGTTGTTATCCAAGTTCAAGTCTATTTTCGCCTTCTCTGCTGGAGTTCTGTCATCCAACCACATATTCGGGCGAATGAAGTTGTAGTAAATCATGTATCCATTGATTATTGGGTATTCTCAATTTTAACCCTCTCATCACTTTCCCTCTATCTCTCAACTAAATTGTTGTTTAGCTGTCCTCTCCATCTAACATTGCTTATGTGCTTGCAACTCCTATGATGTCCCAGAATTCTTTGTTAAACGCTTTGCGATGACTCTTAAGCCATCTGTTATAATAAACTTTGACTTCTTCTTTCCAATTTGCTTTGCCATTCTAAATGCTCTTCTTGCATCTTCGATTTTTCTTTCCCTTGATATCACGCTTACAAGCTGAAACATCATCCCTTCATCTATGACATTCCAAAGCCATTTTCAATCATCAGCAATCTTAACCATCATTTCATCAGACTACAACGCATGACTTCACTTCGTAATTCCAGCGACAGTGAGAATAAACAATAAACCGATCTGAATATGAGGCAAGTCAAAAAGTACATGACGCCGGCTACTCTCACCATCGTTCGCTATGTATAACAGCATATTCGAATTCACTAGCACTTCGTCCGAGTTCCTCGCTTTGCTCAGAACTTCGTTTATCCACAAAACGTAGTATGCACTCGGCTTCAGACGCTGGGAATGAAAAGGATTAAAATTAGATAGAGGAAGACATAACCTATGAAGGGGATAAAAATGGTAAACTTTCAAGCAAAGATGTTCAATAAAAAAGCTTCCGACCCCAAAAACAAACCAGACCAGATTATAGAAGCTATTGCATTAAAGCCCGGTCAAAGTATTGCGGATATCGGTTCAGGAGGGGGTTATTTTTCTCTGCGATTTGCCAAGATAGTTGGAAAAGAAGGAAGAGTTTATGCAGTTGATACAAAACCAGAACTTTTAGAGTATGTCGAAAATAGTGCCAAAGAAAAAGGATTGGATAACATTATACCAATACTTGTATCGGGAGATAAATTAGAAGATTTACCTGAAAAAAGCCTGGATTTGATATTCATGCGTAATGTCACCCATCACATACCAAATCGAGTGGAGTATTTCAAGAGTCTAAAACGATTTTTAAAACCCGATGGGAGAATTGCCATCATTGAGTACAAAAAAGGTAAGATTTTCACTTTCCGTGGATTGTTTGGACACTACATTCCTAAGGAAACCATCATTCAAGAAATGGAGGAGGCAGGCTATTTGCTGGAAAAGGAATTCAATTTTTTACCAGAACAACATTTTACAATTTATGTAGTAAAAATGAGCTGAAAGTGCAATAATATACGTGAAAGGAGATACCAAAATGGAGAAAGACGAACTGCGAAGAATCGTCGTTGCTATGCTCTCGATAACGGTGACAATGAGCGTGATAATATGTCTTAACAAGCTATCGAAACCAGTTTTTGAGAAACCATACTGGATTAGCATTGTCGCATTATTACTCCTGTATTGGACAATTTTCATCAACTGGTATTCCAAACGTAAAAGAGAACGAGCATCACATCTCTTCGCGGACTCTTCGTATTGCTTCTCATTCCTCACCTCATCGGGAGTTAATGGTGATGCGTGGTCGCTCACCCAACCTTTAGCGCTTTGCATACCCACCAGAGTTATCGGAAACTACGATCTCACATAGAAAGATTTATAAAAAATAAATAAGTAAGGGAGCAATAAATCGCAAGGACGAAAGACAAAATTTTAACATCTGTCATCGTGATAGCACAAAGTAAATGTGGTGGTGAACGTGAACAAGAAATTGCTGACCACAATTCTCTGCGGAATAATACTGATCTCAGTCTTAGGAGCTTTTCTATTGAAAAGAGAGGCACATGAAGTAATACCAAAAGAGCTAAAGCAGGAGTATCTGAAATTCAAAGAAGAATACCTTGAAAAGAAAAATCAAGGCTATGACTTAAGAGAGGCCACTTGGTGGATTAAGGAGGCAAGAAAGGAATATATTGAGGGAAACTACGAGAGAGCAAAGGAATACCTTAAAAAAGCATTTTTGGCTTTAGAGAAAGCAGAGAAGATAGATTTTTCTCTGCCAGAAACTCCAGAAAGAGGCTGGAAGATTACAGAAAAACCTAATACTTTTATTGATAAAATTCCCACGGTAAAGGATTGGGTACCAATAGGAATTACGTACAATTTAGAAGAAGACAATCTTTTGAGATATATCCCAGGGTATCCTTGGCAGCAGAGCTGTTTCATCTTTGTTGCTATTGGTAAAAGCAAGGAAGGGGATACCCTATTTTATCAGGGAAGATTGCCATTTGAAGGCGGATTTGCTCCGAGAATAAACATCAACGGAAAGTATTTAAGAAACGTTCCAGTTTTTAAAGGAGGAATGTACTACTACGAGGATGGAATAGAAGGTTATCCTCATCCCACTGTTTTAGTTCATGGAACGAGGGGTTACAAAGAGATTTTATCTTACGATGAGGAGAATCAAATTTGGTATCACGCAATTTTACCTCCAGACGAGAACGGGCTAAAAATTAAGGTTAAAGCTAAAGCCTTAGGCACGCCTTTCTGGATGGGACCCCAAGAGGGACCTTACATCGTCCACGGAGCCTATAGCGGAACGAAGGACATCGATGTTTGGGGTGGTTTCTGGGTAGTTGGAAGGTTCGAAGGCGAAGTAAAACTTCCTCAACAAAAAGAAGAAAAGGAATTCTCTGGCTACTTTTTATTCGACAGAGCAACTCACATTGCCTACTATGCCCAGCAGGAATACCAAGGGGAGTATTGCAGAGAAGTAGCTTGTCCAGCAAGAGGTGGGGTTGTAGAGTTTTCCTGCTTGGCAATATTCCACGAGAATTTCACAATCACTCTTTGTGACTCAAACAATCCAACCCCAGTCGATTTTCCGAAATTTCAGCACCAGGGAAGAATAAATTACATCTTCGACGAAAGCTATCCCTTCAACGATTTCACCTTGAGAAGCTTCGGCGAAAAACTTCAGCCCTCAAGTTTCGAACTCAAAGGAAACTTCGAAGAAGGAAGCGTGAATTTGAAAGGAAAAGTAATTGAATACTGGCCCCCAAGGGGATGGGGAAGAGTAGAAGGAACCTGGTGGGATCCAGAGGGAAAGAGGACTTGGGGAAGAGCCTTCATTTCATGGGAAGGTGAAATAGAATTCAAAGGAAAATTGATAAAAGTAAAA
>QMUK01000043.1 GCA_003660555.1 Thermococci archaeon
AAGGGGAAGAGTACGAAGTAACACTATTGGACGTCCAGCCATATGGTGTTTTGATTAGGATAAGACAATTGAGTCCGTGGCCAGAGGAGGCGTTCAGCTACATTCAACCAGAGACCGGAGAGTGTCTTTACTCCCCAGATTCCAAAGTAAGGGTCTCAGTAAAGGAAGTAGACTTTGTGAGTGGCAGAGCAACACTCTCGATTGAGGCTCCATCAGGGTTTACACTAGGATACACGACTCGAGAAGATGGAGACATAATACCTTCTCCTTACACATATCCTCTCGGATACAGGATAGGAGATCCGGAAATGGAGGAGGAAGAAGTATGTGCTATGCTATCGAATGTTTCCTTGCCGTCCGGATGGGGACTATTAGCAAGATATGATTCCCGTGAGTTAAGCACATATCCCGTTTGCACTATAATTGGAGGAGGAAAGCAGTCATGGTTGGAAATAGCAGTGGACGTTCCCTTGGAGGAGTGTGGATTCACTGGCAACGTCTCGATAGAGATAGAGTTCGAGAGTGAGGTACCACTAGTATCCATGGGACCAGACGAAATAACTTGCGAACCCTTTAATGGAAAGTACTCCTGTATTTTGGAGATAAGTAGAGAATTGAGAGTAAACTATGAGGGAGGGAAGATCGAGATAATAAAGGAAGGAGTTGACACCGAGAATCTAGAGGCCACTTATTCAATAGAGATATCAAACACAGGAGAATGTATTACTAGCTATACTTTGAATATATCTGGTGACTGTGAAGTCTCTCAGAGGACTGTAAGCACACCACCCTTAGAGCCGGGAGAGACGTACTTCTCCAGCATAAGTGTTGCAATACCAAGCCAAGGCTGTTGTACTCTTTCACTTGACTTAGTTACTGCTGACAAGTTACTGGACTCAGAGCATCTCGAGGTATGTTGGGATGAGGCGTGCGAAATAGCCCTAGAGCCAGGAGAGTCTGAGAGACAGGTGAAGCCAGGAGAGACTGCTATACACTCGTTCAAATTAAGAAACACGGGGGTAGAGAACGAGGTGAACCTGTCATTAGAAGGACAACTCCCATATGGATGGAGGTATAGAATATTAGTTGACGGGGAAGAGAGCGATAGAATAACCATTGGCCCAGGGGAAGAAAAAGACATAGAAGTAGAGATAGAGGTCCCAGAAGGGGAAATGCTCAGTGTTCCTCTGTCGCTAGTAGCAGATCCAGTTTGTGGGGAGCCCGTGATGTCCCACCTCTATACTACAGTGCTACCGGAGGCTTGCGTTACTATGCGGGTAGAGCCAGAGGCAATCTCACTCAGGCCAGGCGAAGAGGAAACAATTCGAGTATATATTGAGAATTGTGGAAATATAAGCGATTGCTATCTAGTCAAGTTCTCATCGCCAGAGGGATGCGAAGTTCCAGAGCAGAGAGAAGTTTGTTTGATCCCAGGGGAATCTACAGTCTTAGAAGTACCGATCAGAGGTGGGGAAGCGTCCTGCACAATCAGAATAGATGTGTACTCCGAATCGGATCAAACTATACGAGAGACTGCTGAAGTATTTGTGAACGTAGGACTTCCTGATATAGGATTAGAAGACGTATCTGTAGATCCAATAATAGGTGAGCCCGGAGAGATTGTTTCAATTAAATTACTAGTAAAGAACTATGGATCTGTGGCAATAGGTCCAGAGGAGAGAGCTAAGTTGGAGTTATTGCTTGAAGATTCCAGTATTTCTTGGGACATACCCTCTCTAGCACCAGGAGAAGAGAGAGAGTTCACATACACCTACAGACTACCTGTGGAAGAGGGAGAGATAGTAACAGGTTTAGCTAGAGTGAGCTGCGTCGGGGAAAAGAATTTAGCGAATAATGAGAAGAAAATGGAAATGAAAGTGAGAGGAATCTGGAACATAGGTAGCGAGAGGGTCAGAGTAGGAGAATGTCTCAAAATAGGAGATTTAGAGATAGCGGTGCTTGAAGTAGACCAATATGGGGGTAGAGCGAGAATAGGGGTAGAAAATGGAGAGAGCTTTGACGAATGGATTGAATTGGGCGAAGAAGTAGAAATAGATCTTAAAAGAGGTGTGAAGCTCTATTTAGAAGTGGATGACATCGAGATACTTCCTTATCAGCCATTTGGTGGCGGAGAGGTTAGGCTGAAAATAAAGGTAAGTGAAGAGAAACTATTCTACTCTGAACTAGAAGAAAACGAATCTTTTTCGAAAAAATCAGCCGTTGGAATAGACTACAACTTAGTCTTGAGACACTTAGAAGAAGACAGAGCTGAAGTTCTACTAGAAGGCGAGGAAGTATCCTTCACAGTAGAACTAGAGAAAGGCGACGTTTACGAAGACGAAGGAATTGAAATGGGACTAATAACCACCTCGGAAGAGAAAGCTAAGTTGGCAGTCTACGTAGTTCCCTTCTTCTCAGAGGACGTGAGCCCAGGGGCATGTGAGCTATTCCCATCGGACATGGATAGAGACGGAATCCCAGATCTTTATGACTCCTGTCCCATGGAGCCGGGGAGCTGGGAGTACATGGGCTGTCCACCTCCAGGAGAGATACCGGAAGAAGGAGAACCACAAATAGAAGGAGAAATACAAGTGGATAAGACCCAAGCCTCAGAAGGAGAAGAGATATCAGTAGAAGTAGTCCTAACTAACAGAGGAAGTGGAAGAGCAGAGGAAGTAGAGAGCAGAGCAAATCTGCCCCCTGGTTTAGAAGTGATAGGTGGCTCTGATTATTGGACAGGTAGCATAGACCCAGGGGAATCAGTGAGTTACACATACAAAGTCAGAGGAACAAGAGAGGG
Organism: Thermococci archaeon; assembly: GCA_003660555.1. Lineage (GTDB taxonomy): Archaea > Hadarchaeota > B88-G9 > B88-G9 > B88-G9 > B88-G9. The sequence continues at coordinate 2,801 of QMUK01000043.1, forward strand.
AACGTACACGATACAGAACGTGGTATTCTACAAAGAGAAAGGAGTTGAGAGAAGTTTCCTTACTCCCCCAGTGACTGTGGAGATAAATCCAGCAGGAGGGGTGATGATCTTCGGTAACAAGAGAATAGAACCATCTTTAGTTTATTTAGGTGATTCAGCACAAGTGAAAATAACAGTCAGAAATGGAGGAGAGGGAACAGCTAAATCTGTCAGAATAAAGGACGAGTGTCCCCAAGACTTCGATATACAAGGAAATCCGTCTAAGTACATAGAAGAACTAGCACCAGGCCAGTCTACTTCTCTAACGTATTTCCTAATTCCCAAGGCCCCAGGAGAATATCTCATTCCGGATGCAGAGGTTAGCTACTTAGAAGACGGCATCTATAAGACAATGAGATTGAGAGGAGAGAGCATATTAGTGGTTGGAACACCTGAACTAAGGATAATCAAGGAGGTAACATCGAACGAAGGAAAAGAAGTATCAGAAGAGTTCGAAGTTTCGCTCAAACTGAAGAACGAAGGTAATGACTCTGCATTCGAGGTAGTAGTTAGAGACGAGATTCCGGACGGGATAGTGGAGGAGAGTGGCCTGAAATACATATTCAAAAGGATAGATGAGATCAAGCCTGGAGAAGAGAAAACCATAAGCTATCGTCTGAAAGTAGTCGATCCCAAGGAGGAGTATGAGCTAGGATCAGCTGAAGTAGTGTTCAAGGACAGAGCAGGAAAGGAATTCAGACAAGAGTCCAACACACTAACAGTGAGATACAAGGCCAGAGGATGGATATGGCTTCTTCTCTTGTTGATAGCGATTATACTGCTCGGCATACTCATAGCTATAGATCAGGACAGGAAGAGAAAGGGCAAAAAAGGAATATTTGAGTCAATTAGATCTAGGAGTAGGAGAAAGGGTAAGAGGGAGGGAGCTAGAGAGATCCTCGTCCCGAAGGTACTAGCAGGTGGGTGAGGAAAACATATTAAGCATGAAATACATACATATTAGTGGTGAAGGAATTGGGCGAGAGAGTCACAGTACTGTTGAGTTTATCCCTAGTGGCTTCTCTCCTCCTCATAACATTTCTTTCGCACGAAGTCACAGTCTTAAAAGAGTATACAGAGAAATTAGAGTCTAGGATGTCTGAACTGGAAATGGAAAGGCAAAAGCTAGAAATGGAAAGGCAAAAGCTAGAGGTAAGGCTAGAAGAAGTAAAAAAAGAATTAAACAGGGTTAGAAACGAAAACAGCATCTTAAACGATAGGATTGAAGCATTGACTTCAAACAACGCAGTTTGCCAACCCAGTACTACTTTAAGGGAAATAGAAGAAGAGAGAGAAGAGAAGAGAGAATCAACTAGAGGGAATTCCTCACCAGAAGTGAGTTTGCACTTCAGAGGAGATCCCAGGGTCCTAGTCACACCAAATGACTCCCTAGTAATGAAAATAGCTGAAGAGATAATGAGGAAATATCCGGAAGGAGACGAGACTTCCCTCTGGCTTAGGGCATCAGAGGCATTCAAATACGCCAAGTCCCTGAGATATGAGAGAGACTCTGAAGACAATTGGAGCACACCTAGGGAAACTATATCCAGAGGAGGTGGAGACTGCGAGGACCTCTCTATATTATTGGCTTCTCTTCTCAGAGCATTGGGCTATACTCCAGAGAGCGTCAGGGTAGTGGTAGGATATACTTCAATGGGAAGCCATTCTTGGGTTGAAATACTAGTTTCACACAATGGAAGTTTAAGATGGCTCCCCCTCGATCCAGTATTCGGGAAGAGCTTTGATGAATACCTTTATTCTGACTATCCTGTACTGAGGGTTCTCATGAGATTCAACGACGTCTACTACGAGAAGCTGCACCCTTCTTAGGTGGTTTTTTGTATTTCTCCCTTATTTCAGCTATCCTGTCTTCTAAATCACTCTTAAGTTCATCTGCTACTACCTCTCCTGAAAAATAATCCATTCTAGCTGCTATCGATAACTTAGCTGCCAATGCTCTAGCTATCTTACCCCTCTGCCACCTAGGAGACCCCCTCACTTTAGGGTACTGGTATATCACACCGTGCTTGGGGGGATTCTTTCCCTTCCTGAGATGTCTGAAGAGTGCCTTTTCTGCTCCGAGAACCTGTATAGTACTTGCTGGCAATTTAGCCAATTTCTCTAGCCCACCTGCCAAGGACATCAGTCTCGCTGCTAATAGAGGTCCTACTAGTATTCCCAAGTTGGGAGCTACTCTCGGGACTAAGTCCTCTAAGTACTTCACTAGTTCCTCTCTCATTCTGTACAGCTCTTCTATCCTAGAAGCAAGAGACCTCATTACTTCCAAGTCCTCTGGCTCCATATCTGCTCCCATAGATGACTTGGCAATCTCTAAATATTTTTCTGGGAATTTACTCCTCTCTCCATATTTTTTAATTAGTTGAACGTATTCCTCGTGGTCTTTAACGTCGTTCAGCTCTGGAAAATGGAGAGAGTACCACTCCCTCAATCTAGAGACTAAGAGGTTAATACTCTTATCTAGATCGTCTACAGCCTCTATTGCTTGAATTATCAGCTTGTCCCTATCTGCAGAGGCTCTCCTTATTCTCTCTCTAGTCATTCTAATCGAGACATCTCTTATTCTATTCCATTCCTCCATTTCATCTTTTATCTTCCTTCTTATTCTTTTAATTTCCCTTAGGTCATCATCGGATGCTAGTTTAACTAGTAGATACTGTGAGAGCCATTCAACAATTCTCTTATCATCTACTAGGATTTCCTCCCCCTTGAACCTCTTCTCTATTTCGTCTACGAATTCTCTAGGTAACTTTCCCTCCATTATTTCTGGTATGTGTTCGGATTTCGCTTCAAGAAAGAGCAATTTCTCTCCATCTCTGTAGACTCCAATCCCTTCGGAAGTGGTTATTAAGTAGAGAGGCAAGAACATCCCCTAGGGCTTGGGGTGCTCGAGGTATTTATCGGTTTCACGATGGACAATCCGACCATGCTAGCATCTGGAATATTGGGAGTAAGCGGATACACTATGAGAAGAGTTGCTAAGAGTGGAGCAGGAGCCATAGTCACCAAATCCGTAGGAATTCAGGAGAGAGAAGGAAATCCTGGCCCAGTAGTTCTAGAAGAGGAATTCGGCCTCATTAACTCGATAGGTCTTTCCAACCCAGGCTATAGGAAATTCTTGGATGAGATCAGGATAGCAAGAGAAGGGGGAAAGCCAATAGTCGTCAGCCTCTTCGGTTCCTCCCCAGAGGAATTCTCCGAAATGATCAATTATTTAGAGGGGGAAGCTGACGGATTCGAGTTGAATCTCTCTTGCCCACACGTCAAAGGTCTTGGAATGGAAGTCTCCTCAGACTTGGAATTAAGTGAGGAGATAATGGGAGAAGCGAGGAAAAACACAAGGAAACCAATCTTTCTCAAGTTGGGAATAAAGAACTACTTAGAACTCGGGAAAATAGCTGAAGAGAAGAAACTTGACGGAGTAGTAGCGATAAATACACTCCCAGCTCTGAGAATAGACTTAGAATTCAAATGCCCCTCCTTAGGAGGGGTGAGAGGAGGCCTTTCTGGACCTTGCTTGAAACCCGTGGCATTGAGATGCGTCTATGACCTTTACTCAGAGCTGGACATTAAAGTGATAGGAGTAGGAGGAATAACCTCAGGGGAAGACGCCTTGGAGTTCATAATGGCTGGGGCCTCTGCAGTCCAAATAGGGACGGGGATACTCTACAAGGGCTTAGAGATATTCAAGGAAGTAGAAAACTACTTGAGAGAATATCTGAGAAAGGAGAAGTGTGCCTTAGAAGACTTGGTGGGAATAGCCAATGTCGGTTAAGTTCTTCCGTCCTAGAGAAGGAACTCTCTCAGTGAAGGTGTCTGACTCCTGTTTCCTGAATTGTAAATACTGTCAAGGGAAGTTTCTCTCTGGAATGTTCCCTTTCTCAGAGGAACTGATAATCAGATCAATTAAGAGATATTCGTCTATTTTGGTCAGTGGAGGATTCAATGAGGAAGGTTATCTCCCTATAGAGAGACACCTGGGGTTCTTAAGGAGATTAAAGGGCAAAATAGAGCTAATGGTTCATCCAGGTCTAGTACCAAGGAGATTAGCTAGAAGAATGGGGGAAGTCTTTGACTACGCGCTCTTCGATCTCGTGGGAAGCGATAGGGTCATAAAAGAAGTTATGAACTTAGACAAAGAGGTGGATGACTACGAGAAGACCTTAAAATATTTGAGCAGGGAATTGGAAGTGATACCTCATGTCATGCTCGGTTCTTACTTTGGAAAAAGTCTGGGAGTAGAGGAAGCCTTGAGCATGGCTTCAGATTACTCCCAGAAATTAGTCCTATTGGTCCTGATTCCTAGGAAGGGAACTGGGATGGAGGGAGTCAGTCCCCCCTCCCCAGAAGAGGTGGGTAGATACATAAGGTTAGCCAAAGATTTAGGTTTAAGAGTATCTCTTGGATGCATGAGACCTAGGATCGTAGAATATGAGAAGAAAGCGATCGAATCTGGAGTGGATGGAATAGCTAATCCTAGGATTCAGTGTGGAGAACTCATAAGTAAGTGTTGCTTCCATTACTAATCTGAACGAGAATGAGTCATGTGGTCTGGGTCTAGAACTTAAATCGAGGTTTTCAAGAGGGAAGATACGAAGCAACATATAAAAAATTAGAACGATATACGTTTTCCTCCACCTTCTCGATGTGCTAGAAAATTGCTAGTTATTGGACCCCAAAAACTAGATAAACTTAAATAGGTAAAAAACGGGAAGCTAGAGACTGAGAAGGGGCATCGAAAGCAGTGTGTAACAATATGTGGGCATCTGAATTGGGATTACATCCACGCTCGTTTACCTAAGCAATGTTTACGCGTTATTAGTTCACTGAAAACCAGATGACTGGTGATAGTATGAAAGGAAAACTCGAGATAAGATTAGGTGAAGAATTCAAGCCAGCACCACAGCTCAAGAAGCTCTACTACATCTACTTGATTCTTGGTACACTCCTTGGTATTTTCACATGGTACATCCCAATATTACTACTTCCAACACCTCTTGGAGTAAAACTTGCTATTTCGATACCGATTTTAGCTCTTTTAATTTTCACAGCTTACTGGATTCCAAAATACTACGATACAATAGTTTATAAGCTCACAGAGGACGAAGTCGTGTGGAGAAGAGGAGTGTGGTTCAAAAATACAGGAGTTGTCCCCTATAACAGGATAACAAACGTAGACATTAGCCAAGGTCCCATTTCGAGAGTACTTGGAATCGCCTCTCTCAAGATTCAAACTGCAGGGTATTCTGGCACAAGATTAGCTGAAATAAAGATAGAAGGAATCAAGCAATTTGAGGAACTAAGAGAGTTCATAATGGGGTTTGTTAGGGGTAAGAAACCAATGGCGGTGGAAGCTTATGAAGAAGAGAACATTGATCTGAGAATCCTAAGTGAATTGATTAAAATAAGGAGACTACTGGAAAAGTCTTTGGAAAAGTGAACAATAGTGGAAATATAGTATGGTAGCCACCTCATAGCCTCGACATTCTTTACATTGCTTAAAGACGCAGGAGTGCCTGAATCCTTCACAACCCCCTCTAAATTTTATTGAAATATAAGTAGTGAATGAAACACTCAGTATAGCAGGGAGCAGAATTGAGTGTAATAGACGAAATAGACGTGAGAGGTCTAACCTGTCTGGAAGCCGGGACTGGTGCAGGTTTCATGACACGCTATCTAGCTGAAAGAGGTGCAAAGCTAGTTTACTCGATAAGCAACAACCAGGAACACTTGGACTATGCCAGAAAAAGACTGCCTAAAAAGTACATTGAGAAAGTCAAATTCATAAAAGCGGATTTGCGAAAGCTACCCCTCTTGAATAGAACAATAGACCTCACAACAGCACACATGCTCGTGAACGTAGTCAATCCCGTGGACTTACTTCTCATATTCAAAGAATTGACGAGAGTTGCAAAGAACAACGCACTCATGGTGGTCAACGACTACAATCCCCTTTCTAGTTATCGGGACGAGAGATCCCACATTGTAGAGGAGCTTTTCAGAATTGAAAACGCCACTCATTATCTCACAAGAGGAGAGCCGGCATTGGTGTGGTATCCCTCCGAGTACATTTCAGAGATACTCAAGTTCTTAGGTTGGAGAATTGAGACAGTGGAACTAATGTATGATAGAACCCATGGGAGAAGGAGTTGCTCAAAGAACATCTCGAAGTGATAGAAAACGAGTGTGAGAAGATAAATGGCAAAAATCTAAGGAGAAGTTTAGTCTCTCTGGCAGTCGAAATACTAAATCAGGTCGATGAGGGAGAAACAGTATACGCTGGCACGATATATAGCATTGTCGCAAGGAAAAAGAAATAACAACACAGCTACATAGCTCTACATATTCACTTATATTCGGTACTCAACCACGGACTAGACCCCAAGCAGATAGCACTTGGTAAAAAGAGTCTAGGAATCGTTTGTACCACTTTCAGATAGAGGGAGGATGAGATCAGCATTGACGTACACTTCATCATCGATGCAGTCCAATTAAGTCAAAATGTTAACTTTTTCTCTCGCCTAGGAGCCTCGATGATCAGCCTAAATCTCACATCTTTCAACATTAACGAATAAGAAAGAAGTAAGCGCTATAACGTATGATTCAAGAGACTTAGGATGTTAACAGAGTGACTATAAACGAAACTTCTAATTTTTCTCAATACACGAGCACCTTACATTTCCTCAAGCTCTGAAAGACCGAGAAGCCAGAGGAGATTTCCCATAGTAAACTCAAAAGCTCTCACTACACACAATCTGCTTTCAGCAATGTTCTTCTCAGAGGAAATAACCGGAACATCTCTATAAAACTGATTGAACAGCCATGTCAAGTTGACGGAGTATGATTAAACTTGGCTTCATTTCCCTTCCAGGCTCTAAGACTCTCTCGGGAAACTTCCCAATTTCTTTTATAAGGAAGACCCCTGTCTCATTAGAGAGAAGGATGGATCGAATTCCCTAGGCGTGAAACCAAGCTCTGAGGCCTTTCTGATTATCCCTTTGGCTCTAACTAGAGAGTAGATCAAGAAAGGGGCTCCTTGTTTCTCGAAATCTAGAACCTCCTTCTGCATCTGAAATTAGAAAAGTTTATTGAGGAGACACTAGAAAAGTCTGCTGAGGGAGACTCCTCATGAAAAAGGTGAAGGAGAGAATAG
>QMUK01000044.1 GCA_003660555.1 Thermococci archaeon
GGTACTCAGACGTCCTGTTCATTTCAGACCCCTTATCTCACGGATTATTTCAAGTATTCTCTTCTTCAGTTTTTCCTTACTCGTTTCTCTCCTCAATATGAGTCCTGCAGCACCGGAATGGCCGCCTCCTCCACCACCGAATTCCACAGAGAGCATCCTTATTATTTCACCAGAGTTGACTCTTCCGCTTAATGACAACTCGTCTCTACATCTAGAACTTATCCTAATCTCCTCCTTTAGCTCCGAAATTACGAAGCTTATGTCTGCTCCAAGCTTAACTAAAGACTTGGCCACTTCTCCTCCGAAAGAGCTTACCTCGGTTATTGCAACTATCAAGTCATCAAGTCTGTGTATTTCCATTCTTTGGGCACCTTTTAGCTTCGCCATTCTAAGGGACAGATCATCTTCATCCTTAACTTCAATCTTGTCTCTTATTTCGTGCATTCTTATTTCGTACTCCATCATATACTTCCCGAATTGGATTAGCGTCTCTGCGCTGGAGAACCTGAAGTTTCCAGTATCAGAAAGTATCCCAGACAGCAGTATTAGGACAGTTTCCCTATCGGGCTTCATCCCAAACTCTTTCCACAGATCTAGTATTACCATCGATAAGGAATCTCTGTCAAATAGGAAAGTCTTGTATTTCCTCGACAGATCTCCTTGGGATGAGTGATGGTCTATGACGATCCCCCTCCTAGGGAGTTGAATGGGAGATACGTGCTCTGTGCTAGACGTGTCTAAGACTATACTGAACTCCCTTACCTCGTCTTGGGAGAACTGAATTTCCTCCTCCTGAGATATTGCTCTAGCCGACTTGGATATGGTATCTGGGACTACTATGTTTGACTCTATTCCAATTCTAGACAGTAGTCTCTTTAACCCGATTGAACTAGAGACGGCATCCACATCAGCATTCCTATGGGTTACTATGGATACCTCCCTAGGGAGACTGAGAATTTCCTTTGATAGTTTCTTCACGTCATCTACTATGAGGTCACCCAGCTCCAACTCCCCCAATTTCCGTTCTTATTTTCTCCTGAAGGTCCTGTATCTTCTTCATTATCCTAGATTCTTGGTTGCTAAGAGTCTTTATTCTAGTTTCCAGGCTTTCTTTTCTATCTTCTAGCTCGTTAATTATTTCATTTACGCCTTTAGTAACGAGAACATTTCCTATCATTTTGTAGGCTCTTACCTCTGCATCGTCCTTTACCTTGTTCAGCTCCTCCAAGGCTCTCTCAGTCTCTGCCAACTGTATTTCGTATTGTCTTCTCTGGGTATGGATGACTTGAGCCTGCTGCTGCAGCTGTTGAAGCTGGGAGACCATGTTCCTCAACCTAGGTGGCAATTCCTCAGTCATTTTACCAACTCCAGTACCTCTAAAGAGACTATAACCCACCTTAGATATGAGTTCAGAGTAGCCCTTAAGGCCGAAGTGTCTTCGGCCTGGACGTCTATGACGAGACTTTCACCCACTACTTTCAAGGAGACTCTCCCCCTCTTGTAGGGAGTCGATTTAACCTCTGGAAGTATTGCCTTATAAATCACTTTTGCCTTCTCCCCGAGAGGAAGTTCCAATCTAGCTTCAGCCTTAGTGGAGACGCTCCTTAGCAACTATTTTCCACCCCGTTATGGAGAAGCTGGGTCCAACTCTCTCTCTAGGCACCTCTCTTCTGTAAAACGTACATCTAACAACGTCCTCTTCAGTCCAAATACGCATGATCGACTCAAATTCACGCAAGTTCAGTTCATTGGTTTGTTCTCCGCCTAGAAACTCAGAGACGATTTCTCCGATCTCTCCAGCTTCATTTAAAACACCGAACCTCCCCCTAGCTTTCTTGAACCTCACTGGTAGATGTTCTCTCTGTAATTTCACGTTATTTATCGATAGGAAGGCCACCCATCTCCATTCATAATTTACCTCTAGGAAGAGTAGCTTCCCTGGATTTCCCTTAGTGACTCCTACCACTAGTACTTTGTTGACTCCGTGAGACAGTGCCAAATCAGCGAGATCTCTTATTCCCTTTTTTCCTCTGGTGATGTACGTGGAACCAGGTATATTCCTCTCCAAATCCCTTCCGAATGTCCTAACTCTTCTTGTGGGCCTCCTAGAAGTAGTTATTATCATCTCGCTTTTACCCTCTTTATTACGGGAGCCCTCTCCTTGTAAAATATCCTGTAGCCACAATTAGAACATCTTATTATACCGAAGGTCTCTTCTAGTTCTACCTCCTTTCCGCACTTTCCGCATCTATATCTCATTCTATCACCTCTTCTGTAACTCTCTTTATTGTTCTCAGAGCAACTCTTCCACCCTCAGTTTGAGGAAGATAAGCACCTCCTGCGAACTTAGCGCCGCATTTTCTGCATCTCCATATTGACGTTGAGACCCTCCTAACTCTGAGATATCCACAGGATGGACATCTGTGATACCTCCTCATTTTGGCCTCGATGGAGGCAACTCTTCTCCTAACTCTGAGACCATATCTCGGACCATATCTTCCAGAGGAGCCGACTTTCTTGGTCTTACTCAAGTTAATCACCTCTTCTGCTTATTACCTCGGAAATAGCCTCTTTAACTTCTTTGAATCTATTTCTGGCTATTTCAAGAGATTCTAATACATCTCTCTCCGAAATAGTTCCAGAACCACCTTTTTGTATTGAACAAACCTCGTTTTCCTCTGAGAGTGTTACTGTTATTCTAGAATCCATGACTAGCTCCTCCTCGTGGTTAGGATCGAGAACTAGTTTATTACCAACTTTGGCAATAGTTACTGAGATAGGAGTCTTTCTGACAGTCAATGGTTCATATTCATCTAGTATCTCTACTTTCCCATTTTCGACCAGTGTTTTGGGGACTTTAGTGTCATAAAGAGCTGCTATTGAGGCTATGGAAGAAGCGTCCATGATGTTTCCATCGTCATCTAGGACGTGTATGTCTATGAAGAGCACCCACACCTTTTCTCCCTCTATTATACACAACGACTCTAAGTCAACTGCTTCTGAACTTCTTATTCCCCTGTCTATTACTCTAGCCAATTCTATGGCATCTTCGTTTGGAGGACCCGGCTCAAAGACGGGTGACGCTACTGGAAGCAATTCTGTGCTCGTCGTAAGCACACCTCTGTTCGGAGAGTCGGGAAATGGCTCCCCAATCTCTAGCTTAACTCCAACTAGTACCTGAGTGTCACCTAGTTTGACCTTAGCGGAACCCTCTGCTTTTCTGATTACTCCAACCTCTATTTCTACGTCCCTTCCCTCGTCAAGTCTTCTACCATCTATCCTTTTGTCGTTTTCAAGTAATCTCAATATGTAGTCTCTCCTAACGTCAGATATTAATTCCTCTTTTACCAAGTTAATCACCTTGCCCATACTTCTCTTTAAGAGCCCTTCTCTGCTCCTTGTATATCTTTCTACATCCTTCCATACCGAGTTTTAGAGCCTCCTTGAACTCCTCCTCAGTCATTGTTCCATCCATTTGGAGCAGAGTTATTCTATTGTCTCTCGGCATTATGGCAATGGGCATGTCTGCTTCTCCGAAATTGTCCTCTACTTTAGTTAGATCCAAGACTATCCTACCAGCTACTTTCCCTACAGCACAAGCAGAAACTAGGTCTCTCATTGGAATTCCAGCATCTGCTAGTGCTAGAGAGGCGGCGGTTATTCCGGTTGTTCTGGTGCCAGCATCCGCTTGCAGAATTTCTATGAATATATCTATGGAGGTTCTAGGGAAGTACTCTGTGAATATGGCAGGTTCTAGGGCAAGTCTGGTCACCTTAGATATTTCTATTGATCTTCTATCCGGCCCTGACCTCTTTCTTTCTTCTACAGAGAACGGGGCCATGTTGTATCTACAGTTAACTACAGCTCTGTCGGGTCTCTGTAAGTGCCTAGGGTGCAGCTCTCTAGGTCCGTAGACAGCAGCTATAACTTTATTGTCACCTATTTCAACATATGCTGAGCCATCTGCTCTTTTAAGAATTCCAACCTCCATTTTAATTTCTCTAAGCTCGTTTAATTTCCTACCATCTAATCTAGTACCATCTTCATTTATTAGAGGAGGTATCTCTGTCTGATGACTCCTCCACGGTCTCTTGTCTACTATCTCCATATTCACCACCCAATTTCTTCGACAACATCTCCTTGATTCTATCAGTCAGACCGGAAGTATGAGCCTCTTTCTCAATCTTCTCTATTGCATTCGATAGTATTTCCATGACTCTCTCCTCACCATTTATCCATACGACACCATTCTGAGCTATTATTATGTCACAACCTGTTACATGCTTCAACATCTTTATCATGGAGCCTTTTTTTCCTATTAAACGTGGTATTTTAGTCGGAGAAATTTTTATTAGTTTTCCTCCATTTATCTCTCCAAGCCCATCTTCTTTTATGGTAAGAGACACTCTTCTCACGGAATCCACACTTTTAACCTTTAGAAGGAGAGTATCTCCTACTCTGAAGTAATCCGAAGTGTCCTCTAGGACTGGGTCGAATTTATCTAGAGCATCTTTCACATCCAGAACTCCCAAATACGGAGAATTTATGTCTATCAGCCATGAGGTGAATCCAGAATCTTTCACAACCCCTATGACTAGGTCTCCGCTTTGGGGAATGTACTTTCCCTCTAGGGCCACTACTCTAGCGAATTCTCCTTCTCTCTTTGCTAGTCCTACTACGGAGGAGTAGACTGATCCTCTGTCAGAGAAGGTACCAGGCCCTGGAGAGTACCCCACTGCCAATAGATCCCCGGGTATTACTAAGCCTCTCTCCTTAGCGACGAAGTACTTCAGATTCTTTCTATTAGTTTTGTTTGGGCCTCTCCTTTCGTTACCTCGTTTATTTTCTCGTAAAGTTCCTCTTGCACTCCTGCCGGGATTTCCATCAGACATAGCCACGAACCATCCTTATCCCATTCCTCTTGTTTTATCCTCCCAAATCCTCTTAGAACACCATAGGCCTTACCAGAGTACTCCGGAGGCACCTTTATTGCCAGAATCACTCTCTCAATTTTCAGTGGAAGTATGGCTCTTATCTTCTTTATTACTTCATTTGCTTGGTCCTCAACCCCTTTAAATGGATCTATATGAACTCCTGCCTCATCCAATGCCTTTTCTATTCTACTAGGAGGATGTGGAGCTCCTGTTTTTGGATCAACGGCATTTCTATGTATAAAACTTATTATTTGCTTTTTCTTTCTCTCCCTCATCTCTCTTATCTGTTCAGATGTTAATTTTATTTCTCCTTGGAGTATTATAGTCTTTGAAATTTCTAAGACATCCAATGTACCGAAAACTCTGCTCAATACGTCTTCTGATGCTACATCTCCCTTCCTCGCATCTCTGAATACCTTGTCTATTGCTAGTGCCTCCATTAGGTCAATGTCTTCTCCTACATCTCCTTTCTCTTTTATTTTGATGGCTACTTTTGGGTCCACGAGTATCTCGAACCTCTCTCCACCCTTAGATAGTCTAGCGATGACAGCCTCCTCTAGGCTGACCATCTATTTCACCACATACTTTTCTATATACTCTCTCACCTCTTTGTCACTCAGTTTCCTGAACTTCTTATCCTCCTTACTTATTACTGCCATTTCTACTCTATCTTCGCGAAGTTTTATCTCAGTAGCAACATCTAGTGTTTTCAAGGCCAAATCTATTGCTCCCTCCAGCCCTAGGTCTTCAGAGTAATTCTTCTCCAAGAAGTCTAGTGCACTGGATTGTCCTCCGCCTATTGCCGTGGCCCTGTATTCATAGAGAGCACCGCTCGGATCAGTCTGGAATAGGTAGACCTCCTCTTTGTTCACACCACCAATTAGTAAAGCAGCACCAAATGGTCTAACTCCTCCAAATTGAGTATACTGCTGTTTTAGGTCACCTATTTCCTTAGCTAGGAGTGGTACACTTATTGGTTCGTCATAGAGTAACCTATGGACCTGTGCTCTAACTCTGGCGTACTCTATCAGAGATCTCGCATCGGCTACCAATCCAGAGGTCGCCGCTCCAATGTGGTCGTCTATCTGGAATATCTTCTCTATCGATCTAGGCTCGATCAGTCTACTAGTGACCTTCCTCTCAACCAAGAGAACTATACCATCCTCACACTTTATTCCTATAGCAGTTTTACCTCTTTTAACAGCTTCTTGAGCATATTGTACTTGGAAGAGTCTCCCATCGGGGCTGAAGACTGTTATTGCTCTATCATATCCTGCACCGGGTGGAACGAAAGCCATTATCTCCCCTCCTGTTGCAACAGGAATTTCTCCTTCAATTTGTTTATGGTCCCACTAACACCCAATACGAACAGACTGCCTCTCTTTCCCCCTCTCTCCAATACTTTAGTGAGGGCAACTACTGCCCTAGCCTCATCCACGTATCTGTGATTTACCTGAAGTATTATAACTTTTTTCTCTTCAATTAGCTCTCGGAATTTAGGCTCCATTTTGGCTAGGGTTATTTCACCGAGCAATCTTCTGAAGTTCCTAGATAATTCGTATCTCATCTCATCGAGACTAACATCCCCCACTAATTTTATCGCCAAATACCTCCTCCTATCCATTAATTTAACCAAGTTTCATATCCTCCCCTTCTTCTTTAGTACGAACCTCGGATAAGTGGTTAGGGAGGCTTTCGCGTATTCCCTAGGCACACCTAGCAACTCCAGTAATGCCAAAAGGTCTCTGGGAGAAAACATCTCTTCCGGAAGCCTAGCAGAGCTAACACATATTACAGGTGCTCTCTTAGAGTAACAAACCAGAAACAGTTTTCTTACCTTTTTGATCCCTCCTAGTTTTCCATTCCTCAGTGAGGACAGGTCTATCACTAGAGCGGTCTTGTTCTTTGAAGCCTCTCTTACCAATACTTCATCTATTTCTCTGAATATTATTCCATCCACTCTCTCCAGTTTTACGGAATATCTCAGAACGTTCCTGTTTTCTGAGTAAACGAAATTGACCTCTCCATAGGGAATTTCTCTCAGATCTCTTTTACTCCTCATTTCATACTCTCTTATTCTGAAGGTTCCCTCAATTTCCTGGAAATCTCCAACGAATCCCAGCCCCAAGTATCCCATCTCTTTGGCCACTTTTATCATGTCTGCCAGAGTCTCCCTGTCATCTGGAACCACTTTAAGGTCATAAAACATTTTTGATCACTTTTTCAATCTCCTCATTTGAGTAGAAGACTATTCTTATGGTCTCTCCCCTGCTGGAAGGCACGAGTCTTCCCAGGTAGGCCTCTACCTTGTCTACTCTAACGTAAAACCTTTTACCCTCCAAGTTAGCTAAACTTGTTCCCTCTTTGCTCACTATGGATCTCAACAGTTCCAGTGCTTCTTTACCTTGTATCTCTGCCTCCAAAATAACTATTGGATTGTTAAAGTGCCCTTTGGTCTCTTCGCGCCTGATGTTCTCCTTAGGTACGCCTAGATTCTCCAAAGCTCTCATGACTTTCTCTTCCGACTCAGTTGAATGGACCAATGCTCTTAACTTGGCTTTAATCCGAGTCAATCCCTATTTCCCTCTTCTTCCATGCCTCCTTATGCTTGGCCTAATTTTCTCAGCACCTTTTCCTTTGTTTCTCAGTCCTCTAGATTTCTTACCAGCGCTGGTCAGTCCCCTGAATACTCTACCTTTGTTTGCCCCTCTGCCAATCCAGTTTATCTCATCGTCTGCCTTTATGACAGGATGGTGTGGATCGACCATTATGACTTCGAAGTACTTGTATTGCCCGTCTTCTCCAACCCAATATGAGTTCAGCACCTCGAGATTCGGATACTTCCTAGCAGCTCTCTCTTCAGCTATCCACTGAAGACTTTTACCTGGAGTGAATTTCACGTGTCCGTATTTACTTGGCTTTCTTCCGCCCTTTATCCTTTCTCTCCTCCTTCCCCCCCTCTTAACTCTAACTCTCACCACTATGAATCCGTGTTTAGCTTTATATCCAAGAGATCTAGCCCTGTCCAATCTGGTGGGCCTATCTATCCTGACTACTGATCCCTCCCTTCTCCACTTCCTCAGTCTCTCTTTTCTTATCTCCTCGTTTTGTCTGAAGTTCTTGGATATGAAGTAATACATGGATTTAACCAAGTCCCATCGCCTCCTTAATCCTGTCTACTAGCTCCAATCCAGCCCTTCTTTGAGATTCTATGGTTGAGGCCCCTATGTGGGGACTAACACTCAATTTCTCCGTTCCAATTGAGAAGAGCGCATCCTCCCCTGGAGGCTCTCTCTCGAATACATCTAGGCAGGCCCTTATTCTCCCAGACTTGAGGAACTTGAATAAGGCCTTTTGCTCTACTACACCTCCCCTTGAGGTGTTTATGAGTACTGCTCCTTCCTTCATGTTCTTCAAGGTCTCCTCTTTGAAGAGGCCCTTTGTTTCTTCCGTGAGAGGGACGTGTATGCTTACGAAGTCACTCTTCCTCACTAGTTCATCTAGGGAATCTACTTGTTCGAATCCCTCGGCTTTGACGTATGGATCAAATACTAATACTCTCATCCCAAATGCTTTTGAGATTTCAGCGACTCTGGAACCTATTCTCCCAAATCCAACTATTCCCATGGTTTTTCCATATAGTTCTTCCCCAATCAAGTCTTTTTTTATCCATTCTCCTTTCCTTAGACTCTCATTTGCTTCTGGAATTCTTCTTAAGAGAGAAAGTAGATGAGCGAAGACGAGTTCTGCCACTGCCTCAGTTACTGCTCCAGGAGTATTCAAGACTTTTATTCCCCTTTCTTTCGCGGCCTCCAAGTCTATGTTGTCTAGCCCCACCCCAGGTCTCGCTATTACCTTTAGCCTCTCTCCCTTGGAGATAACTTCCCTGTCTACTTTAGTCCTACTTCGCACTACTAGGACTTCTGCTTTCCTAATCTCATTTAGTAACTCTTCTCTACTTATTTCTGGTCTGAATACTACTTCCCCCAGCTCTCTTAGTTTCTCGAGGGCCTCCTCACTAATATGGTCTGCAACGAGAATTCTCATGGGATCAACCCCTCTTCGCAGAGACTACTTTTATCACGTCCCCGTCTTTGAGCTCGTAATCCTCTCCGACACGTCTCCCGCTCCTGGCCTCCACAGCATATATGAAGGTATCTCCGAGTTCGGTATGCACCTTGTAAGCTAGGTCTTTAGCTGTACTACCCCTCTCCATTAGGAAGGCATCTGGAAGTACATTTCCGTCCTTATCAGTTAATTTATTCTCATCTTCCACAGGGAATACTGAAATGAGTCCTAGAACATCCTTAATTGCCCTATCTATTGTCTCTTGTACTCCTGTTGATCCCCATTCTTCTAGTAGAGCCTCTATTTTCTTTAAAGCTGACTTCTGTCTATTGTTTAGTCTGCTATCGTCCAATATCTCGAAGTGATTGCTCCCAGGTATGTATTTTATGAGACCAGCTTTGGCAGCCCTTCTTAGAACTAGCTCTGCTTCGGCACAAACTGGAACTACGTCTATTTCCTCCTCTCTAATTCTATCAATGTTTTCTCTTGATTTATCCAGATCTATTTTGTTCGCGGCGACTATTATTGGCTTATTTATTTCTCTTAGCTTTCTCACAAGTTTCATGACGTCTTCTTCTTTCCACTTATCTATTGACTCAGGGTCTAGCTCAGCCTCCATTAGAGCTCTCTTTATCTCATTCTCTTTTACACCAATCCCAGTTAGTTTCCTCTCGAGGAGCGAGACTAGGTCATAGACCCCCATTTTGACCTGCTTGACAATCTTCCCCCAGTCTTTTTTTATCAGGCCGTAAACCCATAGGTCTATCTCCCCCTCTAGGAACCTTATGTCCTCTATCGGATCTCTTGTCCCAGGAGGAACGGGATTCCCTTCCGCATCGGTAGATCCAGAGGCATCTACTACGTGAATTAACACCTTAGCATTTCTTAAACTATCTAGAAACTGATTTCCAAGTCCTCTTCCCTTATGGGCACCAGGTACTAGTCCTGCA
>QMUK01000045.1 GCA_003660555.1 Thermococci archaeon
ATCCTTGAATTCCACCTCAGTTGGTTCAAGTATTATAGTGCCCTTATTCAGAACCCTAATTCTGTATTTCATCTCCTTCTTATCTCCAGGTTGGATTTTACCTCTCCAGCTCGTTTCTCCATCTAGGAGTTCGACCCCTCTGGGCAATCTCTCAGTTAAGTAAACTTCTGCCTCTCCATCACCAGTGTTTTCTAGGAGGATGGTTACCTCGAGCTCTTCCCCTTTCTCGAGGACCCTACTCGATAATTCTCTCTTAATTTTGATATCTGGTACTCCAACAACCTCTGGAATCTCTGTTCCCCCCTCTTCAGACCACGTCTCAGCATGTACTTCCTTCTCTTGGACTTTCTCTCCCTCTTTAGCAACACTTCTGATCACCCTCACCTTGCACTCTATGGTTCTGGGGCAGCCCTTGTAGTACCCCTTGATCTCAGGCTCTCCTTTGTAAACTCCACTAGATCCAGTCACCTCTACCTCCATGCCCTCTCTTATGTTCACCCTCTTCAGCTCCTCTCCAACTTTACCTATGCTACAGAATACCTTTATTTCTCCAGTGTCATCCCTGATGTAGAATCTCTGATAAACATATCCTTTTTTTGAGACGTAGTCACTCAAAACTTCTGTTACTATCCCTCTGACCTTGATCTCAGCGCATTTGTATTTGTATGGATCCTCCAATATTTCTCCGATCTTCACCAATTTTTGCCCCTCTGCCAATGGGATCAGTAGTAGGAGGGGCGTTACCAATAGCAGCAGTGCAACGCCTCGCCTCAAACTAGGACACCTCCCAAGAAAGCCAATATCGCTGGGACAACACTCCATTTAGTGACCTTGGATATTAACTTTACGTCCCCACCCCGAATTAAGGAGAGCACAGAATAAGCGTAACATATTAGAGAGGGAGACACCAGAATTGAGTACACAACTACGTTTATGCTTAGAGTCACTGGGATCAGAGCCAATATTACAGCGAGAGACATGAATAGAGAGGCAACTCTCCTGGAAAACTCCTCTCCCCTAGTTATTGGTAGAGATTTTACATTAAAGGCACTGTCTCCTAAAGCATCTTCTATGTCTTTCACTATTTCCCTACCAGTCATGGCAAAGAAGGCTATGGCAGAAAACAATAGTGGCATCTCCAGAGATCCAGAGAGAGACCCACCGTAGAGAAAAGTCATGGCAGTGAGGGAGGATACCATGACGTTTCCTATGATCCCCCCCTCTCTCTTCATTTTCCAGTTGTAGACCACGAGCATCAGCATCGCTACTATTCCTATCGAGACTGTTAGAGCTCCACCACTAAATATCAGGATTATACTTCCTATTAAGAAAAGAACAGAGGAGAAGAAGAGAGCGGATTCCCTTGATACTATCCCAGATGGAATTGGCCTATCAGGTCTGTTAATTCTGTCCAATTCGTAGTCGAAGTAGTCGTTCAGCACCATTCCTCCAGCACAATAAAGGAAAGGAACTAGATGTGGAAGGAGAGTAATCCCTCCTCCTATCAAGTTACCCGTGAGGGAGGCCATGATGGCTATGAGACAATTCTGGACCCTCATTAGCCTCAGATATCCGGAAATTTTTTCTTTGATTACATTAGCATGCGAGGAACGGTGTACCTCTGTCATCTCTGCATTCCCTTGAGAAGGAAACGTGAGACTCATTAAATAAATGTTTCCCATCCTCAAGGGGAAGGAATGCCATCACACATCTCTCGATTACAAGGATCCCACTAGTAAGCGTTAATTATACACTACCCCTTGGAGGTGAAGGGTGGCCCCAACATTGTGTGGCATAGTAGGAGTAGTCTCTGCCGAGAGGGAAGTACCTTCCTTACTCTACCGTTCCCTCAGAAAACTCGAATACAGAGGGTATGACTCAGTAGGAATAGCCACTATTGGTAGTGCTGTGAAAGTAATAAAGAGAGTCGGAGGAGTGAATGAAATAGAAAATCTAATGCAAGGTCTTGGAGGAAAAACCGGAATAGGGCACACCAGATGGGCCACCCATGGGGAAGTCAATGAAAGGAATGCACATCCTCATTTCGATTGCACTGGGAAAATAGCAGTAGTACATAACGGGATAATAGAGAATTTCTCCGAAATAAGAGAATTTCTGTCTGAGAGGGGCCACACCCTCATTTCCGAAACTGACACAGAAGTAATAGCTCACTTAATAGAAGATGAACTCTCCTCAGGATTAAATCTTCTGGAATCGGTCAGAAGAGCTCTACTCAAGCTGAAAGGGTCTTATGCAATAGCAGTCATATACGAAGAGGAACCATCTAAAATAGTTTGCGCTAGAAAGGAGAGTCCTCTTCTCATAGGGATAGGCAATGGAGAGAACTATTGTTCCTCTGACTATGTTGCCTTACTACCATACACTAAGGAGTTCATAGTTTTAAACGATGGAGAGATGGCAGAAATAACTCCGCACTCTTGTAAGGTATTCAGAATAGATACCGGAGAAGAAGTAAAGAAGGAAAAGACAATCATGGATTGGAAGCCAGAACAAGCTAGGAGAAACGGATACGAACACTTCATGTTAAAGGAAATCATGGAACAGCCCATGGTCATAAGTAACTCTCTGAGAATACCTAGGAAAGAGCTAAAAGAAGCAGTTGACGTCATAGCTTCCTCTGAATACATATACGTAGTAGGAGCGGGCTCTTCTTATCACGCCTCTCTGGGCATGGAGTACTTGCTTACCAATTTGGGGGGGATGAGGGCAAAAGCTATTATTTCATCTGAATTCGAGAACTATTCTCCTAGGGGATTGGAGGACTCAGTTGTCCTCTGTGTGACCCAATCTGGAGAGACAGCAGATACATTGAAGGCGGCGAAGATATCCAAGAGGAGAGGAGCTAC
Organism: Thermococci archaeon; assembly: GCA_003660555.1. GTDB lineage: Archaea > Hadarchaeota > B88-G9 > B88-G9 > B88-G9 > B88-G9. Next base: position 2,868 of record QMUK01000045.1, read on the forward strand.
AGTCCTAGCGATGACCAACTTAGTTGGTAGCTCTATAACTAGGATCTCAGATCACACCATTTACATGAGAGCTGGTCCGGAAGTTGGGGTAGCTGCCACCAAAACCTTTACCACGCAATTGGCTCTCATGTCTCTCTTGTCAATAGAAGTCTCCTATAACAGGGGGGAGATAACTAACTCAGAGAGGACGGAACTCGAAGTCGAGCTTAGATCAATTCCGAGGAAGACATCCTCACTCCTAAAGGGTTTAAAGGATCTAAGAAACTTGTCTAGAAGATTAATTGATAGGAAATCTTTCTACTTCTTGGGAACTTCTATTGGACTAGTGACTGCTCTAGAAGGAGCTTTGAAACTCAAAGAGATAGCATACGTTCATGCTGAAGGATATCCAATGGGGGAATCAAAGCACGGTCCAATAGCTTTAGTGGAAGACGGATTCCCAGTTATAGTAGTCGACCATGGCGATGAGAAGGAGAGAATAGAGTATGGAGTAATGGAAATGGCTAGCAGAGGCGCAGAAATAGTGGTAGTCTCCCCTAGGGAAATAAAAGGGGAGTCGCTAATTAAGACTCCTGAGGTGAGTCCAATTCTGTCTCCTGTAATACAAGTTGTCCCTCTTCAACTGTTTGCTTATTACTCGGCCGTCGAAAGAGGTTTGAACCCAGATAGACCAAGGAACTTGGCGAAGTCCGTGACAGTTCTTTAGATTTATTACCTTACCTATTCACCACCCTTAATTCTCATTAATTTGTCCCATATTCTTTCCAATAATCCCTTCTTTTCCACTGAGAACCTTTGACTGAAGTAGGAGTACTCCTCTGAGAATTTCCAGTCTTCGAATATTCCTATCGCGTCTACTCCACCCCAGCTCCTCCAGTTTACGTCTGAACCATATATCATGAAGTCTGGAAGTCCCGAGCCAGAGTACAGACATGTGAACTTCAGCAACAGAGGCATTGCCTCAGGAGAGGTTGCTGAATTTATGAGTATTAGTTTCTCCTCGTTTAGCGGATTCTCATAGACGTACTTCACTGCGTAGTCTCCTTTCAACTTTAACACGTCTTCTTCCCTTTTTACAATCACTTCTCCATTCTTGATCTCTATTGGCAATTCATCTGCCATTCTCTTAAGCAACAGGTTGTTCTCCATGTTTCCATAGATGACTAAGTTGTATCTTTCCATTATCTCTGGAGTCACCTCCTTGTCAGCTAAAATCATTGTGAAACCATTTGACCTCCACCACCATTCTTGTGCTTTGTACCTCGCCAAGTGCAGGTTCCAGAAGTTCTCTTCTTCACTACCGGTAGTCCCGTATACTATCACGAATGGAGAGAAGTAAACTCTCTTCATTGGTCCCGCAGTCGAGATCCTTCTTTCTTCTTTAGGCACTTGTCTGAAATTGCCATCTTGGTATCTCAGGATGACACCATCTACGTCGTCTTCCTTCACCACAACTTCTTGGGAATTGATTATAATCCTCCTTGGCTCTTTGTATATTCTGATTTCCTTTACGTTCTCTACTTCAAGTTTAATCGTCTCCCCATCTACTATTTCCGCTACTACTCTCGAATCTAGGTATGGCTTCATCTGTTTGATTATTTCGACCCAGTATATCTTGGAATTTACTCCTGGATTAGTAGTCACGAATACTACTTTCTTGGGATCTCTTACCCTTTTCTTACTTCTTAAGAAGTCCATTAATTCCTTCTTATCCACGCAGTCAGTTCCGTTGGTCTCCTTTATGTTCCACCAATGTCCCATTTCTGGCACTTCCTCGTATTCCACGGAGTAACCCAAGTTCCTCAGTATGAAGTACATGTATCTAGGATGAAACGGGGGCACTTCCTCGTCTTTCTCCCCCTGTAGTATGTATATTGGGAGGTTCAAGGCATTATCTGCGAATAGGGGAGATCTATCTTGCCTGAGCATCATTTCCCATATCTCTTGTATTTTCGGATTCGAATACAGGTAGCTCCTCCTCAGGAAGAAGGGAACGTACAAGTGGAAGCTAGTCCATCCTGCACTGGGAGCTATTGCTGCAAATAGATCCGGGTGGTGTAATCCCACGTGCCAAGTCCCATGACCCCCCATCGAGTGCCCTACCAAGTATACTCTGTCTTCGTCTATGTTGAACATCTCTTTGGCCTTTTTCAGAACTTCCAATGTATCCAATCTACCCCAATCTTGCCAATCAAATCCAAATCTCCTTCTGTTTGTTGGAGCAATTACAAAAGCCCAATCTTTTTTAGTATAGGCCATTACTTGGCCGTCGGAGTCAACACCAGCCCCATGCAAGGTCAAAATCAAGGCATACTTCTTATTTGGATCGTATTCCTTCGGAGGGAGAACCGAGAACTTCTGCACTGAATTGTCTATTTCGGAAATGAAAGTGACCCTAAACGATTCCCCCTCTTTTCTGTTCCTCAATTTCACTAGGACCTTGTATTCCTTGCCGTCGCACTCTACAGACACAGGTAGTTGGAATTCCTCTCCATTTTCTACCTTCTTGAGTTGTTTAAGTCTAATAGGGAACTTCTGTATGGAAAGGGGGACCATTCTCACCTCTTTCTCTACTACTTCGAAATAGTCCCCGTCTCCTACTCTTATTTTCCCCTTGCTCTCCTCGTCCTTAGTATTCACCACTGGTATTCCAATCCACTCTGAGACCAACTCCCCTTCCATTAAGTCAGGAGGCAATACGTCCTTCTCTAGGATTATCATTGGAGCAGGAGGTTTTAGCACTTCGAACTTGAACTTTCTCTTTCCTCCAAATCCTCCTACAGCTAATAACACCTTATTTGTTCCTTCTTTAAGCTTCACAGGAACTAGAGTGAAACCTAGACCATAGGATCCGCCTCTGTATGGTATACCGTTTAACCTGAATCCACCGACTCTTTCCGCTCTAACTAACGCAGTCATCTCTTTATCTACTTGGAATTCAGTATAGGCATAACTCACGGTTATTACTCCGGCCCAGCCTAAGTGGTCTTGCTGAGCTTCCCAATCGGAATCATGTTCGAATTCAACCCAACCGTCTTCTCCCCTTTTTACCTTAATCCACTTCACTTTTCCACCAGGAACCGATGGAGAGGCATGTTCTAGACCTTCTTTGGGTACTATCTCATTCACTCCACCGTGTTCTAGTAGCAGATCAACTACTCCCTCCCTGGAGCCAACTAGGAAAGGTCCAACTGCTAACCACTCCTCCGGAGAGGCTATTACCTCATCTCCAACTTCCTCTCCTCCACAGCTTACTGGAACTTGAAGGATTGAAAATAGGAGGAGAGTTGCTAACAGGGCTTGGATTGCACACCTCATCTGCACCCCCTCCTTAGTCCTCTTCGGGTTCCTTTATCCACTCACCCGGTCTAATGAATATCGGTTCAGGCTCTTTAACCTTTGCTAATTCTGCTGCAACTTCTATTGCTCTGTTAAGTCCTCCTAATTCGTCTATCAATCCCAGGTCCAGGGCCTCTTCAGAGGACCAGAACTCACCGCTTTCCAACTCTCTAGCCCTATTCAGATCTATTCCCCTCCTGTCTAGTAGATTGGTAGATATGTAGAGCTCGTCTGCCATTAGCCAATTGTAGTACATTTCCTCCTCCTCTGAATCTAGAGGTCTAGTGGCCCAGAACATGTCCTTGTGTTTGCCTGCCTTGAATACCGTGACCTCTATCCCCTCTTTCTTCCAATATTCGGAGTAGTCTATGTGTCTGAGGAGAGGCCCAAGCCATCCGACCGATGCGTGTTCATTCACTATCACTCTGTCCGAGTATATTGCAGCGTTGTATCCTCCCCCCCATATTCCTCCTCCGGAATAGACTACTACAGGTTTCCATGCTCTCAATTCCATTATGTAGTCTCCTAGAAATACATCTGAATTAGAGGATGCACCCCAACTATCTATCCATAGAACTACTGCTTTTGAATTATCAAATCTCATTTCCCTCAGTGATTTTATGTACTCTGTTACCTTCTCAGGAGTAATGTCCTCGTCTATTCTCAATATGGCTATTTTGCCCTTTTCTACTTCTTTGATCTTGCCATCTCTCAGGGAGAGTATTTCCTCTCTGAGAGACTTTGCTTCCTTGATGCTTTCATTTATCTCAGAGAGAAGAAGCTTTACTTCTTCCATTTCATCCTCCTTCATCCTCGTATAGTTTGATATTTCTGAGTCAATTCCCCGTATTTCCTCTCTGATGATTGAGATATCTCTTTTAGTGTCCATTACCTCGACTATTTCATAGGAGTTATACAGAATCAGACATAGCAACATAGTCATAGCGAGGAGAGAAGCTCCCCTCATTACCTCCACCTCCTAATTTCAGGATATGGGAGGTAATATATCCCTTCATCCTCTATCAGTTCCTCTTCTTTCTCTTTCTTACCCACAGATCCCCCAGCTTTTAGATATAATATTGCTGGATTCTTCGCTTCAGATAGCTCCACAGCTAGCTCTATTGCGTCCTCCAAAGTCCCTAGTTTGTCTACTAGTCCGTAATCCAGTGCCTCGAATCCCAAATATTTGACAGCTTCTGAATACTTTCTGACTTCTTCTTCTTCCATTCCTCTTCCTCTCGCAACGTACCAGACGAAGGAGTCATAATTTCTCTTTACACTTTCCTCCCTCATTTTCCTTTCCTCATCACTCAACCCTCTATGGTCATAGAACATGTCCTTGTGTGGTCCAATTTTCCAGAACCTCATCCTTATTCCTTTCTTCTCGTAGTATTTTTCTTTGTTATAGTGGAGACTGATCACCCCTATGTAAGCTACCTCAGCCAGCGGATCCACTACTATTTTATTGGCGTTGGACGAGACGTGATATCCTCCAGAGAGTATTCTCCCGCCTGAGAAGACCACTACTGGCTTTTTTTCCCTTAGATTGTATAAAGCTTCAGTTAATTCTCTGCTAGCAGACGCAGAACCTCCACCAGTATCTATCCATAGAACTACTGCTTTTGAATCGTCCTCTGCCAATTCTCTAAATGATTTTAGAAAAGGACTTATGGTCTTTGAGTCTATTCTCCCAGTCCATCTCAGAAGAGCTATTATGTCAGCGTCTTCTCCTATCTCTTCTTCAATCTCTGATCTACTGTTGAATCCTCTTATTACATTCTTCTCTCCTTTCAATTCCCTCAATATCCTATTGTACTGACGTATTTCCTTTTCTTTCAGTGACTTGATAGCTAATGCTGCGTATTTTGAACTCTTAGACTTCATGTATTCGTCTTTCGCTCTCTCTAGATCCTGCAATAACTCGTGTTTGTGTTGTTCTAGCTTCTTTCTCTCTTCTCGAAGGGCATCGGAATATTCTCCTAAGGCTAGGGCACTTCCTATTAACAATACTATCGACAACACAACGCAGACCTTGAGGTATCTCAATGGACCACCCAGGGCAATTCACGTTCGCAGTATATAAACGAGTAGCTCTCAGCCACCCCTATTTCGTTTCAGTCTCTCCAAGACGAAGAACTCGTATTCCTTAATGTGGGCCGGAGACTGGGCTCTAGTCGAGACTTGACTCTCGTAAATACTCCACCTCTCACTCGAAGTTATGTAAGCCAAAGCACAAGAGAGCATGAGTGGTGCCAATAGTTGATAGTCCCCAGTCATTTCGGAGACTATTATTAGAGAAGCGACTGGGACCTTAGCAGCTCCCGAGAAAAACGAAGCCATTCCAACCAAGGCAAAGGCTCCGGGCTCTATGTATTCAAATTGAGTGGAGAGCAATTTCCCGAAAGCACCGCCCAGCATTCCTCCTATGAATAGAGATGGCGCGAAAACACCTCCACTTCCACCAGAGCCTATGGTGAATCCTGTAGCAAGCATTTTAGCCAAACCAAGGAGCAGGAGATCTCTAGTCATCATCTCTCCATTTATGGCAGTCTGTAGCACTTCGTATCCCGTGCCAAGTACAGAAGGGGTAAAGAATGCCAATGTTCCAAGTAATAGCCCACCCAAGCCAGGTTTAATCCAATTGGGAATTCTAAGCCATTTAAATCCAGATTTAAGGAGATAAAATAATCTAACGTAGATAATGGACATTCCTCCAAGTAATATTCCGAGAACAGCATAGAAGAATAGGAGTTGCGGGTGATGGAACTCATATCTGGGCACCTTGAGAACAGGACCAAATCCCAATCCAGGGAAAGATGAGAATATTGAGTAGGCCACTATAGACGATACGAAAGAAGGTATAAGAGCGTCTGTCTCGAAATCTCTCCTATATAGGACTTCAACTGAAAAGACAGCTCCACCAAGTGGTGCTTTAAATATACTTCCAATTCCAGCAGCAGTTCCACAAACTAGCATGATTCTTCGATCTTCTTCTTTTAATTTTAGCAATGAAGAGGATAGAGATCCGATAGCAGCCCCTATTTGAGCTATTGGTCCCTCTCTACCAGCACTCCCTCCTGAGCCTATTATCAAGGTGGAGGCTATTGCCTTCACTATCGGTACCCTTCTCCTGATTATTCCCTTCATCTTATGAAAAGAAGAAATTACAGCATCTGTTCCATGCCCTTCGGTTTCTGGAGCGAATTTATATACTATAAATCCCGATAACAATCCGCCTAGGGGAGGAATCAAGAAAAGTAAGTATTTCCTCTCAACTGACCATCCAGAGTATCCCAAGCAACTCTTCAGGAGGAAGTACTCCAGATACTTTAGCATGTGAAAGAAACAAAGAGAGGCAAGTCCGACTATTATTCCGATGATTACTGAGAGAGTAATCCATTTCCTAAGATACACCTGGTACTCAGACGTCCTGTTCATTTCAGACCCCTTATCTCACGGATTATTTCAAGTATTCTCTTCTTCAGTTTTTCCTTACTCGTTTCTCTCCTCAATATGAGTCCTGCAGCACCGGAATGGCC
>QMUK01000046.1 GCA_003660555.1 Thermococci archaeon
CGAGTACCAGATAAGAGTTGTAGCTAGTGCCATCTGGGAGTGGAATCAACTCATCGAAGAGTCTCCTGTCCCAGTGTTGAGCTCCTAAGTAATAAACTCCCGGTTTAATCTCCACAGGGTGCATTACTTTACCCTCTCGAAGTATTCCTTACCAACACCACAAATGGGACAAGTCCAATCCTCTGGTAAATCCTCGAAAGAGGTCCCTGGTGGTATCCCAGAATTGGGATCTCCTTTCTCGGGATCGTACACATAACCACAAACGGTACATTTGTACTTGTCCATGTGCATCACGCTCTCAATAGCTCTAGGTATTTGTCATAGAGCCCCAATCTAAGAGCAGCTTCTAATTCACCTTCCAGAATATGATGATAATGGCTTTTTTCAACACTTGACAAATAGTTAAGTATTCTAGAGAGATCTTCTCTCCCTTCTTCTGCTTTCTTGGATAGGGATAAGTAGAAGTTCCTCTCTGATATCTCAACTTCCATGGCTTGTTCAATTATCTCCGAAGTCTTCATGCCTTGTACGTATCTAATCTCTGGGAGAGGAATCGGACTTTTTTCTGGAATCTTCGGCTCTTTGCCTGCATACGTTTTATGGAAAAACAATCTCGGTATGTCTTCATGCTTCTTCTCCTCCTCAGACAGGAATCTGAATCTCTCCTTTGCTACGGGATTTGATACTTCTCTGAACAGTTTCTCATAGGTTTCCCTACTTTCCATTTCGGTTTTAATAGCTATACTAAATAGATCACTTAAATCCAGTTTCCTCAAGTCCAAGGGATCACCTCCAGAATTCACGTCATTACAAAATCGTCACCAATTAAAGCTTTTCTATTAAATAGTTCAGTTGGAGGCTAAATCGAGGAAGTCATCACAGTACCCTTGGGATTTAAGGGAACTTTTATCTCTAGGCCAAATAGATTCCTAGAGATAGTACATCTACCAAGTGGAGAAGGGTGAAAGTACACATTCATGATCCAAGAAGCTTAAGGAAATCTTAAAGAAAGGAAACGAAGTTCTAATCAGAAGAGTTGAGAATGAGAAGAGAAAAAACTAATTGGAATTTAATAGCAAAGAGAGCAGGTAGAGAATAGGTTTTCTTGCACTGGTTATCATCAAAGGATAGCTGAATGGCTATTACCCAAGAAAAGTCCTAGGGACTCCCATTAAAATTAAAAAAGAGAAGTGAAAATAGTATATTGAGAGAAAAAGAGAGGAAACATAGCAGGATAGAATAGATTTTCTCATCGAAACAGAGTTAGGGAGAACTTGGGTAGAAGTGAATGGATGTACGCTAACCAAGAGAAAAAATAGCTGTTTCTAAACGCACATACTGAGAGGGGTAGGATACACCTCTCCGAGCTGATGGAATTAATCTAGGGGAGAAATTCGCATTAATCTTCTTAGTATTCAGAAGAGCCGATGTCTTTCTCCAAACTGGGAAATTGATTATAAGTTTTCAGAACTTTGTCAAAGCTTTAAAGATGAAATTGGAAATAAGAGCATTTCCTTTGCGTACAATGAGAATAAATTGTACTACTTGGAAGAGATATCGATATGTCTCCTCACAAGAACTTGACCATTTCCCTTGCTTCTCTTCTGGGTGGCGGTTCTGGAACCTCCTCAGGATATCCGAGAGGAGTAATGGTTGCTATGTAGTGCTCAATTGGAATCCCTAACAATTTCTTCACCTCTTCTCCGTCCATGTCAGCTATCCAACAGGTCCCTAGACCGAAGAGCCAAGAGGCGAGCATGAAGTGATAAGCAGCAATGCAAGCATCCTGTTTGTATCTCAGAGACGTCTCTGGATCTGAGCAGATTGCTACAGCTAGTCTAGCTCTGCTAATGGGAGCACTACTCTCCCCTCGAAGAGATCCAAGGAATTCCATCATTTCTCTATCTCTTATCACTACGAAATAGTAAGACTGAGAGTTCTTCGAAGTCGGGGAATACCTACATATCTCGAATATTTTCCAGAGTGTTTCCTCCGATACTTCTTTGTCCTTGAACTTCCTAATACTTCTTCTAGAGGTTAGAAGTCTTTCCCCATCCATGTAACTCCCTCCAGATTGAGTACAGGATATCAGAGACCTCTCTAGCTACAACCTCCAAGAAGGAGACGTCCTCATCTGAGAATGGGGATAAATAGTGTGAGTCTATGTCCAATTCTCCTATGATTTCTCCCTCCTTGAATACGGGAAGTACTATCTCTGATTTGACTTTAGGACTACAGGCCAAGTAGTTACTCTCCTTAGAAACGTCTTGTACAACTAAAATTCTCTTTTCCTTTGCAGCCCTTCCACAAACTCCCAGACCAAATGGTATTCTAACGTGCTCTGTGGGTTCTCCAGAGAATGGGCCGAGTACTAGCTCTTCCCCTCTAACTAGGTAAAATCCCACCCATTGATAGTGTGGTATCTCTCGGAGAAGCTCGCACACCCTTTCTAGTTTCTTCCAGGCATTTTCTCTTCTTTCAAGGTTTTTTTCGATTTTCATGAGTACTTCCTCATACTTATTTTTCGACATCTAATCTCTCCCCTTGAGCTTCTGAGGTGTGGCATCACTACGGATCTGCCTCGATTAAACCTATCGCTAGGGTCTCTTCCAACTCCGTAGCTATAATACAAATGGTGCCAGCTAAGAGATTGTCCGAGTATGAATCCACCCAGAACAGAGTAATCCTCGAATACTCCCTCCGTAGATTCTCTTTTCTTCTAGCCCTCCGCTGTAACATTCAATGGCTCTATATCCAAAATAGTAAGCGAAGATGGGGAATAGGATTCAACACAGCAAGGAAGACCCATTCCCATTCAGACATCTCCAATAACTTAGCTCTGGACTTACTCACGTATGAGACTACTCCGGAGGTTATTACTCCCTCCAATAATCCTAGAGTAGCGTGCCATAGACCCAACTGGAACAGTGATTGACAGCCCATAGCCGAAGGACTTGGAAAATTTCTATATCGCAAACACAGCAGCTACAGTAACCCAATCCATCCAGAAAGAAAAGAAATCTGCCATCCTGTCTGAGGATTTTCGTAAGACTTCACATGTGTAATGTCCCAAGATTACTGCCACGTCCCAATAGTCTAGGCGGTTATTCCACCGTCTCCGAAGGGGCATTGCACTATTAACACAGAGGTCGGGTATGCATCCGAGATATGGCCCTAGGAGGATTTCCGCAAGAGTCCCATGAAGTGGGTTGAGATACCTCTAGAGGCCAATTGAGCATCTGGGGCCGCGAACATCCCTGCAGCTATACGCCTAGAAGACCAGCTTTGCCATCTACTTTAGCTTTTCTTTTAACGAGTAGCTACTAATACGCCGGAAAGTATGTAGAACAAGACAAAAACCTTCATATTTAGGAATCCATCAGGTATGTATGTGTAACTCTCTCGGCATCCCCGGTATTGTTGTTAGTAGGTATAATCTTCTTATCGGAGAAAAGAATCATGAATCACAAGACCTTTCGCTAGGAGGGAGAAGAATTGAATCCAGTGAAAGACTTGAATCTAAGAGCAGAGATGAGTGTGAAAGAGCTAATAGATCAATTTGGGTCATCCGGCGGGTTTACCACGAGAGAACTATTCCTAGCTTCTGAGATATTAAAGGAAATGATAAATGACAATGAATGTGTCTCTTTCTTGTCATTCCCAGCTTGTATAGTTGCTACGGGAGCTAGAGGTGTAATAAGAAAAATGGTTCAAGAGGAAATGATCGACGTCCTAGTGACTACTTGCGGAACTCTAGATCATGACCTTGCTAGAGTTTGGAGAGATTATTACCACGGGAGTTTCGAACTAAATGACGAAGAATTACGGAGAAATGGAATAAACAGAATAGGAAATGTGTTAGTCCCAAATGAGAGCTATGGTTTGATTCTGGAGAGGAAGATGAAAGAGATTTTGGAGGACATTTACTATGAGGGATTCAGAGAAATTTCTACTAGGGAATTAGCCTGGGAAATAGGAAAGAGATTAGAAAAAGAGGAAAGAAAGGAAACTTCCATCGTTTACTGGTGTTACAAGAACAGGATTCCGATTTTCGTTCAAGGAATAACAGACGGAGCAGTCGGAAGCCAAATATGGCTCTTCAGACAAGAGAGAAGGGACTTCTCAGTGAATGTATTTAAGGATGAAGAAGAGCTGAGTGAGATAATATTCAACTCTAAGAAGACCGGAGCACTAATAATAGGTGGAGGAATAAGTAAGCATCACACAATATGGTGGAATCAGTTTAAAGGAGGATTAGACTACGTGATATACGTCACTACGGCTGTGGAGTGGGATGGCAGTCTTTCAGGAGCTAGGATTAAGGAGGCGATTTCTTGGGGAAAAGTGAGTGAGAAAGCCAAAAAGGCTTCTGTTTACGGTGATGCAACACTAATACTGCCACTAATGGTCTCATATGTGCTGGACATCCTTGGTAGGGACGAAAAATAGGAAAATTTATGGATCTAAAGGGTCACACCTCTATACTTGGCTTGGTTTAACTCTCCACACCGAATAGCCTCTGGTTCCAGCGAAAAGATATCCGTCCTCATAGACTAGGTTCCTTATCTTCAAGGTCAACAACCCATTGTTGAATTCCTTGAGTCTAACTCCTCCAGATTTCAATTCATCGATTGTTGTATAGAAGACCCCCTCTCCATCAGTTGAGAGGAATATTATTCCTTTCTCCCAAGCTATAGCCATATCCGTGTATTTCTTATTCGGTAATTTCACCCTAATCTCCTCTTCTGAAAGAAAATCTGGCTTATAAACCAGAGATTCTGGAGTCAGGGCTATGAACTCTCTATTATTAACAGAGAAGTTAATGGCATACTCTTCATATATTGTTTTTGTCACTCTCCCATCGTAAAAGTAAATCTTCCCTTTCTTCCCGGACCATCTCCATCCATCTCCTAAGTATTTGCCTTCATAGGTTTCGAAGAAGAGTTTCCCATCGAACTTCCTTATTAATGGTACTCCAGAGCCAAAGTCGATCTTCGAGACCTCCATTGTTTCTAGATCTAATACATCTATTCCGTTATCCATGTTTCCTGCGTAGAGTTTACCCTCTGAGATAACCATTTCATAGTGAGGCCCACCTATCAATTTCTTCACGCAATTCCTTCCACCTCTCACGAGGCAAGAAGTATCTATTCCAAAGACACCGTCTCCCCTAAATGGACTGGGATACCCAGTGGATATCAACAGGTCGTACTTACCTTCTATTCTCCTCTCTGGAGACACGGCGCACCAGGGGTAACCTGGTAGCTTTCCCCCGCCTACTTCCTTTCCTAATCTCAGGTCTATGCCCTTCATCCATTCTTCTCCATTATTAAAGGCTATTTCAGTTCCAGAGACTGCTGTAACGACTATGGTTCCCGAGAGAATTCCAGACTTTATTGGGTTAATAGCGTTTATGGTATCTCCAAAGACTCCTTCGTAAGAATTACTCCAATTTAGTCCTCCGTCCATAGTTTTTTGGACTGCTTGTCCTCCAACAGTTACTAAAGCGTATTTAGTAGCTTCTCCACAGCTAGTTTTCACTTTTTCATCTCCGTAAAAAGCTATAGAAGTAGCGTAATTTGAGTGGATTTTCCAATCCTTTAGTTCCCCATTCCAACATCCTACACCAAAGAAGGAATTTCCGAACCCTTTTGCAGAGAAAGAATAGAACCTAGACACTCCTCCGCAACCGAACCAGAGCCTATTCTCATTAATTGGATCTGGAACTAGGAAATAGAATATGGAATTAGTGTTTTTTCTTCCAGGGATCTTTACCTGTTCCCACTTCCAAGTATTTCCAATTTTCCTCCCGATGTACCACCAGTCCCCTATGGTTCCTACGTAGAGATTGTATTTTCCGTCCACGAAGACGTTAGTGGTCTTCTTATCCAGTATCTTTCTCCATCTCTTCCCATCTGTGGAGAAAAATAATCCGGAGTATGGACTGGATATGAACAGATATGGATATTTCGCCGACACGGTTATTTCCTTATTAGCAGGAACCTCAAGCTCTAATATGGTCTTATCTCTCTTAAGGACAAAAAGTCTCCCATCTCCCGGCCTCCCATTTCTATATTTCTTATCTAGGACTGCAGTAAAGAACAATTCGTCCTTGTATTTGGCTAGAGAAACCAAGTGGTACGTCCCATCATCGATTTCAGGAAATCCTGTTTTCAACTTAGTCCAGCTCTCCCCTTCATCCAAGCTGTACCAGAGTCCCTTGTTAGACCCAGCGTAGAGCACTTCTCCTATTTCCTCCATGTCATAGAAGTACACGTCGGTGAAGTCCTCTTGTTTTATTATTTCCCAGCTTTCTCCACCGTTTTTACTTCTCCAAACTCCCCCGAACCCATGGGAGACGAAGAGCACACCACTTCTAGTGGAATATATGAAGTGCATGTCTCCACCGTCCATTCCGTTGAGTTGCTCCCATTTCCCAGACACCACTCCTAATCTCTTCCTTGTTGAATCTACCGGCCTCTTTTCTTCAATTTTTTTAGTTTTTGGACCGTGAATCCTCTTCTTATCAGGCTTTTCAATTTTCTCAGAGACACATCCCAATGAGGAGGCGACGAGCATTACAATTATGAAATAGACGACCCCCCTCATTCGACACACCTCTGGTTTCCAACCACTCGACGAACTGTGTTGAATTCCTTTTCCGGTCCTTGAGAATATAAAGAATATTTTGGTCTATCCAACGACAGTTTGAGTGAATCCTAGGAAAAGCTCTGAACTTATCAGTTGAATATCCATAGATCATGGGTTCCTATCTGCTTAGGTGGTGCGGGGGACGGGATTTGAACCCGCGCAGGCCTACGCCACGGGACCCTCAATCCAGCATTTCCTCAAAGCCAGATTTCATCTATTCTCTACGTGAAATCCAGAGGCTAGATGGGCTAGAGTCTAACTTTAGAGTAAAGAACCTAGGGATAAGATACTCGGAAATAAGAGAAGAGTTCAAGGAGTGGCTGTCCAGGTATTCAGAGGAGTACTCCAAGGAAATACTCAGATATCTGGATAGATACCTAGGAGATTTCCCCTTGAAAAGCGCAAAAGATCTCTTAAAATTGGTGAATTCAGTCAAATCGGGAAGAAGGCATCTATGCTATTCCATAAGGGTTCTAGTTAATTTCTTGGAGGAATTCGGTCTAATTGGCAAATCGGATGCAAACCTAATAAGGAGTTTAGTGAAAATACCGAAGAGTGGAGTAGACAACTACGTGCCACGTAATGAGGAGGTTCTAGAGGCGTATTCAAAAATAGAAAAAGAGGAAACTAGATTAGTGTTCGAGCTCCTCATGTTCTCTGGAATGAGAATAGTGGAAGCGTCCGAGCTCCTTAGCAAGTTCGAGAAATCCAAACTAATAGCCTTGGAGGAAATTGGGATATCTAGGTATCCCATTTCCCTCCTTAGAGGAACTAAGAGAATCTATTATGCCTATATGCCATTTGAGTTCTCTTTAAAGCTTAGAAGGATCAGAATGAGTCCGAAAGCCATAACTAAGAGGCTAATCAGAGTTGGATTGGCTGGGAAGTACCTCAGGAAGTGGAACTACAACTTCCTCATAGAGAGAGGGGTTCCCGAGAGCGTAGCCGATTTCATCCAAGGGAGAGCTCCGGTATCGGTGGGTTCGATGCACTACTTGGCCAAAGTCAGACAGGCAGACATCTGGTATTCCAAGGTATCGGGGGAAATGGTTAGTCTAATTAACAGAAAAAGAGATGGATCCAACAATGAGATTAGTGATACACAATGATCAGAGAGCTCGACCCATAGCGACCCCATCGTGAATCTAGAGGTGAGTAAATCTTGGTCTCTCCCAGTTTAGCTTGGAATTGGAGACACCTTAGACCTCACTTACTAGCTAGAAAGAGTCAAGAAGTTCTTCGTTATGGTACAAATGACGGGGGCCGAATTCTCTGAATAGTGTATTAACTGACTTAGATATCCGAACAAATGTTATAATCTCGGATCAAGAATCGTTAGGGGGAAGTAATAGATGATTTGGATATGAAAATAGAATGACCAGTCTCTCGAAGATTCGGCTCGTCTAATTGCAACCTCTCACTAGGTCCGAGTTTCCCAGATATTTAAGAGACTGCTCTCTGTAAATACACTCATGGTTCATACCGGAAGAACTTGGGCATCTAATCAATCGTTCCAAATGTAGAGGAGCTTCCCTAGAATAGAGATTGTCTTGCCCAAGGACTTTTACTTCTACGATTCCCCCTTCTGCTTTTAGACTTCTGCATCGTCTGAGATAAATTACGAATCCTCTTTTGTTCTTTTCAATTATTATTAGATTATCGTGAATCACTTCTCTGAATTGGGATTCTGCTGTGAAGCTTCACATAGTGGAGGATCCATCTAGACTAGTAAAGCAATCGCCAACGGATACGTTTGGGAAAGTACTGGCCTGAGAGTGGTAGGGAATAGAACGTGCCGATTTACTGGTATGCCATCTGCCTGAATGTGGGAAGTTCCGCATACAAACAAGAGGGATCAATTGAAGGGGGCACATCCTTTTACTGCCATGGAGATATCAGCAGTTACGCACGTAAGTTCGTCATACCTAGTTTGGTTTTGCGACTTCCAAGGACTTTAAACCAAAGAAACCTAGAGAACTACGCACGATGCACGAATTCACAATAGGTCATTTTAGGTATAAAGAGCCTGAATAGGTATTCAAAACAGGAAAACTAAGGGTTAGGTCTCGTATTCCCCAGATGGATAATCGGCAGTGATTCGTAGCGGAGGAGGGTTCTGGATATGTTTCGAATGCGAATGCCCTCCGGAGCTAAGAACAGATAGACACAAACTCCTATGGAAATGAATGCACTTCTCCTCTAAGGGGTCCATTCCATTTAGGTCATGTTTTCAAGACAGATATTCTCTCAATTTCCATAGAGAGTGAAACTTATCTCACAGCAACTGACATTAGCTTTTGGTCTCCTTACTCTATGCTATACTTGGGGAGTAAGCCAAGCCCTCGGAATAAGGAGAGGAGACCAGACGGGTGCCTCCATCCAAGCGACAGGGGAATGACGCTAGTACTCTTCGACAAGTCTCTAGAGGGGCAGGAGATGCGAAGTATAATGAACGAGGAGAATCTGAGGGAAATCCTCAAGGAGACTTTCTCAATAGTCAGTAATTGCACATGTGGGCCAGAGACTAGCTATGGATGTTTGAGGGCTTACGACAACCAATTCTGTCATGAATTACTAAGGAGAGGACTAGTCTTGAACTTCCTTGAAAGAGTTCTACCAGAGGAGCTAATTAATCAAGCAAGCGTTACCCACGAGTTAACACCATCTCAGAGTAGTGTTGACCATAAGAAAAGTTAATCAAAATCAGAAGAAATAGGAGTGAAACACTCGTCTACACGAGGGACATCTGCTGAGAGGGCCCCCTGACTCTTCCATTTTCGACACTTATCTCCGTCCAGTCCCCCTCTCCTTCCACCTCAACGTGAGTTATAAGGAATATCTGGTCGAAGTATCTAGTCAACACCTTGGACATGAGCCTAAGTATGTTCCTCCTCCTCTCTGAATCCGAGGAGGAAAGTGGCTCATCCAGAAACAGGAATCTCGGGTATCTCCCCTTTGTTTGTGGAAGCAGAGAAAGTATGAAGGAAATCCTCATGGCTAGGAGGAATTGGTCAATGGTTCCACCGCTGTATATGTCCTTGGGAATGAACCTCCCTGCCTCGGAATCGAAGACCTCTA
>QMUK01000047.1 GCA_003660555.1 Thermococci archaeon
CCCGTAGTAATAGACGGTGTTCTCTCTGGATTGCTAGCACATGAGGCTGTGGGACACGCAACAGAGGCTGACAGTGTATTGAGGGGCCTGAGTGTCCTCAAGGGTAAAATAGGAGAGAAGATTGGATCGGAACACGTTACTCTGATAGACGATGCCACTTTGGGAGAGATGTTCGGGTCAGATAAATACGACGACGAAGGTGTGCAGTCGAAAAGGAAGGTGTTGATAAAGAACGGAGTGTTGAAGGGTTACCTGACCAACAGAGAGACCTCTGGAGAACTCGGCTTACCTTTAACTGGTAATGCCAGAGCACAAGACTACAGGCATCCTCCTCTAGTCAGAATGACCAACACCTTCTTCAAACCTGGAGATATGGACTTGGATGAGCTCCTAGAGGGTATAAAAAGAGGAATATATGCCAAAGGTGGAAGGGGAGGGCAAGTAAGTCCCGCTGAGGGAGTGTTCCAATTCGGAGCTCAGGAGGCTTACGTGATAGAGAAAGGTGAAATTGGGGAAAGGCTAAGGGATTTCAGTATGAGTGGGTTCATACTGGAAACTCTCAAGAAAGTCAGTGGAGTGTCAAAAGACTTCGACGTCTATCCCAGTTTCTGCGGCAAGGGAGGGCAATGGATGAGGAATACTACAGGAGGACCCCACCTGAGAATTGAGGAAATAACGGTAGGTGGTAAATAATGACCGTTCTAGATTTCTCTAAAAAAGCTGTAGAGTTAGCAATGAAATTGGGTGCTGATGAGGTGGATTCCTACTCTTCTCTCTCAAAGAGCTTCTCCTTACAGGGAACTGAGGAATCTAGTGGATTTTCGGACAGAAGTGCTAGGACGGAGATATCCAGAGGTTTAGGTGTTAGAATAGTAATAGGGAAAAGTGTTTCCTACTCCTACACGACTTCTCTGGATGAAAACGGTATAGAGAAAGTGGTTAGGAGAGCTATAGACTTAGCGAGAGCAAAGGAAAAAGATCCTGAATTCCGAGGTCTTCCAGAACCCAAGGGGATTACCAAAGTGGAGGGAATATTTGACGAGAGAATAGAGGATCCTCCTTTGGAAGAAGGGGTTCAACTAATAGACGGAGTATTGGCGGAATCCATGGAGAAGGGGTTGAAGAGCTCCAATTCCTTCCTCTCCTTCGGGCTCAAGGAAGTGGGAATATCGAGTAGTTCCGGAATAGACGTGGAGTTCAAAGAGAGCTTTGTGCAACAGGGAGTTTACCTCCTCTCCGAGAAAGGTGGAGTAACTAGCCTTGGATCTAGCTTCTCAGAAGGAAGGGAAGTTCAGTTGAAACTAGAGGAGTGCATGGAAGAAGCTCTAGAGTATTCAGAAGCAGGACTGAAGGTCGAGAAAATAAATGGAGGAGACTGGACTATAGTATTCCACCCAGACGCACTAGCTCCTCTCATGGAGTACGGTTTCTCCCAAGCAATAGACTCATATAACGTGCAAGAAGGAAAGTCCTACCTTTCAGGAAAAATCGGGGAGAGAGTAGCCTCCGAGGATCTGGAAATAACAGACATGGGAGACATGAGCTCTGGGCTGAGGACTAGGCCTGTGGATGGTGAGGGAGTTCCGACTAGGTCCACGGAGGTAATAAAGGACGGAGTACTCTTGAACTACCTGTACGATTCTTATACCTCGGCTAAAGAGAACAAAGAAAGCACTGGAAATGCCGCTAGGGACTTCAGATCTCCCGTCAAGGTCGCACCAACTAATCTAGTCCTGAGAGGAGAGGAGTCAAAGAGCCCCTTGGAAGAAATAGAAAGAGGCTTACTCGTGAAGGGTGTGATGGGAGCTCATAGCACTAACATAGCAACTGGAGCTTTCTCTGTTTCTGCGAACCCAGCCTATCTAATAGAAAACGGGGAAATAAAAGGGCAGGTTAGGGGATGCATGATAGCAGGAACTTTCGAAGAACTATTGAGGAAGTATTCTTTCCAGGGAGGTGAAGTGATTCAGAGGGGATTCCTAGTAGCACCTCTAGTAGTATTCGAGGGAGTGAAGGTTTCCGTTTGATCTAGGAGGTGAATAGCTCTCTGTAGTCTTCAGGAATTTCTATAAATCCAAGCCTTAGGAGAGAATCCAGATAGGCCCAACATATGACTGCTGCCTCAAAAGCCTCCAAGTAAAGGCCCTTCTCCAAGAAGTACCTAGAGTCCTCTAGATACCCCTTGGCCATTTCGAAGACTTCCATAGCTCCTTTCCCAACATCCTCTTCTTTCTTTAATTTTACCAAGGGGATTATCTCAGACATTCTAGAGACTTCCCTCTCTGCTACTCTTTTCAAACTCGCAGAATTCAATTGGTTCACCGCCATTCTTCGCTTCACGTACATCTGGAATTACGGTAACTAATAAATAAAAATAATGTAAATTTCGTTGAGCTTCGAGTAGCCTGACTGTCGGTAAAACATCTCAGCAGAGTAGTTGTAAACTATCTCTAGCCACGTATTGGAGAACAGGGTCTATCTCACAGGATAGGAGTCTAGCGATCTGTCAGTAATTTAAATGATTCGTTCGTCTAACTTAGGGATAGTCATTTTTGTTATTCAACTATATATATGAGGAAGGGGATGTCAGGAATAAAGTGTATAATGCCTTGGATTGTCAATTGGATTTAAAGGGTGGTAGAGTTGCTCCGTGAAAATGATCCTCATTTGGCCATAGTTCCTTATAATGATGAGAACTCGAAAATTTTCGAGAGACTAAAGCAGTATCTCTGTGAAGTGATTCCGTACGAGATTGAGGTTGAGCACATAGGGAGTACCTCAGTCCCAGGACTGGGTGGAAGGAATATCATAGACGTCCTCATACTAATAGAGAAGGGGCTCATGTCGAGAGTAGTTAGTTTACTTGAGTCTAAGGGTTTCAGATACAATCCAAGTGCAAGTAATCCGTATGAAAAGTTATTCCTCTCTGGACAGTACAAATACGAAAGTAATAAGGAAAAGCACGTTCACATTCACGTGACTTATCCAGGAAGTATTGAACACAGAGAAAAAGTATTGTTTCGAGATTATCTTGAGCGGAATCCCAAAGAGGCTAAAAAGTATTACGAATTTAAGAAAAAATGTATGAGAGAGGCTAATTCTAACCCATCAAAATACAGAAAACTAAAGGATTCGTACATTAAGGCAATACTAGAGAGAGCGAGGAAGAGTTAGTAAGAGATGCGCATGGATTCGTAGAAACGTGTGACCAGAGATGAGAGAGGCAGAATAAAAAATTGAGAGTTAAAAAGAGTTTACTCGGGATATCTAAGGCAAGAGAATTTGGCAAAGATCTAGACTTTCTCGAAAAATCTTCAGTGGAGTACAACGGAATCTGGGAAATTGCCACTCTAAGTAGGAATTAGACGTTTGGAGTAATTGCATTAACACAGCGAGACTAGTTCAATCCCCAGGTCTTATTAAGTTCAAGTGCTCTTCCCTTATATCGAACCTCACCATTTCCCCTTCTTTTAACGGTTTGAAATCTGAAAATTCCCTTATTAGAACTTCTTCTCCATTGCAATCTAAGTAAATGTCTCTGTAGAATGTATGGGTCTCTATTAGAGTTACTTTACCGCTGAACCTTCCATCTTGGTTTATCTTTATTTTCTCAGGCCTTATGGCAACTACTACCTCTCCCTCAAAGCCCTCGGTGTTCAATTTCAATTCCCTCCCCAGTAAGATTAGCCTATTCTCCGAGGTTACCCTCCCTCTGATGATATTACATTTTCCGACGAATTCGGCAACGAATATGGTCTTAGGCCTCTCGTATATCTCCCTTGGCTCTCCTATTTGCTCTACTTTTCCTGAACTCATGACTGCTATCCTGTCAGAGATTGACATGGCTTCCTCCTGATCGTGAGTAACGTAAATGAGAGTTGTTCCGAGCTCTCTCTGTATTCTCCTTATCTCCGCTCTCATTTCCACCCTTAGCTTAGCATCTAAATTGCTAAGGGGCTCGTCTAAGAGGAGTATCCTAGGTTCAACGACTAGGGCCCTAGCAAGGGCTACCCTCTGCTGCTGTCCTCCACTCAACTGAGAGGGGTACCTTCCACCGAGACCTTCTAGCTTCACCAGTTCTAGGGCCCACATTACCCTTTCCTTTATCTCCTCCTTGGGCAACTTCCTTACCTTGAGGCCATAGGCTATGTTCTCGAAAACTGTCATGTGTGGCCAGAGAGCATAGTTCTGGAATACCATTACTGCCCCTCTTCTCCTTGGATCCAGATCTGTCACGTCCTCTCCGTCAAAGAATATCCTCCCTGAGTCTGGAGATTCTAAGCCAGAAACTATTCTCAGAAGAGTCGTCTTCCCGCATCCACTAGGTCCCAGTATTGAGAAGAGTTCAGAACTACTTATCTCAAGACTCACACCATTTAGCGCTGTTACATTACCGAATCTTTTCATTACATCAATTATCTCCACCTTAGTCAATTAGGTCACCCCTACTAGTGAGAACCTCTCCTTTGTGAAGTAATTGACGACTAATATTGCCGATATTTGAGTTAGAATTAACAAAACACCAAGAGCTGCTGCTAAATGCACAGAACCAGTTGCAGAGAGCATGACGTCCTTCATGTAAGCTGTTATGGGCGCTCTCTCCATGTTTATTGCCCCCAAAGTTATGCTAGTGCTAGTCTCGCTCATGGAGTAAACGAAGCTAAGTAGAGCTCCTCCCAGTATGTTCAAGGAAACTAATGGGACTGTAATTCCCAGCAGAGTTCTCCATTTACTGGCTCCCAAGTTGATGGATGCTTCCTCTAAACTCGAGTGAATCTGTTGCATTCCTGCGTATATGCTTCTAGCGGCAAACGGGAGCCTTCTCATAGAGTAACTCAATACTAGGAGTAGCATGGGGTTGAAAGACAGTGGATCCGTTGGATCCATCGCAGTCCCAGGAAGTAACTTAGAGAAGAAATAGAAGTAGCTCACAGCTACTACTATTCCAGGAACTGCAATTGGGAGAATCACTAAGGTCTCAACAATTGCGGAGAGGGGGCTTCTCACTCTAGTGGCCACGTAAGACGAGTGAAGAGATATCAGCACAATTAGTATCACGGCCATGGATGAATATAGGACGCTATTCAATACGAACTTTCCTATTTCTCCAGATATCGCCTCCAAATTTGATAAAGTTAATCCTTCTGGCAAAGCAGAAGTCCACCTCTCAGAGAGTGCTAGGAGGAATACCCCGACTTGGGGAAGGGTCGTGAAGAGTACTACTGGAAACATCAAGGAGTAGATAATTAATTTCAGTTCAGTTGGGGGTTCTCTAGCCTTAGGGGTTCCTCTGAATAACATGGCATAACTCCTCAATCCCACATATCTCCTTACCCAAACGAAGGCCAATAGCGCTATTACCAAGAGAAATATAGATAGAGCTGCTATCTCTGGAGATCTCTCTCCTAGTTGCCCGGTAAATCTACTGAATATCTGAAAAGAAATTGTTTTCCTTGCCAATGGATCGCTGTGGAATACTATGGGAGCTGCTAGATCCTCCAAACTGAATATAAACACTAGAATTGCCCCAGCTGCTATTCCAGGGAAAGCTAGTGGGAGCAGTATCTCCTTTATTAGTTGTAAGCCCTTAGCTCCTAAGTTCTCAGCTTGCTCCTCCAATGCTGGGTCTATCTTCATTAGGGTGGAGTGGACATTCAAATAGACTATTGGGTAATAGCTCATGGTCTGGGCCACTATTATTCCGATCAATCCATCTATTTTTATTCTGAAGGGAAGTAATCCCAAGAGATCGTAAAGTATGAAGTTCAGTAGTCCGTGTTCAGAGAAGATCCTCTTTATCACGTAGGCACTCACGAAAGGAGTAACCAGTATTGGGACCAGTGCCAGAACCTTGAGTAGTCTCTTCCCCCTGAAGTCGTACCTGTAATTGATGAGGGCTATCACTGTCCCCAAGAAAGTAGTCAACAGAGTTACCGAGATAGCTACGAAAATTGAGTTGGGGATTACTCCTAAGTCTATTCCTCTCATAACGATTACTTCACCGCCGGAGAATCTCTCTATTGAGTAGAAATCCCCCTTCGGTAGGGAGAAATAGTAGCCGGAGAAGAGTGTCTTGAACCAGTAAAGGGTTAATTTCCCCTCCTTGAAGAAGGCAACTGCTAGAGTATTGAAAACCGGAAGGATTAGAAATATTGTTAAAGAAAAAATTGGGATTGAATAACTGACTAATAGTAGGGAATCCAATCCTCCTCTTCTAGCCAAGGCCTAGTTCCTCCAGAACCTTGAGATATCTCCTCCTGGAAGACTCTCTCCACTCTCTCTTTAGGAGTTCGAGGAGTTCTCTGTCTTCTTTTATTCTTTGATTTAACTCCCTAGCGTATTCCTCGGTTAAGTAGACTTCTTTCCCGGTTATAGGGTCCCTGAACTTCAACTCCAACATTTGGTCTAATAGGGAATTGAATTTCTCCTCTGAAATTCTTCCCTCTTTCTTGGCCTTGTTGAGTTCAATCCAAGCTCTCCTGAGCTCCTCGTTCGAGTCAATCAGGGAAGACTTGAAGTAGTTCTGTAATACTTCCTCTATTGATAGAGCTCTGGAGTCATCGAACTCTATGCCCCTGCTAATCATAGTTCTCTCGTATGACTTCCTTAGGTCCTCTCTGCTTCTCCCTTCTGGGGAATCGAATACCCTAGGATTGACTGGCATTCTGTTTACTCTTTCGTCTAACCATATTCTCTGGCCTTCTGTGAGGATCCAGAGCACGAAAGCTTGTGCCTCTTCCTTGTTCTCTGAAGTAGATAAAAGGGCTATTGGATCTCCATTTATTACTGATTCCCCCTCTGGTATCACATAGACGCAGTTGGGATTGAGTTTCATTGCTGTGTACCCGAAGAAATCTATAGTAGTCCCTATTGCTATTTCTCCAGAGATAATAGCTTCTCTGACAGCATCGCTAGAATCGAATATCCTGGAATTAGCTGCAATCAGAGAGAGTGTTTTCCAGCCTTTCTCCCAACCCATGGCCTGTAGTATTATTTCGTATATCCTAGTGTTGCTAGTGCTTCTGGTAGGATCTGCTATTCCGATTAGTGGTATTTCTCTTGCGTAAATCTCGCTAGCTAAATCCTCCCATTTTCTCGGAATTGGAAGGCCCCATTTCTCAATTACTTCCCTGTTTACTGTGAATCCGAAAGAAGAGATGGCTGCAGCTACCCAATAGACTTTACCATCTATTTTTCTCACTAAGGGGATTCCAGAAACTTCGCTCGGTATATCCCTCTCTATCAGGTCCAGCAGGTCTTTACTTTCCAGAGGGGCGAGAAGTTCCAAATCCATCAGATTGTCGAAGAGAGTTGGGCCTCCTCCCCAAGCTAGATCGACTCTTCCTTTCCTAGCGTATTCTGGCCATAGAGAGGCTGGGACGGAAACGAACTTCATCTTAGTTATTCCAAATTTCTTGGAGATCTCGCTCTTCAGGAATTCCTCCTTGGCTAATTCTTGGATAGTGGTATCATGTCTCGTTAGTATTACTAGAGTTTTTCCCTCTTCCTCCCTCGGGCTTTCTCCTATGCAGCCTAGGGTCGAAGATATTAACAATAACAGTAGCAGGGGTAATGACTGGTCTCTCATATTGCCCTCAATACCTAGGGCCTACAGAGGTTATAAGTCTCTCTTTCTTCCACTTGGTATCAAAGAAGACAGTAGTATAATCAATGAGCCCACCAAGGACGACACTATTATCATAGGATCCAAGTCTCCTTCTTCATTCTCCTTGGTTTCTTCAAATAGACATACTCTAAATTCGCTTTTTCTGGAGATTACATCCTCTAGTGTTACATTCACGCATCTCATGGGACTTTCAAGCCTTAGTCTGTATAGGTTATCAGATATCTCGTCCAATTCTTTTTTCCTAAAAAATACTCTCTTGACTGGGCCAGAAACTTCGAAGTATATTTCCACAGGCCCAGTTGTTGGCTCTCTTGGATAAGAGTAAACTGATTCTATTCTGGGATTGCCTAGTTCAGTTGGGAAGACCAAGGAGCTTTCTCCCATTGGTATTTTTCCCTCAACTTTAATGTAGTTTCCAAGCGGAGTGAACTCCTGGACCTTTATTGTAGTGTACTCTTCGTTGTAATATTCTCCTCTGTCTTTCCCATTGCGTATGAAGAACTCGCCTTCTAGCTCTTCCAAGCAATTGTGGAATATTATTGCGTCTTCCCTGTCAATTATGATTAGCTTTTGTGGTACCTCTATCTCTTTGATTTCAACGCCCTTGTCTGAGAAAGTCAACTCATAGAAGGAGTATCTCTCTCCTTCCGGTCTGTCCGAAGATGCCACAGAAGTGCCCATCAGGAAAGTGATTCCCTCGCACTTGAACAAGGAGTGCTTATGGCAATGTCCACTCAGTACTAACTCTACTCCACCTCTCTTCAATATTTCTAGGAACGATTCAGCTTCTTCACGATTCCACGACCAGTAAAGCTTGTCTAGTGGACAATCGTCTGATTCTCCACGGACTTCCCACGGATTAAACAAAGGATGATGCATCACTACTACTTTGTGCTTCTCTGTCCCATTTAATTCCGTCTCTAAGAACTTCAAACTCTCCATGGAAGGTTTTCCGATCTCTTCTCTAGTGTCCAAGAAGACTATTTTCAGATTATTTACTGAAAGAGAGAATTCGGGTGGTGCTAGAACTCTCTCGAAGTACTCATAAGAATCGTGGTTTCCCTTGGCAGATACGAATGGAATCCCGGAGAGTGAGAGTCTCTCTATCTCCTTCAACAGGTGGAGATACATTCCTAAGTCTCCAGGCTTATCTACGTTGTCTCCGCCCGAAATTACTAAGTCGTATTTCTCAATAGAGAGGTAATCCACTAGGGTGCTCAAAGCGTCTAACGAGTTGAACTTCCTTCCGTTTAACTCAGAGACTTGTCCTTTGGATAGATGTATATCCGTAACAAAGGCAACTCTCATAGAACCTTTCTCTCTGGGCACGACCCATATCGCTCCTGGGATGTCAAGTTCTTCACCGTCCTCTAGCTGAACCCTAATAGAGTACAATCCATCGGATATTTCTCCCTCAATTGAGAAGACTTCTAATTCATTTTCAGACCAAAGGAAATTCAAGAATATCCTTTTTCCCGTTGAAGTAGACACTAAATAGACTTTTTCATAATTTAGATTGTCAGAGAGATCTATTTCGATGATATTTGATCCTTCCTCTATAACTAGGGGATTCCCCGGCGAGGGATACAGAATTATGTCTCTAGGCAGTTCTTTTGCGTGAGAAAGCTGTATTGATACTAAAAACGACGAAA
>QMUK01000137.1 GCA_003660555.1 Thermococci archaeon
AAATAAAAGGCAAAACTGGAATGTAAGCTATTCCTGCGTAAAAGCCATATTCTTTAATCTTTTGCAAAGCTTTTAGCCTCTCCTTTGGTTTTGGAGCGTTTGGCTCAAAGATCCTTGCAATTTCTTCATCTAAGGTCGAGAAAGAAAAAGTTATCATCGTTCCTCGCTTTAGCCTTTCTAGATCCTTTGGCAAAATCGCCTTTTCATCGATTTCCTCTAGCAGATCCAAATCTCTTAAAATTAAAGTTGATTTCGTTAAGCAATGGACCGGAAATTTAAACTTGGCGATAACTTCTAGGCATTTCCTCGTAAGCTTATATTCCTCCTCAATGTGCATCCAAGGTTCTGTTGATGAGCTCAGGGCAATGAAGCCATACTCCTTTCTTTTAGCTCTTTTCAGCAACTCTTTTTCAAGTAAAGCTGGGGCGTTTACCTTCGCTGATAATCCTTGTTTCATGTTTTTCCCATATTTACTACCACGAATGTAGCAATAGATGCAATTGAAATCGCAAAGTTGATATGGGTTCAAAGAGTAATCGTCTAAGAACCACTCATCCCTTTTCTTATGCTTGTTCAAGATTGTCTTAGAGAGGATTTCCTTTACCATATCGCTAAAAAGAAGACGTCCTTATGCAAATATGACATCAAAAACCTTTTCAACCGTTTTGTTAACGTTCCAATTTACTTTTATGCCACTAGCTCTCTTTGCCATTTCTATATCTCTAGATAGATCCATGTCCCTCTGTTTTACAGAGTGAAAGGTCCCCCTCTCCATATGGTACCTTGCAAGATACTCTTGCTCCACCTGCCCAGGGGTTGGTACAAGCAGGGCTTTCTTGTTAAGTACGGCAAGATCCATAATCGTCGAGTATCCCGATCTCGATACTATGAGCTTAGACCTGTTCATCACCTCCTCTCTCTCCTCTCTGCTTAGATATCCACATACCGTTACATCTGAACTTAGTTTTCTACCCTTCTCTTTTATCTTTCCAAGGGTGACAACTATCTTGCCTTTTACTCCATCTATCTGATCCATTATCTTTCTCTCGAAGTCGCTCCTATAAGGCTCAGGGCCAGATATAGATATGAGCACATCTATGTCTTCATGCTCTTCTCCTTTTTTGAAATCTGAAAGTGGACCAACGTAACATAGTTTGCTCTCATCTATTAGTTCTAGGTTATGAGACAGGTCTCCGGAGAGGTTCTCTTCTCCCTCGAAGTCTGGAACAATGAAAGCCTTAAACCTCCTCATGAAAAAGAGATTGAACAATTCGCTTTCTATCTCCAAAAGGCGAAGATCAAAAGGATTCTTTATTCTAACTTGATGAGATATGAAAAAGGATGGTATTCTTCTGCTGTACGTATCATACCTTCCATCAGATATGATGATATCGAACTTCTCTCTTTCAACCAACTTCGAAATTCTCCTGAGATTCTTTTCGAGCCTCCACATGGAGAAAGATCCATAGATTAATCCTTTTGCGAAGAGTTTTGTAGACTCCTCCGAGATTATGACAGGATAGTCCGGAATATCTATAAAAACTGCTTCTCCAACTTCTTTCTTTAGGAGATCTAGAGTTTCTCCACTGCTGATAATGGTTAAATGATTCCCTTCTTCTTTCAATTTTCTTATTATGGGTAAGGATCTCGTTGCGTGTCCAAACCCCCAAGAGCAGACGCTGTATAATACCTTCACGCAAACCAAAATTCTCCAAACAGTTAAATAGATATACGATTTTTTCAAAACGTGAGATTCGAAAGAAAGATAGAAAAACTCGTTGATGAAAACGATAGTTTGCTCTGTATCGGGCTAGATATAATCAAAGACAAATTGCCAAATGGAGTCAAGCCCACTGAATTCAACAAGAGAATTATCGACGCAACCAAAGATCTCGTCTGCTGTTACAAGATCAATCTGGCTTTCTACAGAGCTATGGGAAGGGATGGTATGGATCTTTTAATGGAGACCATGGAACATTTACAGGACATCCCAGCTATACTCGACATGAAAGCAAATGACGTTCACCATTCTGCTGAGATGTATGCAAGAGAAGCTTTTGAAGTACTTGGAGGGGATGCGGTCACTCTAAATCCATACTTAGGAAGAGACTGCATAGAACCATTCACCAAATATGGAGACAAGTACATTTTCATCCTATGCAGGACATCCAATCCATCTGCGGGAGAGTTGCAAGATTTGAAAGTGGGGAAAAGGAAAGAACCTCTTTACATGTTCATTGCAAGGAAAATAAGGGAATGGGGGACAAATTGCGGTGCGGTCGCTGGTGCCACCTATCCAAAGGAATTAGATGCCATAAGAAAAACTTTGGGTGAAGATAGATTTATCCTTATACCTGGAGTAGGGACACAAGGAGGAGATCTGGAAAAGGCGGTGAGATTCGGTACAAATGAACATGGAAGAAAGGCAATCATCAGTGTTTCTAGAAGTGTAATTTATGCAAGTTCTGGAAATGATTTTGATGTATGTGCAAGGAAGGTGGCAAAGGAGATAAGAGACCAGATCAACAGATACAGGTGATGCTATTCAATTTCAATGCAATACCCGCTCTCAATAAAACGCTGAAGGAGATTCGTTTTCCTTAACCTTTCCTTAACCGAAGGATATAACTTAATGTACTCTTCCTCGAGTAAGATATCTCCCATGCCC
>QMUK01000138.1 GCA_003660555.1 Thermococci archaeon
TAACTACAACAACAATACTCCAAAACCGGTGGAAGAAGAGAAGCGAAGCATCGAGAAAACATCTAATAATGTGGTCAAAGAGGACGTTATAGACACTGAGAATGATGATGAAAAAGAAAGCGAATCCCACTATACTCCTGAAAGAACAAGCGATGAAATTGAGTTCAAGAGAGAGTATAATGGCTCAATGGAACTAAAAGAAGAGGATTTAAATGCTAGTAAGAAATCGGAGAAATCCAAGATTTCTCCACTGCTCTTCCTACTCCCACCACTAGCGCTCCTGATAATCGTGATGGTATTCACTGAGGAAGAGAAAAGAAGACGTAGAAGACTTTTAAAGAAAAGGAGGAGGACTAGACACGCAAATACTAAATTGCTAAGGAAATTCACGAGGAGAGCACACCAATACCCATAGGAAACCCAGAATCAAAAATTTGGGCTAGGGACCCTCGGGGGGAAGGTGATTGGGCCCAGCCCACGAGTATAATACCATGGTATTAACATTTTTATATGTTACCCTTCGAGATCGGCGAGTCTTCAAAGAGCCCTCTGACTTCCTCTACTACTCCCTTGACTCTGCGAAGCACTTCATCATCAGATCTTATTTCCAAATCCTTCGGACAGTTTAAACCTATGAATCCAGAGACCAAAGAAGAAAATCTAGTCGGAAGAGTTTCCAAACCGTATCCACCACCGAAGAGAACTGCCACACCTATCTCGAGTCTATTGGCCAACTCCCTAGTCCTATGAGCCATTTCCCATATTCCTCTATTGGTCACTATCAAATCTGTTAGTATGTCGGAATAGTGAGTATCTACGCCTCCTTGATAGATCAAGAGTTCCGGAGAGTACTTCTCTATTATTTCTATGGCTAAATTCATTGCAATTGAGTAAGCTTCATCTCCAGACCCAGGAGGCATTGGAAAGTTGTAATTGAATCCTCTACCGTCTCCACTCCCTATCTCCCAAGTGAATCCGGTCCCAGGGTAGAGAGTTCTCCCGTCTTGGTGTATTGAAACTAGGAGCACATCTCTCCTAGAGTAGAATATCTCCTGAGTTCCATTTGCGTGATGAGCATCTACATCTAATATGGCTATCCTACTAACGTTCTCTTCGGAGATCAGCTTTTCACACGCTATAGCTATGTCATTGAAATAACAAAATCCGGAGGAGGTTCTGACACCAGCGTGGTGAAATCCTCCCAATGGATTGAAGCATACCTTTCCCTTTAAGGCCAATTCAGCACATAGAATAGTTCCTCCAACAGCTCTAAGAGAGGAATTGAACACTCCTTTGAACAGAGGAGTATCTGGAGAGAGAGATCCCCCCTCACTTTTCACCCTTTCTAGAAGCTCCTCATCGTGTACTAATAGGACATCCTCTTCTCTAGCCCGTTTCGGCTCTATTACTTCCAGCACATCCAATAGACCGATGGAGGAGAAATACTCCATTGTTTTCTTTATTCTATCTCTGTTCAGCGGATGCTCATCCCCTAGATGATATCCTAGGTACTCTTCCGAGTAAACAATGGGGAAAGTTTTTTTACTAACGTCTCCACCCGCCTTGGGGGTTAGCATGGACATGCTTTACACTCCCCTTTCGACTCCATCTAAGGGATCCATTGGCAAGACAGGAGGATGGAGAACCTATAAGCCTATGGTTCAGGAAGACAAGTGCGTTGGTTGCAATCTCTGTGTCACCATCTGCCCAGACAATACGATAAAACTAAACGAAAGGAAGAAAGCTTTCGTGGATTACGAGTACTGCAAAGGTTGTGGACTCTGTGCTCAAGTTTGTCCTACTAATGCTATAAGGATGGAGAGGGAGGTACTCTAATGTATAAGGTGATAACTGGGAACGCAGCAGCAGCGTATGCTGCCAAACTGTGTAGAGTAGATGTAGTTGCAGCCTATCCAATAACTCCCCAAACTACCATAGTGGAATACATAGCAGAGTTCTTAGCAAACGGAGAAATGGATTGTGAGTACATAAGAGTCGAATCAGAGCATTCAGCAATGACTGCTTGTATAGGAGCCTCTCTAGCAGGGGCCAGGACTTTCACAGCAACTTCTTCGCATGGATTGGCTTTAATGCATGAAATGCTCCATTGGGCGACCTACTCTAGATTGCCAATAGTAATGGCTGTGGCCAATAGGACTTTAGGCCCTCCTTGGAACATATGGGCGGATTTGCAAGATGCCATATCTCAGAGAGATACTGGATGGATACAATTTTATGCTAAAAACAACCAAGAAGTTCTAGACACAATAATTCAAGCTTACAGATTGTCAGAAAATGAAAGAGTAATGCTTCCATCTATGGTATCACTAGAGGCATTCGTACTCTCTCATACATCTGAGCCAGTGGACATTCCTGACCAAGAAAAGGTGGATGAGTTTCTTCCGCAGTATAATCCTCCTTTCATGGTAATAGACTTCGAGAATCCAAAGACAATAGGAAACATAGCCTTGCCGGAGGAAACTGCCAAACACAGGAAGTACATAATGAAAGCAATGGAAAATGCGTCTTCTATGATAAAAGAAATTAGTAAAGAATTTCAGGAGAAATTCGGGAGATACCATGGAGACCTCTTGGAAGAATACGAATTGGAGGATAGTGAAACGGTGATAGTCTCAATGGGCACTATAGCCAGTACTGCTGA
>QMUK01000139.1 GCA_003660555.1 Thermococci archaeon
GGACTGCAAATGCCTCAGCGAGGAGGAAGTAAAGAAATACAAAGAGGAAGGTCTCGAGTTGGAAAGATGCAAAGCAGAACCTTGTGGATACACAGAAACTCAGGAGCCGAAGTATTGCTTCAGAAGACCAGTAGAGAAATGTCATTTCGACTATGAGAGGAACGCCTGTGTAGGAATATGCCCAGAAGGAGAGATCTGCCACTTAAATACAATTAGAAGAGACCCTGAGACAGGGGAAGTTCTCTACGGTGAGTGTACATGCAAAGCCATGGAAGAGAAATGTCCAGAAAAATGCGAGTGTTTGACCAGAGAGGAGGCAGTGGAGAAGTTCAAACACCCAGCGCTCTGTAAGAGGGAGCCATGCGGCAGAGAGATGTCATATTTAGTAGCAGCTCCAACCCAGTACAAGCTGAAATATTGTTTCAGAGAGGCTTCAGTGGAAGAATGTCGTTATGATCCAGAGAAACGTGAGTGTATAGGAGGATGCGCAGGAAAGGGAGTGTGCACGAAATTCGAGGACGCCTATGGAAGATACTTCTGCAAATGTGTTCTAATCTCAGAAGAAGAAGCAGTAACTGTTTTCAGGATACTTCCAGAGTACGTTGAGCCGTTCTCTTGCTTCCCAGTCAGATTAATAGTGAGGCCCAAACCAGGGATAAGTGGAATCATAATAACAGAGGAGTTTTCCAAGGATCTGAGATACGCTGGATCGAAACCGAGTCCGGATAGGAGAGAGGAGAACAAAATTAAGTGGCTACTTAGAGCTAAAGAGGGTGTTAAAGAACAAGAGATAGTCTATAAGCTATGTGTCCCAGCAACTACTGCTAGGGAGTACTACTTCTCAGGCGGATGGAAGATAGAGGGAACATCTGGAAGAACAGAAGGTGACGAATCCATAGGAATACTGCCTAGCCAGGAGAATTGGCCACCTTGCCCAGTGAGTGATGAGGAATTGCTTAAGTACGTGGAGTCATGGTCTAGAGGAGAGTTAGACGACTTATCCCTTCTCCAAGTAATAGAGTCTTGGGCTAGCCCTGTTTGTGGAGTATTCGAAGTAGCCACAGAGGAGGGATGATCATGGCAAGAAAACTTCTAATCTCAATTTTCTTACTAATCTTCTCGCTGAACATAGTCCATGCTCAAGTCAGTGTTACCAGAGAGATCTCAATGTCCAAAGAAGGAGAACTAAGTGTTAAACTCAAATTAGAGGTTGGATCCCAGAGGCCAGGTGGCATAATAATAGTCGAGAGAGTTCCAGAGGGAGTCGAATACATATCTAGTACTCCTGAAGCAGTATTCAATCCATCGACTAGGGAACTGAAATGGGTCTTTTACGGAGAAGGAGTCAAGAACAGAGAAGTGATCTATAATCTCAGCGTACCATCCGTCTTCCAGGGGGAAATACTATTCAGTGGAGAACTGAAGACCCTAGCTGGGGTAGAGGAAATAGGTGGAGAGACCAAGTTCACAATAAAAAGAGAGGAAGCTGGAGAGAAGGAAAGAAGGGAAGGAAAGGGAGTACCTTTCCCAGGGATATTCGCCATCTCAGCAGGAATGGCATTAGTCATCCTGTTCAGGAAGAGGCTCAGGTAATCCCTGCCCCATTATTTTTTCTATTGCAGGTCGCTATGAATTATGGCTGAGGAATGGTCGCTGACAGAGTAAATCTTTATATATTTGGGAACAGACCTATTAAGAAACATGAACCGGCCATGGAGCTATTCGGATGAGTTGGATTTATACCTCGGCCTCTTGATTTTTATAGCATTCATATTGTTGTTATTTTGGGTCATACCAGTAATAGGCCTTTTGATCCTGCTGATAGTAATTCTTTACATGCTTTACCTCCTAATCAAGTACTTCATACTAAGAAGCAATCAGGCGTAAGCTCAGGCAGTCACACGGCACAATAAAAAAGATGGGAAGAGGAATTTTTCACTTCTCCTCAACTGGCCATATGGGAGCTACTGTCTTCCCGTAGACTTCGTTTAGCACTTGAGCTAAGGCAGCGTATATTGCTGAGAAACCGCAGAGTATTCCCTCCAACCCCGCTATTCTTATCACGATGCTACTTCCCAAGGCAGTACCTATGGCTAGGAGGAAGAACAGTATCGTCAAAGTGATGAAGACTATCTGGAGAGCTCTGTTTATCCTCAGAGTCCCTATGAACATCACTCCAGTGAAGATGCCCCACATGACGAAGTAGGATGTTAGAGCTGAGTTTTCGGCCATTTCTGCCCATCCCATCTTTGGAAAGACTAGTAATCCCACCAAAGAGAGCCAGAATAGTCCATAGGAGGTAAAAGCTGTCGCTCCGAATGTATTACCTTTCTTCCACTCTTCTATGCCGGCTATGACTTGAGCCAATCCGCCATAGAATATTCCCATCCCTAGTATCATGCTTCCCAACTCGAATAGACCAGAGTTGTGTAGGTTCAACAATACGGTAGTCATCCCGAATCCCATCAGGCCTAGAGGCGCCGGATTTGCGGTTCCGTTTCCCTCACCCAAGGCACCACCCGATTCGATCTGGGAAATTCAAGGATAATGCTTTCGCCTTATCGAACAAACAAGTCACTATAATTTCCTCAGAGCTAGGGAACTCCTCTGGAGAACTGTGAGTGAGCTCACCAGAAA
>QMUK01000048.1 GCA_003660555.1 Thermococci archaeon
GGGAATTCCCATCTCTGCTGCTAACTTCTCTATTTTCCATCTCTGGACCCCAGGACCTCCCATGGCTACTCCCACACCCTCGTTCACACTTCCCGTCTCTTCTCCTTCTAGTTTCAAGGCCGCATCTACAGTTATTATTCTGGATATCTTTCCCTCTTTCTCTATTATCTTGTATATCGCCTTGTCTAATTTTCCGAGCCTTCCTCCTGGTCCTTTCGGCTTTATCAGAAACACTTCCCTTCCATCTATGTTCTTCTTGTATATTATCTCCTCTTCCTCCTCTATTGGGTCTCCATCTATCATACTAGCCACAACTAACGGACCTACTCCATCTCCTATGGGTTTCCCTTCAGAAAATGCCTTAGTTCCTTTTAGCTGTCCCTCTGCTATCTTGACTATCAGAGGAAGAACCATCTTTAGGATGAGAGCTATTTGGAAGTTCCCCGTTTTTCTAACTAGTTCTACGTTGTGTCTCACTATCTTGGCTATACTGTTCAGGGCTATTACTCCCTTGAGGGTCATCATC
Organism: Thermococci archaeon; assembly: GCA_003660555.1. GTDB lineage: Archaea > Hadarchaeota > B88-G9 > B88-G9 > B88-G9 > B88-G9. Next base: position 527 of record QMUK01000048.1, read on the forward strand.
ACGTTGGATAACACTTCCTTGTTCGCCTTGGGCGCTATTTCCCTTGCTACTTCTCTGAATCTCTCTTCTCCGGATTCAAGTACGTGCTCTAATTTGTAAACTATCCCATAGGGGTCTAAGTCTATTGGTTGTATCATGAAGAAATCAGAGAACTTCTTCACGATCTCTTCTGCCTTTTCTCTTATTCCTCCTTCTCTTTCGGCTAGTTTAACTGCTATCTCTCTGGCCTCCTTTACCATCTCCTCTAGTTTCCTAGTGGTGACTTCGAATTCTCTCATGAGCATGAAGAAGTACATTTTCGGGAATATGAAGAAGAAAATTCCTAATGAGAGTATCCATATTATAGTCCTGTTTAGTTCACCTCCTTCCGGAAGCAAAGTCATCCCCCCTTGCTATTCTCCTGAAGACTCCAGTGAGAACATGAGCTTCTCTCTTTGTCAGGAGACTCCTCCCGAGGAGTTGTGACATTACCCTAATTGCCCTTTCTTTTTTCTTTCCAGTGTATCCTATCCTCTCTAGGGAACTTCTGAAAAACTTTAGTATTCTATCCCTCTCCTCCCTAGTGGAAAGTCTCACTCTCCTACTCGATTTCGATTTGAAGAGCTCATAGAATATTATAGCAGCAGCGTGAGACAAATTCAGAGAGGGATAATTCTCGCTCGTGGGTATTCTTATTAATAAATCACATACTTCCAGTTCTTCTCTAGTCAATCCCGTGCTCTCTCTTCCAAACACAAGTGCCACTTCATCTTCTACTTCAGAAATGCTCTTGGAGATCTCCCATGGGAAAATTGTTCTCCTGAGGAGGTCTTCAGTGCCTCCCTCTTTCGCCGTGGTCCCGACTATTAAACTGTAATCGTGTCTCAGATCTGCTAAATCCAAACCGAGCATCTCCAAGCCACTTAGAACATCAGTGGCATGCATTGCTGTTACCATTGCTTTAGAGCCAATATCCACTTTAGGTTTAAGAAGGATTAACTTCTCAAGAGAGAAGTTCTTCATTAGTCTAGCTATGAAACCTATGTTCTCCTCCACTTCTGGCTCTACCAATATTACATGTATGTTAGTGGAGCTCAACTACGTCCCCATCCATTAGTACGTGGTCTCTACCAACGTGTTGTCCTGGATATTTGACTGAATTCCCCCAGACTCTAGCGAACCTCATGTTCCTTGCTATTTCAGAGTGAATTAGTTTAGCCACGTCCTCTACTGTAGCCCCCTTTCTCAGAACTACAGGAGGTCTTCTGATCTTTCCTCCAGGAGTTTTAGTGTAGACCCTTATTAAGTTAAGCATTCCGAATATTTCTCTCTTAAGTCTTTCTAGATTCTCCTTGGTTTTAGCTGAAACTGCTATTATCTCGTCCTTTATGTTTCTCTCCAGCTTTCTCAGATTACGCTTGGACTCTGGCAAGTCCAATTTGTTTCCAACCAACCTACATCTTCTGTAGACTAGTCTCTCGTCCAAAGCCTCGGATAGCTCCTCAAGGCTACACTTCTCGTTTATGACTACTAGGGCATTGTATACTCCGTATTCTCTTAAGAGGGATATGACTTCTGATTCGGTTGCTCTTATCTTGTTCAATCCTCTTATCTCTATGCCCCCGCTACCTCTCCTCTCTATTTTTATGTTGGGGGGATTCTCATTGAGCCTTATCCCAGATCTATTTAACTCCTCCATCAGAATGTGATATTGCTCCTCTGGATCATTTGAGAGATCTAGTACTAGCGTGATCCCGTCTGAATTTCTAGCTGCACTCAAAAGTGCTGGTCCCATCCCCTTTCCCAAGCTTGCTCCTCTTATTATTCCTGGTATTTCCACGAGCTGTATTTGTACTTCATTGAATTCCATCATGCCTGGAGTTGGTTTCAGTGTCGTAAATGGATAATTCGCTATTTCCACTCTAGCGTTAGTTAGTGAGGAGAGTAATGTACTCTTACCACAGTTCGGCATGCCTAGAAGTGCAACTTGGGCTGCCCCCTCTTTTTTTACGTAAAATCTTTCTCCTCCTTTTTTTCCAGCCTTTTTTTCCATTTCCTCTTTTAATTTAGCCATTCTCCTCTTTAAAAGTGCTCTCAAGTTCTCAGTACCCTTGTGCTTTGGTACTATTCTGAGCATCTCCTCCAGAGCTTTCATCTTCTCCTCCGTGCTCCTAGCTGTTAGATATTTCTCCTCAGCTCTAAAGTACTCTGGAGGGAGATTCGCTGGCAATGATCTCACCTCTTTTCACTTTACTTCGACTAGGAATATCCTTTCAAAGAAGTAAGATTCCTCTTTTAAGATTTTGACCTCTCCCACTTCACGAAAGAGTTCTAAAGCTTTCTCGACTGGAGTGAGAGATGAGACTATAAATCTACTCCTCTCAATCATCCCCATGGCCATCATTTCCGAGAGAGATTGATACAAGCCTAGGGGATTCTCAGTGCTCCACATGAATTCCTCCTCTGGCTCCCAGTCCTCTTTAGGTAAATAGGGAGGGTTCATCAGTGCCAGATCAAAAATTCTTTCCTCTTCTTCTTTTTTTATCGAATTGAGAGTGCCAAGAAATGTCTTTACTTTCTCTTCTACACCATATGCCACGGAGTTCAGCCAAGTATTCGCTATTGCTAGGGGATTTGGATCTAGAGCTACTACCTCCTCCGCCTTCCTGGCTGCAGTTACGGATTGAATTCCACAACCAGCGCCTACGTCCAGTACTACTTCGCCGGGCTTAACCCCTTGGTTTTCCGCTAGCAATATGCTGTCTTCCGCTGGTGGATAGACTCCCTCCAAAACTACGAAGCCCATCTCTATTGAGAACACTAGCTACCACCTCTGATATTTCTCTAACTTCATCTAAGGTTAAAGAATACACTTTCCTGTGTGATAGAGGTCCTATTTCCCCTATAATTCTCTCTACTTCACTTTTTCCTACATCAAAAACTATTGGAAGCGACTTTTCAAAGCTATTTTTAACTTTCTTTCCTCTGTGAATGAATAGGGCCTTAACTACATCTAAAAAGACGTCTTTGTTTTCTACTAGGGGTTTATTTCTCCTAGTTATTCTCACTAGAGATATCTCCACTTTAGGCGGCGGGGAGAAGCACTCCCTAGGAACTTCACCGAGAATTTCCACTTTCGCTAATGCTTTAGTAGCTAGAGTTAGTCTTCCATACTCCCTACTTCCGGGTTCGGCTGTTAATCTATGGGCGAATTCCCTCTGAAGGGTAATCACTCCTTCTTCAATGCCCTCTTCTAAGAACTTGAATATCAATCCGGAAGATATCGAGAAAGGAGGGTTGGAAACCAGTTTATCTACCTCGGGAAAGTCTATTTTAAGGGCGTCTCCCTCTATGAGGACTAAGTTCTTCCATGGTCTTCTTCTCAAATATCTGAAAAGTCTCTTGTCCTTCTCTACTGCATATACTAGTTCGGAGCTGTAACAGAGGAATTTGGTTAAAGTCCCATATCCTGGACCTATTTCCAGAACTCTCTCCCTTCCTCTCAGCTTGGCCATCCTTACTATCTCAGCTGCAATGCCTTCATCAACTAGGAAGTGTTGGCCTAGGGCTCTTCTCCTTCTGCTAGTACCTCTCATCTCTACCCATTGTCCTAACGAATATCCTATATTTATCTTTTCCTTGGAGCTCCATTACTATTCTCTCAGCTATCATTTTCTTTGGGTCTGAGAGATTTGGGACTCTGCTCGATAGATCGTCAAAGCTCTTAAATGGTCCTTTTTTCCTTTCCTCTATTATCTTCCACATCTTCTTCTTCCCTATTCCCGGGAGCAATTCCAGTTGGTGGAACCTCGTGGTTATCGGTCCCGCTTCATTGAAAAACCGAAGGAATTTATCTTCATTCTCTGAAACTATCTCCTCTAGGACATACGGAAGTTCAAATTTCGCATTAGAGGACAATTCTTCGTAGGATATTCTTCTCTTAACCTTGTCTACCTTCTCCCTTCTCTCCCTATCTCTTCCTATGTATAGTCTATCGTGTGGAAGAACTCTAGCTCCACTCTTGGGTGATAACTCCAAAAGAGTGAAATACTTTTCTCCTATTACTTGAATAATCGGTTCTCTTCTGTAGAATGGGGTGTTTTCATCCAGATGGCCCTCTGGCAAATAGTCCAATACTCTAACGTACTCTTCGTATCTTCTCTCTTGGCCAGAGGGCCTTTTCCTATACATTTCATATCAACTCTTGTACTTCTCAACCAACTCGAGTATCTCCTTGAGTTTTCCTTGATCTGTTGCAATCCTATCCCCCATGAGTATTGTTCTCAGTTCTTCTTGGCTTCCAGGAAGTATATCTACTATTTTAACGGCTTTCCATTCGTCAATGCCCAGAGACTTAAGCTCCTGTAACAACTCCCTGCCCTTGTCCAGGGGAAGCTTAGAGAATTTCCTCAAATAGTCTAGGGCAAACCTTTGTTCAAACACTTTTATCTCCTTATTCCTATCTCTCTCCTCTAGAACCTCAAGTACCTCTGATAGCAAGAGAGGCCTACTCTCCTCGATTCTTTTCCCTATCATTGGACCACCCTGAGGTGCTCAGGTCTGGCAAATATCTTCTTTCTTTTATTTCCATCGTATATCTCTATTATGTATGCCCTACCTCTTTTCCCTATTACTTTTCCGGTTCTGCCATGAAATCTCGGATGTGGTTGTCCTTTGTGAATACTGGGGTCTATGACTATTGCCACTCTGTCTCCTACAGAGTGCTCCCTCATTATTCTAGATAACGGCATCATTCCCCTCTCTCTCACATTCTTCCTGAGTTTTTTCCTGGTTTTACTTCTGAATCCCTTAGATCTCTCAACCAACTCACTCACCCTCTAACTCTATGTCCAATACGTCTAGTTCAAGACATTCAGCCTTTGAACCCAACACTTCGGTGAAACTAGGTGTTGTTCTTCCATTGTCCCCTGATACCAACTCCTTTACGTATAGTCCACCTTCACAGTATATTTCAGCTTCCCCAACGTTTCCTTTCACTTCCTTAATAACTATTTCGTAGACCTCTCTTTCCCTAAATTTGTCTGCTCTTCTGTGTAATACCCTGGTAGGGGTCCTCTGTAGTATTCTTCCTTTCAAATTCTCTAACTTCTCCAGATCCTCTTCCTTTATCTCTCTATCCAGTTTAAATACGACTCTATATCTTTTTCTTCCTCTCTTCTCCTTTATCTTCTTTACCTCTGATTTACTGGAAAACCTTAGGCCCAGAACCTCTACTTTTCCCTTAGACTCTGAATTTATTCTCTTCTCCAACTCTCCCAAGTTTATTTTTCTGAGCTTTGGCTTCTTTATTTCTAAGATGAACGGTCTCCCACTTCCCAACGTTCTGACATCTATATCCTCCCTTCCAGCTCCATGGAGCTTTACCTCCTTTCCTTTCGTCATTTCGAGTGCGGGTTTTCCTATCAATTCTTCTACAGACTCGGGGTATTGCTTACCTGTCCATCCACAGAGCTCGCATCCCCTTCCCTTGCAATTACTACACGGCCACCTGGTCTGAGGTATACCTCTTTTGAGCTTCCGATATCTCCCATATATATAGAGAGGATTTATTTGGACCTCTATATCAGATAGGCCGACGATGAATACAATGTCTGGGTTTTCTCTATCTATTCCCTTCCCAGATATTCTCTCTATTTCTTTTCCTATCTCTCTGCTAATCTCGGACTTAATCGACTCCGAAAATTTAAGAGAGAATTTCCTAGATAGTTCTTCCTCCTTATTTAGGACTTCCTCCGTGACCTTGGCACCAACTAGGAAAGTATGGAATTCGTAATCCTTTACTCTATTCAAACACTTCTTAGCTATCTCTCTCGTTCTAGATAAGAAATTATTGCAAAGGAAACACTTCTCGAACGGTCTTACCTCGATGCCCATCTTCTGAAGAGACTCCACTGCCGGGATGTGTGCTCCATTATAGGCTAAAAACGAGAGAATCTCTATTGCCTCTTCCGGATCCTCATCCATTCTGGAATGTGCCTCCATGGCTAAAGAGAGCTTAATTGCATGTCCTCTCTCGCTGTTACTTAAGCCTGTAAGTAAATTTCCGAATTGTCTCCCTAAACAAGAGTCGCAAAGGGGGTACTCCCTTAGGATTGCCTCCGCTAGTTTGAGAATCAAACCCTCATCCCCCTCATTAGCCTAGCCAGATCCCTCGGCTTTATTCCCTTCTTTCTAATTCTCCTCATCAGCCTCTCTACAGTAAAGTATTCGTTCAATAACTCCTTTACTTCCTGAGTAGTGGTTCCTGATCCTTTTGCTATTCTTCTTATTCTCGATCTGTTTATTATTTTTGGATTTAGTATTTCCTCCCTAGTCATAGACTCTATGATGGCCTTGTATCTTCTTAGCTTCTCTTCACTAATTTCTAGATCGCTTTCTCCAAGTGAGAGTCCAGGTATCATTTGTATTATTCTCTTTATTGGTCCTGCCTTCCCTAAAGCTACTATTTGGTCATAGAAATTCTTTAATGTGAATTTCCCCTTCATTATATCCTCTATCGTTCTCCTCATTTCTTCTAACTCTCCAATTTCCTTAGCCTTCTGTAAAAGTGACTTGAGATCCCCCATTCCTAGTAGTCTAGAGACAAAGCCTTCTGGGTCGAATTCCTCTATGTCGTCTATTCTCTCCCCAATCCCAATGAATGCCACTTTAGCTCCAGTTTCTGCTACTGCAGATATTGCTCCTCCTCCCTTTGCGGATCCATCCATTTTTGACAGAAAAATAGATCCGACTTTAGCTCTCTCATGGAATGCCTTAGCTTGTTTACCAGCCTCTTGCCCTATAGTAGCGTCTAAAACTAACATCACTTCATCTGGATTTACTACTTTGGATAACTCCTCCATTTCTCTTAGCAGTCCCTCCTCCTCCTTGTGTCTTCCAGCTGTGTCTATTAAGACTAAGTCAAAGTTCCTGAATTTCTCTAGGCCATGAGAAACTATCTTTATTGGATCACTTTCGTTTCTTTCGCCGTATATTTCTATTCCTGCTTTCTCTCCAAGTTGAAGGAGCTGATCCAACGCCCCTGGTCTATAAGTGTCAGCGCATATCACTCCAGTTTTATAACCCCTCTTCTGATAATATCTCCCGAGCTTGATTGCACTTGTGGTTTTACCACTGCCTTGGATTCCTATCATCAATACTTTGAATGGTTTCCCTCTTGGGACTATTTTCTTTCCTTCTCCTACTAAAGCTACTATCTCCTCGTAAACTATCTTGATTAGATGCTGTTTCCTACTTAGTCCCCTAGGTGGATCTTCTTTCAAAGCTCTCTCTTCGATTCTCTTAGAGAGATCTAAAACAAGTTTAACGTTTACATCTGCCCTGAGGAGTGCTCTTTGAATGTCTCTAACGATTTCTTTGACTAGTCTCTCATCTACTAATGCAGTAGATGATATCTTCCTTATAACTGAAGAGAGAGACTTTCCTAAGAGATCTAACAAGTCAATCACCTATTATCAAATCAATTAGTAACTGTGGATCAAATTCCATTAGGTCCTCGTATTTCTGCCCTGTTCCAAGAAAGAGTATTGGTTTCTCGAGGACATAGGCCAAAGATATGGCGCATCCTCCCTTAGCAGCGTCCATTTTAGCTAGTATTATCGAATCTACGCCGATTTCCCTATCGAAGGTAGTGGCTTGGTCAACTACGTCGTTTCCAGATAGAGCATCTCCTACGAAGACTTTCATGTCCGGTTTGCTCACCCTAGCTATTTTCCTTAGTTCATCCATTAGGTTTCTATTAGTTTGCATTCTTCCTGCTGTGTCTATTAGGACGATGTCTTTCCCTCTTGCTTCTGCATGCTTTATAGCATCGTATGCAACTGCTGCAGAGTCTGCTCCTACGTCGTGTTTCACTAGTTTCACACCCAATCTCCTAGCGTGTTCCTCTATTTGCTCTATCGCTCCAGCTCTAAATGTATCTCCCGCTGCTATTACTACATCCAATCCTTCTCTTGAGAGGTAATGAGCCACTTTAGCTATAGTGGTGGTCTTACCCGTTCCATTGACACCTAGAAAGAGTATTACATACGGCTTATCTCCTTCGGAAATTAGCTCCAATAACCCACGCTCAGGCTTAGCTTTATTCAGTATTTCCTCGAGTTTTTCTTTAAATCTCTCTTTAACAACATCTCTGCTTTTATTCTTCATGAAGGATTCTCTCAAATCATCAACGATGTCTTCAGCTATTTCTAATGCTACATCTGCCTCCATCAGAGATATTTGGAAGTCCCATAGTATGTTTTCCAACTCCCTCTCGCCCAATTCTCCTCTCAATCTAGAGAAGAAGTCTCCTACCCTCGATTTCAGTTCACCTAGTAACATCCCCCTCTCCCACTTTCTTGGCAAGCTCCTTTACTCTCTTCTCCAATTCTCCCATGGAATGTTCTATTTTTCTCATCGTCTCTCTCATTTCAAGTATTATCTTCTCAATCTCCTTGGACTTTTCTTCTAGGTAGGATATTGCTCCCTCTCTGCTCTTCTCCAAGTAAACACCAGAACCTATTCCGATGAGCGTTCTGTCCTTCTCCTTTAATTTCGCCTTAAGGTAGGAATTTCCTCCTATCGGTACTAGCATTTCTTGCCCATCCTTTAGATTACCTACTTCCCTTAGA
>QMUK01000140.1 GCA_003660555.1 Thermococci archaeon
GCCTCGTATGTTATTGGTAAAGAGTCCTTTACTGATCTAAGGCCGGGAGCCTTCCCATCATGGAGCTATTTAACTGCGCCTAGAGGGTTTGAGGCTGATGACAAATATCTCTTCGTGGCAGAAAAGGGCTTCTTTGTCCCATCAATATTCCGCTTCAATCTCTCTCAGATCAAGAGCGGAATGAAAGCTGATCGTGTAATAGGAGTATTCTGGAATAGAAATCCGAAATATGATTTTGACATATATGATGGCAAGATGTTTGTTGCCGGAGAATTTTATGTTGGCATCTTTAATCAAGTTCCATCCAAGAATTATGCCTTCCCAGATCTCATCCTCCCAGTCGAGACCGAGGGAGTAAGCTATGATGGTCAACACTTATGCGTAATATCGCATGGTGGAAAGATAGGCATATATAATGGATTGCCGACAGAGCCGCGCAAGCCGGACATAACCATTAATATTCCGGGCATTTGTGGAGGCGGAGCTGCCTCAGGCATCGCATGTCGAAATGGAAAGTTGGTTGCAACTAATTCATTCTTTGGTCAGAGTAAGATTCTAATTTGGAAGTCGATCCCTACAAGGGATAATCAGCCTCCAGACGTAATCTTGACAGAGTTCAATGGTACGAGAATCGACGAGCCATTCAATGTCTACATCTACAAAAATACTCTTTTTGTCACCATGCATATGGGTAAGACTCTAATCTACAAGAATTTAGATTCGATAAGCAACAGTTCTGAACCTGATGTGGTTCTTGAAGGCGGAGGCCATGATGTCTTCTATGATGGAAACTACCTGTTTCTAACAGGCGGAGGTGAAATAATGATATATCATGGCCTTCCAGACTCGCCGCGAGAACCAGATGAAATAATAAGGGAAGTCGATGTCAGCGGGTATCGTATGCGCCTCGACCCTTGGGGAGTATACTATGATGGAGAACATCTATGGGTATATACTGGCTGCTCTGAACATTACTCATACATCATGCGGATCTCTAGGACCAGAAGAGAGTCCGTATACCCCGAGAAGCTCATGAGAGATGACTTTAAGGCATATATGGAAAAAGCCTCCAAAATAATGGCGGGCATCTTGGATTTTTCTGAAAGACTAATGAAAGGAGGAGATGTTAATGTTATAGCAGAGGAGCTTAACGAGTTTATGGAGAAGGAGGAGATTCCCTCCTATATACAGCCTGTTTTATCGATAATGCTTCTCAAAACCTATAAGGAAAGCGTTTCTGAAGGGTTAGGCGGACCTCCAACTCCGAAAGGAATCATATCTGTCAAGTCTCCGAAGGAGATTCCGAGAATCCACGTTGAGAAGAGCTTTACATTAAATATTGATGAGGCCAGGCCGGGCATTCCCATAATAATTAACATCAACAACTCGCATGTGGTCAGCATTGACATAACGATTAGTGAGACCGTCCGAAACGCTACCATCTATTTCGAAAAGCTCAAAGAGAAGCCCCGTTATGTGCCAGAACCGCCCTTCCTGGTTTATAGATACTTTAAAATAAGCACATCCATACCGGAACACAGCATAAGAGAAGCCCAAATAACATTCTTTGTCTCTCGAAGCTGGCTCGATCAGCTGGGACTAATCGAATATAACATCATCGCACTCAAATATGACGGAGAAAGATGGATAGAACTGCCGACCAAAATGGTCAGCGAAAACAAGACCCACTTAATATTTAAGGCGAAAACCTCAGGCTTCTCGGTATTCGCAATAGTTGACCCTAAGCCTACTCCAACAAGCATAACTCTCACCGTTTGCCCGAAATGGTTACTGTCGGCGAGGAAGTTACGTTAAGCGGTAGGATAAGCCCTCCGGCAATCCTCCCCATATCCCTATATACGGTTAGACCTGGCGGAACAGTCGAGATAAGGCCTAACCGCGTAAGCTTTCTTGAGTAAAAGCTTATTTGGAAAGCCGCTGATGCCACTTCGAAGCGCTGTCCATACCTATTTTGTGCTTGTAGCCTACGCGACTTTTAAAAGAGTCCATTTCAGCATAATAATTATGGTTGAAGGGCCTACCGCTAGGGCTTACGCCATAAAGATAAGAAATGAGCTTAGCGGCGAGATTATTAGGGAAGTTTTTACAAAGTCCAAGAGAGTTTACATTTCCCTAGATAGCCTCGTTGGTAAAAGTTTTCTCGGCTCAGACTCGATAGGAAAGAATATACTGCTCTTCGTCGACAACGTGGCTATCAGACTTCACCTGATGATGTATGGGTCGATTCACATCTATCAACTGAACGAGCCATTACTGAAGCCTAAAAGCCAAGTTAGACTTCTAATCAGAGGAGCGGAGAAGAAACTCGTTGTATACAATGCGCCGATAGTTGAGATAGACAAAAGGGATAGAATCTTAGAAAAGCTAAGAATGGATCTTGGACCTGATCCACTAAGCGACGAGTGGAGCAGAGAAGAAGCTATCCGAAACATAATGAAGTTCCCGAAGGAGAAAATAGGCGTGGTCATACTGGATCAGTCAGTTATAGCGGGCATAGGGAATATTCTGAGAAATGAGATTCTATTCAGGGCGAAAGTTAACCCGGAAAAGAAGGTTATGGATCTATCACGCAGAGAAGTGGAGAGAATAGTCTCTATCAGCGAGGAA
>QMUK01000141.1 GCA_003660555.1 Thermococci archaeon
ATCCTACAAAGTATTTTTCTTGGATAGTTTGCCAAGAATTGAGGCGAGGCAGGTTGAGGAGCTCAGAGCATTTGAAGCCTACATCGCATCTGCAACACCTAGATGCAAACCCTAGGTTCAACGGAACTCATCGAGAAACCTTTAAGTACTCGATTCGCGAAAAAACAGGGGGAAGTAGTTGAGAAGAAAACTCATTTACATACTGATATTGGCAATACTCCTTATTTCAGTTTCAGTCTACTTTTCCCACCATTTCAGAGAACCCATTAAGGGGCAGGAGAGACCGGAAGCTCCGAAACTAGTTTCGATAGAACTCAGGGAGGAGAAGACTCAACTGTACTCCTTGTTGTATGGAATGGGCCTAAATCCCCTGGTTGACGTCACAGAGGAGAGGGTTCTGGTGAGATATAATCTGCCAGAGGGGATGAACGAGGAGACGTATTACAGAGTTTTAGCATATTCAGCTAGAGTAGCTCCAAACTCTCGGGAAATAATAGTTCAGATCTACAAAGATTACTCTCCCTATTTAGAGGTGAGAGCAAACACCCAAGATGTTCTATCTTGGATCGAAGGAAAAATAAGTAGGGATGAGCTTTCTATAGTGGTTAGGGAGGTTTAGGGATGAGAAACGGAAAAATCCACCTGTTCTATGTCCTTGTTACTGTGTTTTTCCTCTTGAATCAAACCATTTTAGAGGCATATGGGGAAGCCCAAAACCCAGCGGTCACAGAAAACTTGGGAGTAGATGTAGATAGGATACAGGTCAAGCTCACATATCTCGGTCCACAGGAGAAGGTGATACCCACAGTAGCGTTTTCTGTGAGACAATTCAGCCTAGAAAACTTTGAGCACTATGGTAAGCTGAGTGAAACACTATACCAAAACGATCGCCTAGTATTAAATTATTTCCGTGTAAGTCCAGAGGAGATGGAGAGAATATATCCCGTTATATCCAATTTCTTGGAGAAAGAGGTTTCCCCACCATACTACTTGTCTCTGATGGTCTACTACCCGGAGAGTGGAGTTAAAGAGGCAGTTCTCGGTGTTGAAGAAGGATTAACCTTGGTATGGGAGATAACAAAATCGCTCGATCCAGGAAACATCGAAGGCATTGAATCGATGAAACCTCTTTATTACGCTTTAGGAGGAGAGAAAGAGATAGGAGTAGAGAAAAACAAGGTGGTTAAAAAAGAGGAGAAAAAAGAATGTAGATGCATTAGCCTACCTAAAGAATTTGGATCCAAGAAAGCAGGTAGGATAGATACCAAGACTAAAAATAATGAGATAGGAATAGAATATAAGCCGAGTTGTGTCGAGGACTGTGAGAAGCTGGTGTTTATCCAAACCGTGTGTAGAACTGCTGTGGTAGACTCAGCGATAAAGATACCCTATCGGCCTAGTGACGAGAGCCTTAGATGGAGGAGAAAAGACGAGGACACAGTCAACAGAGGAATTTTCTGTACGGTTGATTATATTATATGCGAAAGAGATCCGTATTACAATGGAGATGACAAGGCGGATGGTAACAAAAAATTTGGAATACATAAATGTGGAAAGAAAACAAAAACATCCGCAATGTCTGATGCACCAAGATCTTCGATATCAAGCTTTCAGAGGTTAGATAAAACGCTCATAGGCAGACATCCAAGATTGGGAGAAAAAAGAATAAGGGTAAACAAGATAGTAAAAGAATTCGAAACATGTGCCTATTGCGCTAAATCAAAAGACTTTGGGACTTTTTATGGTTGCGTAAGTTGGAAGTATGAAATCAGCAGAAAAGAGGCCGAAAACGGAAAAGTGGGGAGGGTTTCTGTCACAGGAAAAACCGATAAGCCAAGCCGTAAATTTGAGGAAGCCCTACAGGAATGGGTGAAAACTAGGAAAAAGTGCAAAAAATGCGAGGAAAAATATAGTTCCACTTGCAAAGTCAAGGAAACAAAGTGTAAACCTAAAATAAGAGAGAAAATCGAAAAAAGGATCTATATAACACCACAAGGAGAAAGAAAAACCTGTGAGTTGAGAGAAAGGTTTGGAGACACCTACGTACTCCTAGATGGAGAGGGGACCCCCATAGGCGTCTATCTCCCAGTGGAGGCTGAAGAACTGAGGGATGAAGAGGTATCTCCCTCAGGTGGTTATCTCCTCGAGCCACCCTGGGACTTTGAGAGAGCCCATCTGCTCACGGATCTACCCAAACTCAAACCAAGGCCAAGTGAGACAGAGATCCCTGGATACACACCAGTGGAAGAGGAAACTCCGCCAGAAAGTGGAATAACATACACTAGTAAGGAAGAGGAAAATGGAGAAGTCGTAGAGGAGGAGTCTAGGACTTTCGTTCCGGAAGGAGAGACATACACCTCCTGTGGGAAGGTGGAGGAAGTAGTGGAAACCCCTTGTCCCACTCCGAAAGAGGGATACTATTTGGCAGGATATCACAAATACGAGCACGGAGATGGAGCCAAGGAGGTAGAGGGATTCGGCCTAGCAGCTCCATCAAACAAGGGATATGAGGAAATAATCTTCGCAGGTAAATACACAATAGTTTGCATATACGAGCCCCTAGAATCTCTAGAGGAACTTCTCCCGAAGTTCACTGAGGAGGATTGTCCTGAGCCAAAACCC
>QMUK01000142.1 GCA_003660555.1 Thermococci archaeon
GGCGAGGGTTTCCTCCCACACCTTAGCGGTCCAGAGGAAAATACGGCCCTCCGCGGTGGCCGTGGCCAAACGCCCTCCCCCCGAGGAGAAGGCCAGGGCCGTGAACCGACCTTTGTACCCCCCGTTGACCAGGATGGCCTCCCGTTTTCCTTCTTCTAAATCCCAAAGAATAAGCGGGCCCGAAGGGCCGTATTGTAAGAGGAGATTCGGGGGTGTGATCCTGCCGCACGTAAGGCCAGGTTCAATGGTAAAGGACTTCAACGACGCCCCAGATTGCCATTTCCATTCCGTCACAGTTCCCCACTGAGCCACCGTCACTAAGGTTTTCGGATCCAGGAATGCAAGCTCAATCAGGGGTCCCGCATCCGGTTTCAGGATTCGCAGAAGCCGTTGCTTCCCGATGTCCCATATACGGACCCACCCATCGCCGGCCCCCACCGCGATGGTGGAGCCATCCGGCGAGAACGCGACCTGGCGGACACCCCACCTGTTCCAGGGAAATTTCTTGGGCTGTGCCGCATCGTCCAGCGTGTAGAGGAGGAGCGATTCCCCAAATTTGGAACCACAAGCTAGCATGGAACCATCCGGCGAGAAGGCCAGGACCGACACCGCCTCCGTGAGCGCGGCGAGGTGCACCATGACCTCTCCCCTAGTGCGGTCGAACACCGCGACCTCCCCGGTTCCGGTGCCTACCGCCACGTAGACCCCATCCGGGGATACCACCAGGGCGGTAATTCGCGTATTCGTCATAAAACCGCCCATCTCCTCCATCCGGGGAAGCCCGAACGCCGTAATACGTCCATCTTCGAAAGAGAGGACGAGGATCCCCCCTTTCGGGGCGAGCCCCGCGAACCGGGGTATCCCGGGCAAGGGCTTCGTGGCCAAAAGATCCCCGGTAGGGGTATCCCACTGCTCGATGGCGATGGAAGTCACCGCCCAGAGATATCCCCCATGAAGAAACGCAGCCACAAAATACCCGTTTCCCAACCGGGCCACGGTCCCGGGAGGCATCTCCTCGCCCAGACCGAGGACCGCGGCGAGTAACCCGATAACGAGAAGCGCTCTTCCCACCATGGCGTGCTCCACGATTGTACCCCCAAGCCCAGTGTGGCGAAGGGCACGGTTTGAAACCTACCTATAGGCGAAGGCCCTGCTGGGAGAGGAAGAGAGTTATGGTCGAGAGGGGCGGAAAAGTTGGTTTAGGACCACTTACCTTTCGCTTCGATCGCTTTGGCCTCCCCCATGGTCTTTTCTCGATCCCACGGCGGAGTGAGTAACGATCGCGTACAGGGAAATCCCCAAGCCGCCCACAGACATGGCATAGGAGAGGAAACTCAAGGGAACGTTCGGGGCGATCACCCTAAGTACCATGAGGAATGGAAGGGCAATCGCCGTGACCATCAGCCCGATGGCCACCGACATCAACGTCCAAAACCTCCGGCGGGTCATTTGTATAGCCAACAGGAAACGTAGTGACTCGGTTCCACCTCGAACTCAGGGGGAGCCTCCCGGTCGCAGACCCCCTCTATCAGGTGCTTACAACGTGGATGGAACCGACAACCAGGCGGAGGGTTCAAGAGGCTCGGGGGTTCCCCGGGGGGCACCTCCTTGAACTTATGGGCATTTTGCGGATCGGGATCGGGAATGGCGTCCAGGAGGGCCCGGGTATAAGGGTGGAGAGGGTTATGTATGAGCTCCTTCACGGGGGCTTTTTCCACAAGCTTTGCTGCGTACATGACGAAAATCCGCTCGGAGAAGTAGCGCACGGTGGAAAGATCGTGAGTGATATACGCCACACCCAGCTGGTGCGCTTCCTGAACCCCCTGGAGGAGCTGCAGGATCTCCACACGTACCGATGCGTCCAACATCGAGACCGGCTCATCCGCCACGAGGAGTTTGGGATTTAGAACGATGGAGCGGGCGATGACCACCCGCTGTTGTTGCCCCCCCGAGAGCATATGGGGAAATTTCCCGAGGAAGTCCTCCACGGGAGTGAGCTTCACCTCTTCTAACACTTCGCGGATCCTCCGTTCCCGCTCCGCTCTTGTCCCCCAGCGGTTTACCACCATCGGCTCCAGCAAGATCCGTCGCACATTCATGAAGGGAGGCAATGCCCCGTAGGGATCCTGTTGGATGTATCCCACTTGGGAGCGGTACCAACGTCCAAGTCGCTGGAGCCTCTTTCCCTCAAAGAAGATCTCGCCCTTGGTGGGTTGGTAAAGCCCGAGGATAGTGCGGGCGAGAGTGCTCTTGCCGCAGCCGGACTCACCCACAAAGGTAACTGCTTCCCCGTACTGAATGTCGAAATTCACCCCATCAACGGCCCGCACGAACCCCACGTGGATGAAACCCCACTTGCGGAGTTCGAACCATTTGTGTAGATCTTTTACGCTGATCAGTGCTTGATCCGGCATTTCCTCCACCTACGCGTAGAGATGGCACTTTATTTTACGGCCATCTTTGTAATCCACCATGGGCGGCTCCCGATCGCAGGCAGAAAAGCGCTTGTGGCAACGCGGGGCGAAACGGCAGCCCGCGGGGGGGTTGATGAGGCTGGGGGGCTGTCCCGGAATGAAATCGAGTTCCTTGTCCTCCCGTAAGGTGGGGACGCTGGCCA
>QMUK01000143.1 GCA_003660555.1 Thermococci archaeon
GGCTTCCCAGTTCTTAGAGATGGGAAGTTAGTCGGAATAGTGACGAGAAAGGACATAATAGAAAGTGGAAGTATCAGACTTGAGCTGGAGTCGGAAAAGGGGAAATTCAGGAATCCGCCGAAGGTCAAGAGAGTAATGAAACACCCAGTCATAACTCTGAAGCAAGAAGACACGATAGAGAAAGCCAAGGAGATAATGCTATCGAAGAAAATAGGCAGGATTCCAGTAGTGGACAATAAAGGGAAATTGGTCGGAATAGTGGACAGAGAGGACATATTAAGAGCATATCTGGGCATGAAGAGGGTGTAATTTTGAGAGTGATTTTGAGGGATTGTACTATTTTGACTGCGACTAGGTACTACAAGGGAGTTGATATCTTAGTAGAAGGAGAGAGAATCAGCAGGATATGTCGTAACTTAAATGAGGAAGCCGATTTGGAGATAAACTGCTCTCGTGGTATCTTAGTTCCAGGAGTAATAGATCCACACGTCCACCTTAGGGAGCCAGGGCAGGAGTACAAAGAGGACTTCTCCACTGGAACGATGGCTGCCTTAGCTGGAGGAATAACAACGGTGCTGGACATGCCCAATAACTCCCCGCCTATAGATTCCGAGGAGAGGCTACTTCTAAAGATGAACAAAGTCCGTAAAAAGGCCAATGTGGATTTTGGACTATATATAACTAGGGAATACTCCAAAAGAGCAGTTGCGATGAAGACATATCTGTGCGAAACCCCTAATGTGGAATACTCCGAAGAATATCTGAGAGAATGTGTTTCTAATTCTAGAGGAATCACAGCATTCCATGCTGAGGACCAAGAAGTGATAAACAAAGAAGGGAGAACACTAAGAGCAGAGATAGAGGGGGTTAGGAAAGTCAACTCTTTTCCAGTTGAGAAGAGATACTTCTGCCATTTAACTTCAATGGAAAGTACTCTTATGGCCAATGGGATAGTAGAGGTAACACCACATCACTTGATCCTCTCCAAGACAGATAGGAAGGAATATTCGGTGAATCCCCCACTCAGGGACAAATTAACAGTCAGGAGTCTTTGGACATCTTTAAATTATGGGTACGTCCAAGTGATTGCTAGCGATCACGCACCACACACCGAAGATGAGAAGAAAGAGGGAGTTCCAGGGTTCCCTGGGCTGGAGACTTTATTGCCCTCCGTCCTAACCTACTTTCAGAAGATGAGGATTCCTCTAACAAAGGCAATAAAGCTCCTGACTCACTACTACAAGATACTGGGCATCGAGAAGGGAGATGTAACAGAAGGGTACTACGCAGACCTGGTACTACTCTCTAAAAAGGAGAGGAAAGTAGACTCAACTGAGTTCTTCTCCAAGTGCAACTTCTCACCATTCGAGGGAATGAAGTTTAGGTACTGGCCAATTTTCACTATGTTGAGAGGGAAACTAGCCTATTCAGAGGGAGAAATAATTGAGGAGAGACTCGGAAAAGAAATACTCGGACTTAGAACAATGCAATCTCTGTGAATGGAGGTGCGGAGTTGATAGACTAGCAGGGGAATTAGGAGTATGCAAGGTTACTGATACAGAGGTTCACACCTCACAATTGCACCCTGCTCCTCCAGCTTCTTTCGATGCCTTCCTAATTGGATGCAATTTCAGATGTTTGGCTTGTCAGAACTGGCCAATAGCATACAGAAAAGAGCCAGGTAAAAAGTATTCTCCAAGGGAGTGGGCGAGAATGGGAGTTAAGGCACTTGAATCGAAAGAAGCAGCAAGGATAGGAGCAGATAGATTGTTCTTCACTGGGGGAGAACCTACAATACACTTACCGTGGATAGAAGAAGTCGTGAGGGAAGCCAGGAAAATAAATCCAGAGATAAAAGTGAATTTCGACACGAATGGCTTCATGACTCCCAATTCTCTCAAAAGGATTATAAGAATATCAGATTCAATAACATTCGATATAAAGGCCTATACAGAGGAAATGCACAGAGCACTTACAGGAGCACCAGTTGAACCAGTTTTAAGGAATGCTGAGAAAATCTGGAAGAGAGCAAAAGAGAAACTGTATGAGTTCAGGGTATTGGTCATTCCGGGTCTATCCTCACTGGAGATAAGCGAAATATGTAGTTTTCTATCTTCTATTGGCGACCCTCCAGTCTTGTTTCTGGCTTTCAGACCTAATTTTGCTCTGGATAAATACAGAGGAGTATATCTCTCAGAGATGGAGAGATGTATTGAAATAGCAAGGAGGGAAGGGTTAAGCACGGTGAAATGGTCCGGCATAACTGGGATACCCAGCTTGGTGAATTATGAAGAGAGTGGTTTAGAATTGGCCAAGAGAGTCTCGAGAGACTCTGGGTGTTTGAGACCAGAGAATAGAAAATGTGAGCTTTGTTTCAGTGTGTGTCCTCTGGAGAAGTACGAGCCCCTCAGGTGGACTTAATCCTAATATGGCGACCATATCATAGGCTTCTTAGAATATTTTCATGGTAGGAAAAAAGTATAAATAGAAAGTCCTCCGTTACCCTGGGTAGCTGAGCTCGGAGGTGGACTAATGCCTAGGAGTTTACTTGTAATTTTGCTGGTCTCTGTGATGCTTTTCGGTAGCTACCCGCAGGTTCTAGCCACTACCGACCAC
>QMUK01000144.1 GCA_003660555.1 Thermococci archaeon
CCCAAAGCAGCATCCCGCAAATGAATTCCAATTAAAGCATCATTATTCGTTGTGAATAAGCAATACCCGCCTTCCCATCTTGAGCAGCCTTCTTGAACGCCTGGCAAAGATATTTTATATGATTTTGTATAGCTCTCTTCTGCTAAGCGGATAATTAATTCTTCGTTCGCCTTATCGATCGCTACTATATCATATTGTGAGCTGCTTCCTATTCCTGTGAATTTTCTAGATGATGAATATATTTCAATATCCTCGTCCTCTAGTTCAGTATTGAAACTAATAAGCTTGTTTGTATCTCGTCCTGAAATCCATATTCTTCCATTTTTATCTCTTGTTGCGTAGTGAGGAGGAAAATCAAGGGATACAGATTTAACAATGCCTTCATTCTCATTCCATAATTCAAGACGATTATTATCACCCTCAATTAAAAAAAGAAAATTAGGTGGCAGCCAGTAAATCATATTCACCGTTCCGCTCGTCGTTGTCCAGCGAGTAATTTCTGCAGGCTCGCTCCATATATTTCCATTCCAAGAACTTTCACCAAATACTACGAAATTCGGCTCAAGCCAGTAGCAGATTTTCATGGTATTTTCATTGGCACCTAAATCGCCTAAAGCGAATACCGGATGACTTCCTCCTCCTAAATAAAATGCTTTATTACTTCCGTTATGGAGATTATAAATATAAAATTCACCGTAATACCCTCTTGCCCAAAGACACCCCTTTGGATCCAAATAATATGCATAGGCCGGCCATTCTGGATGGTTAAACCAGACAGTTTTCGGAGAATGAGCGAAAACAAATCCATAGCCAGGCGAAATATCTTTCTTCACTGCAGCTATGGTCTGCCAGCGATTTTCTATTGGAGTGGTAGTCGGAGGATCGGGATCCCAATCAGGACTTCCAGCATCCAAGGGCAAGCCTTCACCTTGTAAATACACTATAATACCCGTCGTGCAATTATCAGATTTGATGTCTAGCCATGCAGTCTTCCTGCCTGGTGAAGAGGGTTTAAATCTAAACGAAAGTAACATAGAGGAATTAGGTGAGAGAACACTGTCCTTAAAATACACACTAAAATCCTGATAATCAGTGCCCTCCAAAGATAGTGTTAAGTATGCTGCAATTTGATCTTTATTATTTAAGATGACAGTTTGATTTTCTGAACAATCATGAACACCTACCGATCCAAAATCTAATGCGGATGGATTCACCTCAAGCGGGCATGGAGGTCTCTCAATACCCTCTCCCTCCAATTTTATCCAAGAATACGAGCATGCATCAGGGGTTACAACAAGATAAGCAGATTTTCTTCCAGTTGTTGAAGGAGCAAACTGAATATCTAAACTTATAGAATCACCTTGAGCCAAATAGATATTATTGAGGGCAGCATTCATAATCGTCCAATTATCAGCATCCACACCATCAATTTCGATATTTACCGTAGCTTCGCCTTCTCCTTTATTTGAGATTTTGAAGCTCTTAGATTGAGATGTTTCACTCACATATACTTTACCGAAATCATAATTCTGGGGCTCAATTACAATATTACATCGAGGCTTGCCAATCCCACTTAACAAGCAGGATTTAGAGACAGATGGATGCTCAGCCTTTAAATAATCGTAATAATAGTATTCATCTTTCGGCTTAAATCTAATTATTATCGGCAGAGATGCGTTCTCTTCTATATAACGATAGCCCTCACCAGAAACAATTTCAAAATTCTCTCCGCTTGCTAAATGAACATAAACGGTCGCATTCATTCCCAAATTTTTCAGATAAACAGTTTTCGGCTGACTGATCTCATTTACTAAGACTTCTCCAAAGCTTACGGAGCTCGGCTCGATCTCAAACTCATAATGGGTTTTACCAACACCATATAGAGTTGCATATACATCGGGTATTTCGCCACCACTCCAGCTTGTATTTATCCAGAGATAAGCGGTGAAATTCCTATTTTCATTCGGACAAAATTTAACCTTGAATTTATGGAAACAACCGGGAAGCATCGTTCGCTTGCCGCTCTGCCCTACAAGGATGAAATTGCTAGCATCTGGCCCAGTAATATTGGCTGTTATAGTTCCTTTGTCATCCCCAATATTATATAGAGTAATTTCCTTTCCATCAGAGCATTCGCCTATCCTAACTTCACCGAAATTAATTTCGGATGGTGAGATTGTAAAATTAGGCGCAGCGGGTGGAGCTGGTAAACCTGTTCCAGATAGTTGTGCGTGATCACCATCACAAACGTCGCTGGTCACTAAAAGGAGGCAGCTAGCGAAACCGCTTCTATTAGGACAGAAGCGAACCTGCAGAGTCGCTGTCTCGTTTGGGACAAGAGTGAAATTAGTTTGACCGCTTATCGTAAAATTCTCACAATCAAAACCCCAAAGCCATGCTCGGCAGGGGGCGGTATCAGCTCCAAAATTTATTATTGAAAAACTGGCTTCAGAGGAACACTTATTGACAGTAACTTCACCAAAATCATATTCCTCAGGATATATATACAATCTGCAATCAGGTCTGCATTCACCTATAAGAGTAGCGGAGATGTTATCACAAATAGGAGCGTAGGGCGAAATTGTCAAATAAGCAGTTTTATTCCCC
>QMUK01000145.1 GCA_003660555.1 Thermococci archaeon
CGAATGCCTGTCTTCTTAATCAAAAACCCTTGCTTAGCTAGCCATTTGTTAATCAAAAAATTTCCTCTAAGTGGTCCAAAACCATGGTCAGAAACTATCAATATATTAGTATTTGAAGGCAACAGGGAGCAGAGCTTTCCCACCCCTTCATCTATCCTTTGCCAAGTTTGGATGAATTTTAGAGTTAATTCGGGTGATAAAAGCTGATTTTCCCAATATTTCCACATAACATGCTGAAGGTAATCAGAAACCGAGAAGATGGTTACCATTAGGTCCCACTCTTTCTGTAGAAGATACTCATTAACACTTATTCTTTTCTGTAGTAGTTTATCTAAATCTCTGAGAAATAAGTCGAGGTTGTGCCTATATTTGGGCGTGTCCCAAGGCAGACTAACTTGGTAATTATTTGCTATTTTATTCAGTTCTTGGCGGAATCCTGGAGGATAAGTAATTTCTTCTTCTGTTGGAGCACCGGTCCCACTTATCATTACTCCATTTATTTTGTAAGGCGGATAAAGCATCGGATAATTTACAATATTTATCCTAAATCCATTCTTGTCTAAATGATCCCAGTAAGCTTTATTATCTTTAAATTTACTAGAGTTTATTACCTCGTGCGAATATTGCTCGCCCACGCGATTCAAAAAATCGAACACACCAGTCTTGCCGGGATTCTTTCCCGTAGCCATGGAAAGCCAAGCCGGTCCTGTTACTGGTGGGAAGGTGCTTTCCAGCTCACCAAAAACACCTTCTGTCATGAGGCGTTTAATATTTGGTAACTTGTCCTGGTCACAAAGAGGCTTCAATACCTTCCATGTTGCTCCATCTAATCCGAAAACAATAACTTTGTTCATAGCTCAGAACCCCCTGCTTGTAACCTCTTAACTGCCATTTTTATCCTTTCCTTCTCTCTTTCTGTTTTATCTGCTACTTTTTGATAAACAACTTCTCGTTTTGCAAGTTCCGAATCCTGCATAAATATTTCCTTAATCACTCTCCCATCCATATCTTTAGGAATACTTATGTTCATTAAGTGCAGGATAGTTGGAGCAAGATCGAAGATTGTGACACTATCTATATATTGACCTTGTCGAATGCCCGGTCCAGCGAACAGGAACAGTCCATATCGAGCGTTATTTCCCTTCCATTCCGATTTTTCCAATATGTTTGCTTTGCCGATTCCTCCTCGATTATGGTACTCATCGGCATCCAAGGCGACTAAATCAGGGGCTTGCTGGGCATAGCTGCCATGATAAATCTCCTCCCTCTTATATACCTTTTGAATCACATTCTTATTGGTTTCTGGATCTTTTAGTTTCTCCAGTTTATTTATTAGCTCCGCTCGCAAGCGTTCATATTCAGCCTTATTCTTTATTATCTCTTTGTTTATATAAAGGGGGCCTTGCGGAGAGCCAATCACTCTCGTTTTTTGCCAGTTGATGCGGCTGAAGGTGCCTTCCCCGGCATGATCACCCAAATCTCCGAATTGGTCAGGGATTTGTCTTGCTATCCTTTGAGTTATTTCAAACCTGCGCAAAAATCGCGTTAAATGCAATTTAACCAGAAGCCTTGATATCCGGTCTCTACTAAAACCGAACTTAAATAAAAAGTCGTAAAAAGTCCTTCTCGTAACTAAATATTCCTCATTTTCCAGCCAAGCATTAATGAAGAAATTCTTTATCATCGGACTGGTGCCATGGTCTGACATGATGAGAATATACTCGAAATTTGGAACTAATTTACCAATTTTATCGTCTATCAGTTTCCAAGCTTTTCTCGTTGGTTTCCCATTGTAGAAGTAATGTTGTAAGGGTCCATTTATGTGAAAAGAAGTCACCTGAAGGAAATCCACTGGATTCTTTTTCATCAGTACTTTTGCAACTTCAAAATTAGCAGCAATCAAATTATGAACCTCTTCAATAGCAATGCCCCTTTTGTTGCGATCAGTAACAGATATTTGAGGGTGTGGCTTGTAATCGAATTCCTGCTTCAGCCAACTTTCCAGCTCTTTTGGGTAGGTATAGCCGGTATCCCCACAATCCGGTCCACCCGCAATCATGAACCCATCAACCTTTTGAGGTGGATATGTAGTGGGCATGCCTATTATTCCTGTTCTGTATCTGGCATCATTCAAATAGTCCCATAATTTTCTACTTTTGAACGATTTTGAATTCGGTATAATTACTCTTCTGTTTTCCAAATCAAGGTGTTCCCACCAAAAGACTCCTAACTTTCCAGGATTCTTTCCTGTCGCGTAGCAATGCCATGCAGGGCAGGTGATGGGAGGAATACAACTTCCCAAGGGCCCCCAACATCCCCCATCTCTCAGTTTCTTTATATTAGGCAACTCGCCATTTTCCACCCATTCTCCAATCAAATCCCAGCATGCTCCATCTAATCCTATTACAAGCATTTTTCCTCTCATAGATTACCTCCCCTTTCTTATTCTGTGACTTGCTAAAGTATATAGATACTGTGCAAACCTATATAGATACTGTGCAAACCTATAAGCCTTAGAATAAACCTTTTGATAAGAATAGCGAGTTACTATTTCGCCACCAAAACTTAATTTGAAGGAATTTATTGCCTTTTTCCTTTCATCTTTA
>QMUK01000146.1 GCA_003660555.1 Thermococci archaeon
AATCTTCTCTCCTATTTTACCCTTGAGGACACTCAGGCCCCTCAATACACTGTCAGCCTCTGTTGCGTGTCCCACAGCCTCATGTGCTAGCAATCCAGAGAGAACACCGTCTATTACTACGGGAAACCTTCCTCCCGGAGCTGGCTTAGCTTCAGTAAGCTCAAGTGCCTTCTTTGCAGCCTTTCTGCATCTTTCTTCAATTCCTATTTTCTCGGTGGATTCAAATCCTCCTAGAGTAGCAAATCTCTCTCTATAGGATTGCATTACTCCGTTTTTGGTTGCATAGGCCCATATATCGAAGAATATCCAAGAGTTCTCTATTTTCAGAAAGGTCCCGTCGCTGTTCACTACGACCTTCCTCTCTTTGTAGTCCCAATACGTGGAGGTGGCCTTCACACCATCTATGGATCTAGCTTCTTCATCTCCCCTCCTGAGCCAGGAGATCTTATCTTCGATTGGCACCTCATCTAATTCCTCTCTTACTTTTATCCTCACTTCGTCCTCCACTACTGGAGCTGGAGCCAGCTTTACTTCTCTCTTTTTTCTCTTACTTTTGGCTCCCTTAACAGAGTACTTCAGAGCTTGGAGAAGTGACTTCTTGTCTAGATCGCTAGTGGTTGAAAATCCCCATACGCCATTTCTAAGGGATCTAATTGCGACCCCCTCTTCCTCTCCAGGAGTTGCTGAGAACACTTTTCCATCTCTCATTTCTATTTTGGTACTGGAGAACCTCTGATATCTCACCTCTAGGAAATCTAGATCCATTTCTGACCCCTTGTCTACCAACCACATTAAGAGGTCCTCATCCAATTAGTTTCCCCGTAGAGTTCTTTCATGAGCAGGTATTTATATACCATTTCCTTCACCGAGAGTAAAAGGAGAGGGACCATCACAATATATACAGAAGCTGAGGAAAATACTCTCTATTTCACCGTCATATATTGAGAACTTCTAATGTTACGGGCCATTCCATCCTCAATTTCTTCTGGAGGAATGGACTTGGGAAAGAGTTATATCTAAGGGTTCAGAGTAGCCCTGGGGTAGAACATGAGGACATGGTCTCCAGTGCTTATTATGCTCTTGATATTCTTGATTGCCCCACCAATGGAATCACAGAGAGGAGAGGTAGGAAGAGACACACGCCCTGATTCACCTCTAGAAACATATCACTTAGAGGTTCACTTCGATAGGTGGCCCAACCACGATGAGAGACTGGAACTCTCCGAGAAATACGGACTAGAATTCCTTATTCCTCTGAGGGACAATACTTGGATATGTAAAGTCAACTCTGAAGTGCTAGAGAACTTATCACAGGAGGAAATCGTCACTGGAGTAACTAGGGTCTCTATAGACGAAAAGGGCTATCCTAAGATCGTTTCACTACTGGAATCGATAAAAGACGGAGAGGGAACCTATAGAGAGGGAGGAGCTAGATACGAAGACAGAATAGAAGAACCAATTGATCCAGAGAACCTACAAAAACTATTGTACTTTGGTGGAGACAGTAGCTCTGGCCTACTGAAATTAATGGTTTTGTTCTATGATGATGTGGAGTTAAGCGAGGAATTCGTGAGAACTTTCCTGCAAGAGGTTGGAGCATATCTCCTACCTCCTGTGCCCGAAGGATACGAGGACCTAATTCCAAGAGGCTCGTCTAACGACATAGAAGATTGTTACAACTGGGAGGAAAATCCCCTGGATTCGAATCCAGATGATTACTTGGAATGGGCCCTCCAAAACAGACCTGAATTCGATCCTAATTGTTCTTATGCTATATCTGAGGGTCAAAAATCCATTAACTTAGTTATACCAGAGGAGAATCTCAGGAAACTCTTCTTAAAAGACGAAGTGATGTACGTCTCCATACTACCGGTCCATGTCCCTCTACTGGATGTGAGCAGGTTTTTGATAAACGTGGACGATCTTCATAATCCACCATACAACTTGACTGGTAGCGGAGTCTGGATGACCATAACGGACGGGGGACATCCAGATTACAATCACCCAGATCTTTCTGGAAGAATAACCATAGGGGATCCTCCAGCTTGGATAACTTTCCACCCAACTCACGTTTGCGGGATAATGGCTGGAGATGGTACCAATAGCGCTGGACTCTACGTAGGAATGGCACCAGATGCCAACGTCCTAGCATACGATTGGAATAACCCCTTCGATGAGCTGAGAGATGGGACGAATACATACGATTCCAGAACTTCGAATCACAGCTGGGGAATAATAGGCCCATCCTTTGGCAGCTATTGTTCCTACTCTAGATACGCAGATCAATTAGCCAGAGCGGAGTACCCGGGACAAGACCCAGACAAGCCACATCTCATGAACATAGCAGCAGGGAACTACGGAGGATGGGCAGGTTATGATTCCATTCACTGCATGGCCACTGCTAAAAATGCCATAACAGTCGGAGCTGTAGACAAATACTCAGACACATATTGTTCTTTCACGAGCAGAGGTCCTACAGATGACGGTAGGTTAAAGCCAGAAGTCTCAGCACCAGGATGTGGACCTATAATCTCCACTGTGCCCGGAGGAGGATATGGAGGAGCTTCTGGAACCTCAATGGCTACTCCCCATGTAACTGGAGTC
>QMUK01000147.1 GCA_003660555.1 Thermococci archaeon
AATCCGACATCGCTTCAGATTAAATCTTTAAGCTGTTCCAGGCTTATCCGTTTGCCTAAGCGAGTTCTAATATATCTCTCCTCTCTTATTTCCTTTCTATCGAGTCTTTCACAGCCATCAGGGAATGTCAAGCCTAAATCTTTATAATCTTCCTCGCTCACACTATCTTTTGAAATCCAGCCTTTTTGATAAAGCCACCAAAAACTTCTTCTCAAAATTTCTGCATCTCCGATTAATTCAGTAAATCGCTTCATGGCTCTGTGTATGTAACTACTACCTTCACATAATCAGCTGTCTCATTAGGATCTAAATTCACAACCTGTGCTTTTATATATTTGGGATCAGGCAGCACAGCGTAGGTTGTTCTTACCGTCTGATTACCCTGCACAGGAATATCAAACTGTGCATACGGCTCGGTGTCATAGTTTGTATCATCCCAAGAGGAAAGTATTAACGTTCTCACATTCTCCGATGCATTCGCTCTGAAATACGCCTGCGCTGTGATAGCACATTTTATAGAGTTACTCAGCTCAACTGGCCCATATAAATCACTAGTTGAATTCGGATTCAGATGTTCGATTTCCAGAATTACATTTGTATTTGTTTGCATTTCTCCATCTTTAATTTAATACCATCTATCCATTTAAAGAGTTGGACGAGGACAAAGAATACTTGGACGCACTTCGAAATTTCGATAATATAATTCAAGAGCCTTGATCTCGTCGGATGATAAGAATCTATTATAAATTCTAAAATTACAAATGAAGCCGTCAAAGTAATTGCTATTGTAGTCCCAACCAAGATAAAATACATAGTCACAATTAAAATAGTCAAATTTATACCCTCGATACGGAGCCTCCGCTTTTATTTCTCCATCCACCAGTATTCGAGAAATTTCGTCATTTCCTTCAATTGCAACAAAATGCCATACACCGTCTGCAAAACTATCTGAAGTCTCGACCCGCCAAGTATTTGCGCTGTTTGCCTCGAAATAAATTTTACCACCATTTTGGTATCTTAATTCAAAACCTCCACAGACAGGCGGTGAGCACCCGCAATCGTAAAGAATCTGCCCATCTTCCGCAGTATTTATCCATGCTGTGATTGTAATCTCATTAGTTTGTTTAATTTTCTCTAACATTTCATGTGCGTTGCCTATTTTCGCATAATAGCCCTCTGTGCCAGGAAAATACAAACACTTACCGAACGGTGAGTCCGTCCAGCTCAGAGTGTCGCCGTAAAAAGTAGCGTTATGAGAATATCTCGAATGATCATAAAAAATATTTCCCTCGCCCTCGTGCATAGGGAGAGCTAAAAGACATGTGTCATCTCGTAAAGGATACAGTGTCATGGCTCCTCAGCTCGTTTCCGAATATGTAGCTATCAATTTACAATCATAAGCTGTTTCATTAGTATTTAAATTAATCACCTGGCATCTAATGCTATATACATCCGGAATAATAGAAGCAGTCGCTCTCACATACTTCGAAGTATTCGAAGGCGCATCGAACTCCGCATACGGCGTAATATCCCAAGGAAACACGCCTGTAATCTGGGGAGCTGTTAAGACTTTCACTCGCAAACCATTACTTTCCCATGTCTTTGACATATTATAGCGTCCCTCGATCATCAGTGAAAATTTAACAATATTGCTGAGCGGATAAATAGGATCCGAGAACAGCGATCCGCCAGGATTTATTGTAGTGGCATTCATCAAAATGAAAGTTCCGTTTTGCATTTCACTCTACCATATTTTCGGGCATAAAATATATAATAGGACTATTCTTTTTAGCCACTCGCAATTCTAGCACATCTAATTCTACATAGGAGTTCTCTTCTATCTCACCTGAAAGTAACACATAAAAGGAGCCTGATACTAGATTATTGACAGATATTGATTGAAAACCAGAAGCAGAAAATTTAGAATATTTCAGCCAGCTCCCGTCTTTCCAGAGGCCAAATCGTAAATCCATTTCGCCGTCTATTGATGCGTATAGTTTGATGCAGGCATCCGCTACGATAGTTTTTTCTATTTCCAAAATTTTAAAGAACTTAAACAAAGCTGGCCCCTCTAACTGTATCTCAGCAGAGCCACCGTGAGAATCAGACCAGCTAATCTGTCCTTGTCCATCCATTGACCATTCCAACTCACTTAAAGCCGAGGCACCGCTGAATGAGTTAAAATAAAGAAGTCCATAGTTTGATGTATCTATGTCGCTATCGGAGCTTTCCTCGCTTATTCGTGGAAAGAGGATTATATCTTCAAAAGATTCAACGGAGCCAAGATTTACTGCGAAAAGCATTCTATCATCGGTTTGTAATAGGACTTTTCGTGGCAGCATCTGTTCGTCTCGTAGGAAATCTATTTCATGTATATTTGTAATAGAATGAATATCGTAATTCGCATCCCCAAGTTCTATTATGCCAATAGCGTCAAGCCATCGCTTTCCGCTTTCCTCAAAGCCAACTAAAGGAAGAAGCGGGTCCTCTGGAATAAATTTCCTAGCACATTTATTTTTTCTAAGAATTCCATCTGTCGGATAATAATAAAGAAATTGTTTTCCGAATCTTCTATAATTTTTGGTATCCACCGCTTC
>QMUK01000049.1 GCA_003660555.1 Thermococci archaeon
CCTCTCCAGTCCAGAGTACTTCTCTATCTCTTAGGACAACATCTCCCTTTCCTATGGAGAATCCAATGGGAAGAATAGTCTCTAGATGAGTGTAATCCTCAACTTCATTCTCAGATCTCATTTTAACTATTATTTCCACGGAATCTCCAGGATAGACTTTTTCTCCAGGTAAGTCTATTATTCTGTGTGTTTCTATCTCTACCGGAGGAATTAACTTAGATATCCAAAGTATCAAGTTTTCGGCTAACTTCTCGTGATCCATTATCTCGATGTTCCCGTCTCTGAACAAGTCACCGTCTCCAGAGAAGAATACTCTGCCGGAGCCGTACTGGGATATTGCCATCACAGGTATTCCTCCTACGGGCTCCCCTGGATCGTAACCGAAGTTTCCATCTCCCCATCTGTCGGAGTAGGCATCTATGTCAGTCCAAGCTATCTCCTCGGAGTAATCCCCAAAGACTCTTAGTGAACTGGATTCGAACACAGCTATTCTGTTCACTCCAATCATGAGAGGGTGCGTCTCTCTCTTTCCAGGATTGGGATTCACTATCAGCTCAGGAGTATAATGAGTCGAGACGCAATGTCCTATGTTCGGATCTATCACTAGATCTGAATTGAATTCGACGCCAAATTCTTCCGATAAGGAACTAAGATGACGATTTTCACCTTTATCCCCAAACACTATTAGTCCTCCTCCATTGGATACGAACTCCTTGATGTACTTTATCTCCTCTTCGGAAAAGGCCTCCTTGGGAGAAGAGATCACTAGAACATGGTACTTGTTCAACAAGTCTCTGGACAGTCTCTCAGTAGTTTCGTCAACAGTTAGCGCACCATTCAGAGCCTCTCTCCAAACTTCGATCAATTTGGAGAAGGACCCCCACTCCTGGGGATCTCCTGCTAGTATATCACTATCTGGCTCGAAAATACTCTCTCCACCGTTTCCAGAGTACCAGAGTACCTTCAAGTGGAAACCAGGAATTATAGTCATGAAGAGTAATGCCAATTTCAGCAAGACCATTCCCTCTATTTTCTAGTATAGAAAAAGGGAAAAAACTATGGCTTGACTAAAACCTTCACCCTTGGATCTCCAATATCGACTATCTCTTTATCACCCACTCTCCTCTCAATTCTTATCTTGAGGTGTCTCTCGCTAACATTCACTGTTTCTCCACTTTCGAGCTTCAGCTCGATAATGCCTGAATTCAAGAGGCTTTTATAGAGTTTCTCTTCACCAATCTCTGACTTAATTTTCCTCATCTGTTCGATTACGTCCTTAGTTTTCTCCTTGAATTCTGGCCCTATTTTGGAAATATCTGGCTCTAGTTCCTTGACTACTACGTCTATTTCTGGCACCCCCTCCCTGATGAGGATTTCAGACCTAGTAGCACCCTCTATGTCCTCAAGGTTCCTCCTTATTTCCCCTAGCAGACGCTGATCATTCACGAATATTTCTACCTCTTTGAGTTTTCTATTCAGTGGAATTCCTTTTTCTCCTTTGTATCTTCTTATCCCCCTTATTATTAGAACGGATACCTCAGCACCTTCTTCTAACCAGGAACCAATTCTCTCAGGCCATTCTTCTATGTGTACACTTTCTTTTCTCCCGTCTATTTCCTGATATATTTCTTCTGCTATGAACGGAGTTATAGGAGCCACAAGTTTCACCAAATCCCTTAGTACCTTCAATAGAACGAATTGAGTTTTTCTCTTCTCTTCTATGGATTTTGGATCGTATATTCTATGTTTGACTATCTCTAGGTAGTCGTCTGCAAGTTTATTCCAAGTAAAAGACCATATCCTCCTCATAATCTGGGGGAATTCGTATCTCTCGAAGTCATTGGTGGTGCTCTCTATTAACTGATCTAGGTGGTAAAGTATCCATCTATCTATTGGTTTGAGTTCCGATACATCGTATTCCGATCCATCGTAATCTGAGGTATTTTGCTTCACGAATCTAGCTATGTTCCACAACTTCCTTAGGAACTTGTGTCCGTGCTTCACCTCCTTCCAAGAGAAGGGCACGTCTTTTCCAAGTGCTCCAGTAGAGACCCACTGTCTAAGTGAATCTCCTCCGTATTTCTCCACCACTTCGTCTGGCTCTACAACGTTTCCATAGCTCTTGCTCATTTTTCTACCGTCGTCTCCCAAGACCATTCCATTTATCACTATCTCTTTGAATGGAGGCTTTCCTGTCAGCATTAGACACCTAAATATCGTGTAAAAAGCCCAAGTTCTTATTATCTCATATCCCTGGGGCCTTATGCTTACCGGATACAGCTTCTCGAATTTCTCTCTTTCGTTAGGCCAACCCGTTATCACCAAGGGAGTTATAGAGCTATCCACCCAGCAATCACAAACGTCTCTAGCTGGAGAAATCCTTCTTGAGCCACAACTTGGGCATTCTTTGACAGGAGGTTCCCTTTCCGTAGGATCAAGGGGCAACTCCTCCTCTCTTGGAGCAATTATGTAGTGACACTTTTCGCAATACCAAAATGGTATTGGGGTCCCCCAAATTCTCTGCCTAGATATGACCCAATCCCAATCTAGAGATTCAGCCCAATCTATCAACCTCTGAAGCATGTAGTCTGGAATCCACTTCATACTCATGGCAGCCCCTATTATGTCCTCCTTGAATTGTCTCACCTTTATGAACCACTGCAGAGTGGGAACGAACTCTATTGGTGTACCACACTTGTCGTGCACAGCTACTTGGTGAACGATCTTCTCTCTCTTGACGAGATATCCCTGCTTTTCCAAATCACTTATTATGGCTTCTCTCGCTTCTAGTATACCCATTCCCTTGTATTTCCCAGCCACTTTGGTCAACTTCCCCCTCTGGTTTATTGCCTTCACAACGGGCAAACCTCTTTCATATGCCCATTTGACGTCCTGCTCATCTCCGAAAGTACATATCATGACTATTCCTGTTCCGAACTCAGGGTCTACTGCTCTGTCAGAGAATATTTCTACCTTCTGATTGAATATAGGAACTATGGCTTTTCTTCCTGGTAGATCCTTGTATCTGTCGTCCTCCGGATTAACGGCCACTGCGACACAAGCGGGAAGTAACTCGGGTCTAGTAGTAGCTATTTCTATTGTTTCCCCGTCTTCCAGCTTGAATTTGATGTAGTTGAGATATCCCTCCTCTTCTCTGTAATTTATTTCTGCTTTAGCTATAGCACTCTCGCAGCTCGGGCAAAAATGGACTGGATGCTCCTTTATATAAATTAATCCCTTTTCATGGAATTTAAGGAGAGAATACTGCACCCTCCTCCAGTAGTCCCTATCCATCGTTACGTAGACGTTGTTCCAGTCAGGGAAGTATCCCACTGACTTGAGTTGCCTACTCATTCTCTCTATGCTGTACTCGGTCCACTTCTTACAAGCTTCTCTGAATTTACTCCTGTCCTTTTTAGCTGACTTGCCCAACTCTTTTTCGACTTTGAGTTCTGTTGGCAAGCCTTGTGTGTCCCATCCGTGAGGGAAGTACACATCAAAGCCCCTCATTCTCTTGAATCTGGCAATCATGTCGAACCAGACGTATCCTAGTATCGTCCCCATGTGAGCGACTCCGGAAGTGTAAGGCGGAGGAGTATCTATGGAAAACACTTCTCTCCCATCGTTCTTGAACGAGTATATGTCACTCTTTGACCATTTCTCTATCCACTTCTTCTCTACTTCTTTGTGGTTGTATTCTTTATCCATGGATTGGCACCTCCAAATTCAAGCAAACTAGATTGTCTAGGCAACATCTTCTTGAAAGAAACAGAGTCCTTATCTATTATAACTCTCAATCCAGTGTCTGCCGGAACGGTTCTGACACCAGTTTCCTCCTCTATCCTCTGACACTCACTCTCAGGTCCTTTCTGTATCATTTTCAGCCCCATGTGAGTTACCACCATTAACTCAGGACCTATTTCGTCAGCTAATCTAAGAGCATCCTCTGTACAAAGGTGCCACCTAATCCTATCCTTCCCAGGTCTAGTAACGTTGGCTATTAGCACTCTAGCTCCAGAGTGCTCTCTTTCCAATTCCCGATAGTACTCTGTATCCGATGTATAGGACAATATCTCCCAGTCCTTGTTTCCTCTGAGTTGGAAGCCCACCGTATAGGGATCGCTATGCTTTGCCTCAGTTGCTCTCACCGAATATCCCCCTAGCGAAAACTCTTCTCCAGCTTCCATCATCACAGACTCCTTAACTCTTTCTCTATGGTATTTGGATATAGCAGGCCCTATTCTACCATCTCCCTCCAAGACGCTTTTTACTGAGAGGAGTACTCCTCTCCTTCTAGTCATTCCATACGTCATAGCTTCTATCACTACTTCAGCATCCGTATAGTGGTCCGGATGACAGTGAGTCACGAAGAGAGACGTCACTCTTCTAGGATCCAAGCCTAATTCACTTGAGGTCAATATGGCTCCAGGTCCAGGATCTACTTGCATGATCTCTTTGTTAAACGTAATCCTAAACCCTCCTGTTCTCTTTCTCTGTGTTATGGTGGCGAACCTCCCTCCACCACTACCCAAGAACAATACTTCCATTATCGGTCCCCCGAGACGTAGTAGTAATCTCCTTTCTCTCTCTGCTCTCTATCTAATCTACTACCTGGTTTGTTTATCCTAGGTCTGCCCGTAACGGGGTCTCTCCTGTAGGTGATGTCCATGTCCCTTAAGAAGGTATTCATTCCCTCTCTCTTGCTAGAGGGAGGGAGAGCCAATCCTCTCTTGCCAGGCTCACCTCTGAATATCATTATCCTGTCTGATATTACGTCAATTAATTGGATATCATGATCTATTACCAAGGCAACGGACTCCTTTTTCTCGATTATTCTTCTTATTATCCTGGATAGGTTTATTCTCTCTTCCAAATCTAAAAAAGCGGTCGGCTCATCCAGTATGTACAAGTCAGCTTCCTTGGACAAAGCTGCAGCTATAGCAACTCTTTGTAATTCTCCACCACTCAAGCTACTTATCTCTCTTTCTAGAATCATCTTTAGCTTCAATGGAGAAATTATTTCAATTTCATACTCTCGTTTACCGAACTCTGGGGATAAAGACCTCAGTAGATCTTCTACAGTCCCTTCGAAGCTCAGATCTATGTACTGAGGCTTATGTGATATTCTCACTTCCTCGAACTCCCACTCCACTGAGTCTGGTTCTAACTCTCCAGCTAGGATCCTGGCGAAAGTGGTTTTCCCTATACCATTGGGTCCTAAAACACCGATAATTTCCCCTTTGTAGAATCCTCCACTAGCAATTTCTAGAGAGAATCCATTTAAGCATTTCTTCATTGAAGGGTATTTGAACAGATAATCTTCCTCCCGTTTAATGTCAATAGGTGGTTTTATCTCGAATTTTATCTCATACTCTCGAATTTTAACGTTTTCAGTTTTAAGATATCCTTGAAGAAATGAGTTCACACCCTCCCTGACACTATACGTAGAGGAGACAATGCCGTAAACTCCAGGTTCTCCGTAAATCACGTGGACGTAATCCGATATGAAGTCCAAAATCGTCGCATCGTGCTCCACTAGGACTACTCCTTTCCCCATCTCTGAAATCTCTCTTATCGCTTTAGCGACGTTTATTCTTTGGTAGACGTCTACGAAGCTACAAGGCTCATCCAGTATGTACAAGTCAGCTTCCTTGGACAAAGCTGCAGCTATAGCAACTCTTTGTAATTCTCCACCACTCAAGCTACTTATCTCTCTGTCTAGAACTTCTTCGATTTCCAGTGTATTCGTCAGCTCACTTAGTACCCCTCTCTCGTCCACTCTCTGCAGTAACTTCTCTACTTTCCCGGAATGTACTCTTGGAATCAAAGACACATTCTGGGGCTTGTAAGAAACTCTTATTTCCCCATTTCCAATCATTTCAAAGTATTTTTGTAACTCGGATCCCTTAAAGAACTTAGCAACATCTGACCAGTCTTTCTCTTCGCCCAAATCTCCTAAATTCGGCTTTAAAGTGCCAGATAATATGGAGAGAGCAGTGCTCTTACCGACACCGTTTCTGCCTATGACTCCTACGGACTTCCCCAATCTGACCACTGGGAGCCGGTACAATCTAAATGAATTTAGGCCGTATTGGTGAACACAGACTTCCTTTAGCTCTTCAGGTAAATTAACAACACGTATTGCCTTGAAAGGACACTTATTGACACATATTCCACATCCTGTGCACAACTCCTCTGAGATAATAGCTTTCCCCGTTTCCTCATCTATTTTTATAGTATCTAGAACACCACCTCTTACCCTAGGGCAAAACCTCACGCACTCTGTATTACACTTGTTCGGTCGACAGAGTTGCTTATCTACTACCGCCACTCTCAAGTCCCAACATCCTCCTGAGTGAGGAAAGAGCGTCTTTTAGTTCTTCGAACCCCAGAAGAGTCACTTCCCCGTCTTCCGCTATCAATACTTTTCTCCCGAAGTCATCCTCTTTCTTAGCGATTTTCTTCCCTAGTATTTCCTTACATTGTATTTCCTCCTTAGAACATAGCTGTAACATCTTTTCTCTTGAAAACCCCCTTATTCTGCCGACTATTTTTATCTCTCCAGAGCTCGGACACGGTGAAACCTCTTCCAACTCCAACTCCAGCTCTTCTGGAGTC
The DNA here is from genome assembly GCA_003660555.1 of Thermococci archaeon. Taxonomy (GTDB): domain Archaea; phylum Hadarchaeota; class B88-G9; order B88-G9; family B88-G9; genus B88-G9. Next base: position 6,619 of record QMUK01000049.1, read on the forward strand.
ATACTAAATCATACACCTCCTTTAGAGACGTGAGGAATGTCTCTATCTCTTCCATTGTATTGTAAACGTGGAGAGAAGCCCTAACGCTTCCCCTAGTTATGCCGAGACGCATCGCCAATGGCATGGCGCAGTGGTGTCCAGACCTCAAACATATTTTAAAACTGCTCATTGCTCTTGCCACATCGTGTGGATCCTTTCCTCCTAGGTTAAACGATATTACTCCTATCCTGCTCTCTAAGTGATCTAGTCCTGGACCGTAATACTCTACTTTCACACCACCTTCTTTTAATCTCTCGAACCCATCTAGGATCTCTGAAGTTAGCTCTCTCTCCTTCTTCTCTATTCTCCTTATGCCTATCTCTGAGACGTATTCCACAGCTGCTGAGAGCCCAATAGCGCCTGCTATGTTAGGTGTTCCGGCTTCAATGGAAGCAGGTGGATCCATTAGTTCATATCCTTCGCTATCCACAGATCTAGGGGTACCTCCGCCCAATAAGGCTGGCTCAATCTCCTCCCAAACGTCTCTTCTGTAGTACAGTCCCCCTATACCTGTAGGTCCCATTAACCCTTTATATCCAGAGAATGCCAGAAAATCTGGACTGAAATCTCTCACACTAAACTCCACATGTCCCACGGACTGAGCTGCATCCACCAGAAAGTAAGGCGATGCATCCGATTCATCTATTATCTCTCTGATCTCCTCAAGTGGATTTATTACTCCTAAGACGTTGCTTACATGTGCTACAGAGACTAGTTTGGTTCTCTCCGTTAGGGAATTCCTTAGTTGATCTACGTTTATGAATCCTTGGTCGGAAATGTCCACTACTCTGACTTTCACACCGAATTTCCTAAGCCTAAGCCATGGAAGGAAATTGGAGTGATGCTCCATTACAGTGGTTACTATCTCGTCACCTCTCTTCCAGTCTATACTAGATGCAACTATGTTTATTGCATGAGTAGTATTTAGAGTGAAGGCGACCTCTCCTTTTCTAGCACCAATGAACTTCTCTACCTTAGAATGGGCTTCATCGTACAATTTACTAGCTTCCAAGGAGAGAGTGTGTAATCCTCTATGGACGTTGGCTCCTATTTCCGTGTAGTACCTATGCATTGCATCCAAGACTTTTCTCGGCGTCTGAGCTTTTGCCGTATTATCTAAGTAGATCCATCCTTTCTTTAGTAGAGGGAAGTCCTCTCTTATTCCCGTCAATTTTTCTTGGGACAAGGATTTCCCCTTACTTGGTCATCTCCCCTCATTATAAAGGTATATCCAGAAGTTAGTTCTGATTCCTAGAGTAGGGAAGGGATTACATCAAGGAGTTTCATTCCCCACAAAGATTTTTAAGGAAGTTCGATGGACCACCCTCTATGGAGAGATTCTCCCAAGCTCTTGTAATCAAGACAATAATTCCGTTGGCTCTAATTCTCTCTACCTCGCTAATAATTATTTCGTTGTATTTTCATCGAGGAAATCTGAAATTCGAGTTCGAGATTAAAGAAGACGAGTACAGGATAATAAGAAATGAGATCCTCGAGGCTTCAGGAGGAATCGTGAGGATTCTAGTCTTTGAATTCGAAAGCACGGAATGGAAAGGTTCCCTCTGGACCCATAGGTTAATTTACTTGGAGCCAAAACCCCTTAGGTCTAGACTTACTCTGATAATCACCGGAGGTTTCGGAAACGATCCAAATGAAACCTTTGGATACATCCTCGAATCCTCCTCTATTTCTGGAATTCCAGTGGCTATTATCACTAGAGTACCAAATGTAGATGATTCTCTATTTTATTCCAGCAATTTGGAAGCAATTGAGATGGGAGATCCAAAACGCTCGTTGCTTTACCCCATGGCCCAAGCGTATATCAAGGCCATGTCCCTAGTCGAAAGGGTAGCTTCTCGTTCCCCTTCTGGATTCGTAATAAGCGGCGGAAGCAAGAGAGGATGGGCAGCATGGATAGCAGCTAGGCACGATCCACGGGTAGTCGCTCTGGTTCCTAGGAGCTTCAACATTGCTGACTTAACCCTAATTGAAGGGGCTCAGCTTGACGCCTATGGTAAGCTCTCCTCTATCTCTTCTTGGATAACCAATTCAGAGAACTCAGCCGACTTCCTCGAGGAGTACAACCCAGTGAGTTGGATCGATGAAGTCAAGGAAAAGCCAGTATTAGTTGTAATGGGAACGAACGATGATATCTTCCCACCTGGACTCGAGTCCACTTACGAGGACTTCCTCGAAAGTTTCCACATAGTCTATATTCCGAATGCTACACATTCAGGAGTTCATGGACTCTCTGAGACTTGGTCTATAGTCTTCTCATTCGTTAAG
>QMUK01000050.1 GCA_003660555.1 Thermococci archaeon
AGAATGAACAAGGCATAAAAATACTCTTTTCTGGCAGAATACGATAGGAAAATTGCTCCTGGAACTACTAGAAATGCAGGAATCACTAATTCTGGAGGAAGACCAAATATCTTGCCTAGAATTGGGACTCCTTGGCTTATAGTAACTAGAACACAGAACAAAGCTCCGACTGAGTATAGGAGAATTCCAATTCCTTTGAAGAAGTTTTTATCTAGGAAAATCGAGCTTTCAGAAAATTTTCGTCTTTCGATGTATCTTCCCCCTAGATATATACCAGAAATCAGTGAAACGTATCCCAAGGAGAAGATCGCCCTAGAAATAGGAGACATCGATCTAAAACTGAGTAAGTAAAAGAGCAGTACAACCAAGCTAACAGCATTTATCGGGTTGAACATAGGGGCTAAATCTAACTTCTCTAGTGCCCCTATCTCGATTCTCGGAATATTGTCTCTAACTCGAGAGTAAACTTTTATGTATCTCTTAGAAATAGGCCGAATTACTCTCGAGAGAGAACAAGCAAAGTAGGAAAACCTTCTGATTAGGTCCTCAATCAACTACATCACCTTTACGCAGTGCACTCTACATCTCCCAACGTGAACTCTATCGTAACTCAGTCCAGAGAGGAACTCCAAGCCCTTAATACTAGTCTTTTCCAACGTAGCTAGTATTCCGTTTGGATACAGCACCAAGCTTAGACCTAGGCCACCTTCACTCCACGAGACTTTGGAATTTAGTTCTGCTATCTCTGAGGGAGAGCTTTCCTTCTCAAACCCAATTACTCCTTCAACGTATATTAAGTCACATTTCTCTTCTTCTCTTATTTCCTTTACTTTTTCCAGAAGTTCTGTTGGATTCTCAACGTTTTTAAGTATGAAAATCTCTTCTTCTTTATCCAAAGCCCTCATTTTTATTTTGATGGATGCAAAGTCTTCTATGTAGGCGTATTGCCCCCCTATGCTTACTACTGTTTCGTTTTCTGTGAGCACCCTGAGCCTTCCACTTATTCCGTCAAGGAAGTATCCCTCTAACTTACCTTTCTGCTTACTTCTAGTGTAGTACCCCTCTATCTCCAAATGAATCAACTTCCCCTCTTGGTTTAACTCTATGGCCTTCTTCACAGCATCGTAAATCCTATACTCGAAGACATATTCGCTTTGTGTGATGAACTTCAGTCCAGTTGGCAGGGAGACAATTACGAGTATTAGTAGTACTGCGAGGTCAAACCTCCTCATCTCTCACCCTCCAGGAGACGTATGAGAGTGTCACTAATATAGTTAGCATACTTCCCTCTATTCCCGTCTCTACACCCACTGCTAAGAAGGAGAGGAAGACCGAGTAAGGATATCTATCCAGTTTGCTACGGGATTTGGCTACGGATGACAAAATACCAAGTATCGCGAAAAATGAGAATAGCCCAGGCACTCCGAAATCCAACATAGGAGGACCAAATATTGTGGAAGTCAAACTTATCCCCTCTTGGCCAAATACAACTTCAGACACCACCTCTCTAGCTCTGGGCATCGAGAAGATCGCTTTCCCCATAGTGGACCCATATGGCCAAGAAACACCTATGGATTCAGAGAAGACCCAGAGAGTGTGAGCCGATCTATATATGGGAAGTCCTAGAACTCCAATGTTCCATTCCTGCGGTGAATGAGAAATGACTGAGTATCCTATCAATACTATCGGGAGGGGAATGAGGAGACAGAGGATTGAGATATTCCTCAAATCTTCACCGGAGAGATATAGGTCTATGACCAGGGCCATAAGTAAGACCAAGGGTTCCAGTCTGAATCCAAACAGGGAAGTTGACGTCGCTGCCACTAAGGTCCAAACTATCTCCTTCTTTCTTTCACCTCTCACCGAGAAGTAGTATAACCCCAGCAGTATTAGCATGAGGGAAACCATCCTTATTGGAGAAGTAGATGTGCTCAGTCTTAGATTCCAATCCAAAAGTGGGATACCCCTCACTATGGAGAAGATCGGTGGAACCGAGACTCCTATTAAAAGAGAAAGGTGGGACAAGAATTGAGTTACTCTACCATCAGAGAAATTAGCCCTCCCATGGTATCTATGGAGGAGGAACAACAAAATTGGTGGAACAATCGAATAAGTCTTCTCTACTGAATAAAGAACAAATACCCCGAGAATTAGTAGTGGAAACACTAGGTACTTCCCTATGAATGAGAAATCTCTCGATGAATAAATGCAGAAAGTGGTGAGAGACACGAGAACTGCTATTGTTACCTTCACTAGGTGAAGTTTCGAATGAAAACCGAACTTGATGCTCCCTGCTATAGACAAGAGAAGAAAGAACAGCACTGCTATGATCAAAAAGACACAGGGTTCTAATCTCCTACTCTTTCCCAAAGTACCACCTCATCAGAACGGATAATACTAGGGATCCCACTAAGTAGACGTGGGCGGGCCCGGACTCCACCCAAAGGACGAGGGATGCCAAGTACATTGAGTAGCAAGTGGGACACCACATCAAGAAAACAAAGGATAGAAATCCCATTATGAACGAGAAAGAAACTAGCCCCACTATCCCCAAATCCAATAGAATGGGGCCAATCATAGTGGAAGTGTAGCTCTTAGGCCAACCCAGAGTTACTTCTCCTATGGAGGGACCGATCAATTCCCTCTCTCCTATCACCAAATCCAAGAAGTAAGAGTTGAGGAACAATTTTCCGTGGTACATCCCAAAAGCAAGTTTTTTTTCATTTATTTCTACCTCTATTATTCTTTGCAGCGAATAAAGAGTGAAACCAGCTCTTCCAGTGACTAGGTATCCAAGAGGATAGAGGCATCCTTCCGAAATGTAGGAAGACAGGACCTTGTACGTTAGAGATGTGACTAGCACTAGAATCAGGAAGAAACTCGGCCAAAAGCTTTCTTCTCTCTCAGAGAAATGCAATCTGAAGTAGGACCCCAATATCGGGAACAAGAAGTCTATTCTGTATCCTGATGGAAGACACACCATCATGGTGAGGACGGACAATATAATGAATTTCCTAAAGTCTTTGGACAAGGAGACAACTCCTACTGAGAATAGAATATAGGAAAGTGTCCAGACAGGATTTCTCTCCCTAGCCCATATCGTGGGGGATCCTATTACTAGGTAACTCGAAATTATGCCGATTGCTCCAAGGACTAAGATTATAGTTGAAAAAGACTGCCCAATATCTACTTTTCGTTTCTTTAGTCCAGTTCTAGAACCAAATAGGAATCCAATCCAAAAAATCATGAGAAAAAAGAGAATCATCGAGATTGAAACGAATAGTAATCCAGTTTCCAATGGAATTCTACTCCAGATTCCGAGTAGGAGGTAGAAAGCAAACAGATATGACAAAATGAGATGTGGCTTCTCGATTAGTTCACGGATCACTTGAGATCCACTCCCTTGGTATTACCTCTTTGCCAGAGTTAAATGGTCTTTCTATTGGAATTAACGCTAAGACTACAGAGTCTTTATCGTATTTACAGTCTCTCACATCTCTCGAAACTACTAGAATCCTGTAAACACCATTACTCTCGATGAACTCAAATCTAGCACCATTGGAAAGGTCCAACTCACCTCCTTTTGGTAGAGAGAACTTACAGATATATATTGCGTCTTTCAATTCTCTCAGCTCATCCAGTCTAACGAGTCTAGTCTTTCTTTTCACTGGGTATATCTTAATGGAAGTGGGGACTAGGTCGGAATCACCCTCTCCAATCTCTATTATTTCCCCATTGGAATCCAAATAGAGCTTACTTCCCAGAGCAACTATCACTAGTCCATCCACGCTCTTCAGACCTCTCTCTCCTGGAGTGTATCCTATGGCTTTGAGTTCCACATCGTATCCCAGAGAAAACAAAGAGTTAACTGTCTGGATGGCTCCCTCTAAATTATTCCCCATGACTTCGAAGTACTTCTCTCTTTCGACCCTCAGGGGTATCGACACGATTACTAGGAGGAAGAGCACGACCAAGGGAACTAAGTCAAGTTTTTTAACCAATTGAAGTCACCTCCATGGGGATCCCATGTACTGGGGAAGGGCCAAGGAGTTCCTAGAAGAGAGAGGTTTTAACGTTTGGGACTACGTGGAAGTCAGCACGGAAAGGCAAGTCTTCAGAGGAGTGATCATGCCCAGGACTCAGTTGGGGGACGATCAACATCTCGTCATAAAGCTAGACAACGGATATAACATAGGTGTGAGAATTTCTAGAATAAAGGAAATGAAGCTAATAAAGAGAGAGAAAAAAAAGAGGCTTAAAAAAGAAGAAAAAAAATATGGAAAGACGATACATGAGACGGGAGGAGGATATGTATCAATAGTCGGAACAGGTGGAACGATAGCAAGTAAAATAGACTACGAAACTGGGGCCGTCAAACCGTCCTTCAAGGTGTCTGACATACTCAAAAGGATACCGGAATTGAGGGAGATATCTGAAATAAAAGCTGAAGAGATAATGAACATACCCAGTGAGGACATGGAGCCAAGGAACTGGGTCAAGATAGGAGAAAAAGTCATACAAGAAATAGAAGGCGGAGCTGAAGGAGTAGTAATAGCACATGGAACGGACACAATGTCTTATACTTCTGCAGCCCTGAGCTTCATGATACAAGATTTAAATGACCCAGTAGTGCTGGTTGGATCTCAAAGGTCTTCAGATAGACCATCCAGCGATTCAGATTTGAATCTCATGTCATCTGTTAGAGTGGCCAAAACGGATTTGGCTGAAGTAGCTGTAGTCATGCACGGAAGTATTAGCGATGACTTCTGTTTAATCCACCGTGGAACAAGGGTCAGAAAAATGCATACATCAAGGAGAGACGCTTTCAAGACTATAAACGATTCCCCCATTGGAATAGTCACTGAAAAGGGGGAAGTCAAGTTCTTATCCAATTACAAGAAGAGATCTGATAGCAGAGGGGAAACTTGGCTGGACAAGGAAATGGAGGAAAGAGTATCCCTATTCAAGGTACACCCAGGAGTGAGCCCGGAGTTTCTGGATTTCTTAGTAGATAAACAGAGAGGGATAGTAATAGAAGGAACAGGCATGGGTCATGTTCCCAAGAATCTATTAGATCCATTGAAGAGAGCTTTGGACTCAGGGATAGCTGTAGTCATGACTTCCCAGTGTATACACGGAAGAGTGAACATGAACGTCTACTCAAGGGGGAGAGAACTCCTGAAGATGGGAGTCATACCGGGAGAGGACATGATTCCGGAAGTTGCCATGGTCAAATTGATGTACGTCTTAGGCAAAACCGAGGACTTGAGGGAAGTCAGGAAGCTTATGTTAACGAACATGAGAGGAGAAATTGGGAAGAGAAGTCCAATAAACGCTTAGAGAGGTGTATATGAATGTTCAAAGTGGGTATAGAGGTACACCAGCAACTCAATACAGGAAAACTATTCTGTAACTGCCCATCTGAGATCTCCGATAGAGAGGCTAGCTTAGTTGTTAGAAGGAAGCTAAGAGCCACAGAGAGCGAAATGGGAGAAATAGACCCAGCAGCTTTGCTTGAGTCTTTGAGGGACAGGGAGTTTTTTTATGAAGCCGACAAGGAGACTTCCTGCTTAGTTGAACTAGATGAGGAACCACCAGGGGAAATGAACAGAGAGGCCTTGGAAGTAGCGATACAAGTTTCCCTCATGCTAGGTCTTGAACCTGTAGACGAAATACACGTCATGAGGAAGATAGTCATAGATGGATCAAATACTACAGGATTTCAGAGGACAGCGATAGTTTCAATGGGAGAAGGAATCATAGAGACATCAAAGGGAGAAGTCAGAGTTAAGAGCGTCTGTTTAGAAGAGGAGTCAGCCAGAATAATGGAAACTACTCAGAGATCAGCCAGATACAGATTAGATAGGTTGGGAATACCTCTGATAGAGGTCTCAACCTACCCGGACATAACGGAAGAGGGTCAAGCCAGAGAAGTAGCAGAGTACATAGGGGAAGTGCTAAGAGCTACTGGTAAAGTGAGGAGAGGGATAGGGACAATAAGACAAGATCTGAACGTATCCATAGAGGGCGGAAGCAGGCAAGAGATAAAAGGGGTTCAGGAGCTAGATCTCATAGAAGAAGTAATAAGGAGAGAGGTGATGAGACAGAAGGAGCTTCTCAGAATAAGAGAAATTTTGAGGGAGAGAGGGGCCAGAGTAGGAAACCCAGTTGACGTAACTGAAGTTTTCCTAGGGACTAAGTCTAAGATACTCAGGAGAGAAATCTCCTCGGGAGGTAAAGTGATGTCTATTCCTCTTTTTGGATTTTCTGGGGTTTTAGGAAAGGAAATACAGCCAGGGAGAAGACTAGGTACTGAATTAGCGAATTACTCGAGAGTATATGGTGGAATACCAGGAATATTCCATACAGATGAACTTCCAGGCTATGGAATATCCGAAGAGGAGGTGAAGAGTCTGTATCACCACTTAGGGATAGAGGGAAAAGAGGACGCTGCGATATTAGTGGCAGGGAAAGAGCCTTTTCTGAGTAGGAGCTTAGAAGCCGTGATGAGAAGAGTAAAGCTCTCCATGGAGGAAATACCAGAAGAGACTAGGAAAGCTCTTCCAGATGGCAACACGGAGTTCATGAGACCACTTCCCGGAGCAGCTAGGATGTATCCCGAAACGGACGTTCCACCAATACCAATCCATCAGGAATTAATAAATAAAATTAGACTTAGTTTGCCTGAACTACCAAGGGAAAAAGCTAAAAAACTAATTTCTCTTGGGCTTAGAGAGGAGCTAGCCAATAGATTAGTAAGATCAGAGTATTTGAAAGTCTTCGAGGAGGCAATTTCCAGTACGAACTTATCTCCGAATTTCATAGCCTCTTTCCTACTTGATACTCTAAAATCACTGAGAAGAGAGGGAGTAGATCTTTCCAGCTTGAGGGAAAGCGACTTACTAAGACTATTTGAGCTGAACTCCAAGGGACTTCTGAACAAAGAGGGCATGATCCAAGTAATTAAACTCCTCTCGAAGGGAGAGGGAAGAATGGAGGACTTGATCAATAGATTCAAGCTAGTTCCAGAGGAAGAAATAAGGAAAATAATCTCTGAAGTAGTTTCGAAAAGAGCAAGAGATTTACTATCAGGAGATCCAAGCAGAATCTCTAAGAAATTAGTAGGAGAGGTGATGAAGAGAGTTGGAGGAAGAGCAGATGGAAGGAAAGTCTACGAGATCTTGCTTAAGGAGGTAGAGAAGCTAAGAAGGAGAGCCCAATAAATAATTAATAGAGAAAAGAGAGAAAGAGAGGGACTTGAATCCCTTGATGCATCTACTGAGGTATTGGTTTCCATGAGCCTCTGTGTGCTCCCACTCTTCCCCATTGTAGTCTATAGGTTCGTGAGCTCGAGGAAGCCATTTAAAGAATATTTGAAGCTCTATTCATCCTTCCTATTTTTTACGTCAATGGCTTCTTGGGGAAGCCCTCACTTCCCGATACAGGTGTATTGACAATAGGGCTACTATTCTTCACTCTGGGAATGGCGCAGCTTTTCGGAAAACTCAACCCTCTGAAAGTAGGGGACTCAATATCCTTATTTGATCGGAGCAGTATTAGCGATAGCTCTCAGGAAATCCTTGTGCAGCTCCTGCTCTAGGTTTAGTAATCTCCACAACTAGACCAATTGAACACCTGACGTATCATTGCTCTGCTTATTTAGAAGAGGAGCACCTCCTAGGAGAATTCAGGAACACTTGCCACATAGAGAATTGCCGTACTTGTAGTATCTGCTTGTTCCTCTTCTCCTTGTCATGACAGGAGAGATTCTATTCGCTCTATCTAATCGCCCATAGGAGGAGACACTCCACTAAGGAAACTTAGCTTAGTGTTTCCCACTCATCTCCCTCAGAATCTCCTCCAAGTATTCCATTAGGACTTTCTTCCCCTTTTCCGTTATCGAGTAGTACGTCCTAGGTTTTCCCTTAACGATCGCCTTCTCTACTCTGATTAGCCCAGCTTCCTCTAACTTCTTCATGTGAGAACTCAAATTCCCGTCTGTAGTCCTGAGCTTCTCCTTTAAATACTTGAACTCTGCTTTCTCTAATCCAGAAAGTATAGCCAGAGCCTTTACCCTGATTCTGGAATCCAAGATCATTCCTCTCCCTTCTCTAGGCGCTTAAGCGAAATCACTCCACCTAGGAGAAACAATATCGAGAAGTGTAAGAGCGCGTATATGAGGAACTGATACTGCCAATAGAGGAACATGGCTATCGATGAATAGGAGTAAATGAGTCCTAGGGCTACAGTGGTCCTACATCCCAGCAGGATTCCTCCTAATGATATCCATGCCCCTACCAAGATTGATATGAAAGCTCCTATGTACATCGGTTTTCCCAAAGCGATTAGCTCACCTATCACGAGGGGAAGTACTGCGAAATATATCATCCAGAACCTCTTGGCAATTCTTCCGAAGTAAGAGACCACTGAAGGAGGCTCCACTCTAGAGCTCAAGTAAAGACTCACGCCTATCACCAATACCCACCAGGGAATTATGTACAGACCATTCAATTTACCGGCAATTGCTTGTTTGAACATCACATGAGTTACAGCAAAGCCTATAGTCGTCGTTGCCCCCCATATCGTCATTTTCTTGGCAGTGAAGAGCAAGTCCTTCTGGGAAACGCTTCTCTCCACTATTTCCCTTATTTCCTTTACCTCCTCCAATGTGCCACCCACTTTGCAATACAAAGTATAATATAAAAAACTTTGCATCACAAAGTTAATCCCAGACGGACTTCAGAGAGACTCCTCACTAACGACAATTAGACGGTTTCGACCGATATATATACTCAATCCACCTAGGTAAAAAGGGTGTCACGTTGGAAGAGTCCAGAGTGGCCTTGATCTTGGTCTTAATCGCTCTGGCAATTTCAACCTGGACTCTCTTCCAAGTCCAAGAGATGGAAAGA
>QMUK01000148.1 GCA_003660555.1 Thermococci archaeon
TACGTCCTCTTTGAAAACCCCGTACTTGTAAACCCCACTCTTAGATCCCCCTGGATCTGTGTATCCTTGCGGTGGTGTTGTAGATGTGGCTTCTGCCTTTATAGATGTTTTTATCTCCCATCCACTCTCTCCCGAAACCAATAGCAAGAACTCCTCCGGTTCTTCATTGTTCCCTCTCTCACGCACTCTGACGTCTAATGTGGTAAACCTCTCGGTTCCCATCACCGCCGAATCCGAATACAAGACTATTTCTGGATTGTTTCCCTCAATTACCTTTATGCGTAATTTTTCATCGATCAAATCATCTCCCACTATGGTTACTTCTCTCTCAACCTCCGCTTGGCAGCTAGGAGGTCTTACAGAGATGAAGAAGCTTACTCCAACTCCACCGAGCAGGTCTAGGTCTCTTTTTAGGAGGAATCTCGATCCCTTGTCATCTAAATAGAATATTTCTCCTATCTGAGTACTAGATCCAATTTCTAGTTTATCATCTTCATCCAATCCATCCAAATCAAAGTCTATGTAAAGAGTGTCGTAAATTCCTGGGAAAACTAGGTCTGTTATTCCGAAAGTCCACTCCTCCCACTTTCCATTTGAGTTCAAATCCATGCCCACTTCCTCTTCAGATATGACTCCGTAGTATGGGGTGGCACTTGCTGAGAACAGAGCTGCCGTAGTTCCGCTTACCTCAAACGGAACTAGAGCATATAATTCCCATCCTTGGGGTAGATCGGATGCTAAGTTAACGCTTAGTGGGACGTTTCCCAAATTCCACGCTTTTATCTCGTATAGAACCATTTCCCCAGGTAGAGCCTCCTTGAAATCCTCTCCTGTTAGGATGATTGGACCCTTCCTCTCAACCAATAGCTGAGAGGGATTAAATTGGACGTTAACGTTCTTTTCAACACTATCAGTCGAGAAGGTCATGGTTGCGTAGCTCACTCTAGAGAAAATAGGTACTGTGAAGTCTATCTCCATAACTGCCTTGTCTCCAGGGGGAAGGTTCTCCCATCCCATTTCATCTTGGAGATACTGTCTTCCCCTTTCGCTCCTCTCCCCGGAAATTTCCTCAATCCAGAGAGAGGAGTAATCCTTTAGATACAGACTCTTTTCCTCAGTAGATTGATTTTCAAATGTGATTCTGAGTTTGAGTTTGTCTCCAGGCAAAAGATCTTCGAAAACTACTGCCCTATCTACTTGTATCCCAGATGACGTCAAAGTGCAATTTAATTCCTCCAATATCTCCTGTCCAACTCTAAACTCGAATTCCGCCTGAGAGCTGTTACTCCCGCTCTCGACTTTGACCCTTACTCTCACCCAATTTCCGCTGGATAGAGTAGAGACTTTAGCTGAGAGAATGAATATCTCTCCAAGGAGATCTGGTTTCCCATCTTGGTCCGAATCTTCTAGAGGCAATCCGTTTTCCCCTAGGATGGAAAAAGTCCAGAAGGTCTGTGGAAGCTGGTTAGATGACTCTACTATTTCGTAACTGACGTCGTAATTTCCAGGACCTATCACCCCAATTGGTATCTTGAAGGTCTCCCCTGGGTGTATTCTGGCTATTTCAGTAGGATAATAGAGAACTACTCCACCGGAAGACACCACTAAGGTGAGTCTCTTAGTGTCTTCCATTTCTCCTCCGACGTATGCAGATATGTCATAGTAATAGGTCCCCTCCTCATCGGGAGAGATCAATAGAGTTAGAGTTTCATCCTCTCCTGGACCTAAGAAGACATTTTTGCTTGTCCAGCTCAACCATTCTGTTTTCTCTCCGGATATCTCAACTAATATGGATTTATCGTCTGAATATTGGTTCTTAACTGTTATTCCTAGTGAGAACGTTGAACCGAGTTGTATCTCGGCTTCGTCTTGTGAGAGAACGAGTGATACTTTATTCGAGGAAACTCTCACCCTTCCTTGAACTTCAGCTGTCTCTCCATCAGATCTAGCAATTGCCTTGAATTCGAACTCCCCATAAGTCTCGGCGGGTGGAGTTATCCTTAGCTGGAAGGTCCATTCCTCCCCAGGACCTATTTCCGGACTCTCTTCTGGTATTGTTATACTCCATCCATTTTCCTCTGATATGGTATTGCTCTCGAAGGTTATGGAGCAAGTCACGGGAGAGTCTCCTTGATTCACTAGTGTTAAAGAGAACTCAGAGGTCTCCTCTGGTCCGACTTCAATTTCATTGGGGTATATGCTCAGGGATATTCCTCCCTGTTGGCAGGAAGACACTGTAAAGGGTATTTCCACACTAGTTTGATACTCTCCAGATGTAGCTTCTATCTCAATTGAGTAACTTCCTTCTCCGAGTGTGGCAGGAACGTTTATAAAGAGAGTGACCGGTTGAGTCTCTCCGGGTTGTAGTGTTACTTCCCATTGGGATAAATCAACATCTATGCTAGGATCACTTGGTTTTGGATTCAATGAAAACGTTGATTGTACGTTTCCCAAGTTTCTAAGCTCCAAGATAGTTTGTGAACTTCCTCCCTGGCAAACTTCAATTGAATCACTCTCAGGAATTATCTCTAGTTCAATGGACTCTGACACCA
>QMUK01000149.1 GCA_003660555.1 Thermococci archaeon
CTCAATCATGCAGAGAATTTGTATTCGAAATAACTTTATTATAAAGGACTCCTTCATGAGAAATTGGCTTATAAAAAGCATTTATAACAAAATATCCAGATTTAAAACAGCACATGGGAACTATATTTTTTGAGAAAACAAAAGAGAAAGTTTAAAATGTTTTGTTTAAAACAAACTCATGGTTACTCCGCCAATGCTTCCGCCCTTGAAACCCCAAATAAACCAATTAATTTATAAACTTTATGACTTAACAGAGGAAGAAATTAAAATAATAAAAAAAATGTTTCTTAGTTGGAATAGTTAAAATATCCAAAAACGTAAATTCGCAGGAAAAATTACTGAGGAAGAAGCAGAAAAATAACTTGAAGAAATCCGAAAAGAATTGAACAAAAAAGCAGAAAAGTAGAAAAAAAATGTATTTAGGATAAAAATTGTTAAAAAGGGGTAATGTTATATGAAATATAAAAAATGGCCCGAAATTATAAAACAGGTTTTAAAAGTATCCTTTGGAGCTAGATTTTACCGTTGTGCTTTTCAAGTAAACCCTTATGATTATGTAAAACGACATAGAAAAAATTTCTCTTTTAACTTGGAAGAGAAATATAATTATGCTATAGTAAAAGCTCTGAAAGAAAAAGGAATTGAAGTCATTGCGGTAACCGACCACTATCGGATCCATACTTCACTCTCTTTAATAGAAAAAGCCAGAGATGCTGGCATTTTTGTATTTCCCGGTTTTGAAGCTGTTACTAAAGAAGGAATCCATGTGCTTTGTCTTTTTGAACAAGATACTCCGCTACAGACCATAGAGCGATTTATTGGGGCATGTGGAGTTCATGATGAAGGGGAAGATTCTCCCTTAGGAAATATTACTTTTGAGGAGTTACTTTTTAAAGTCCAGAAAGAATGGAAGGGTATCTGTATTGCTGCGCACATCCTTGAAAAAGGAGGTCTTCTTACTGCTCTTAAAGGCACAGCTCGTGTGAAATGTTGGAAAAATCCCGAACTTTTAGCAGTAGCACTTGCTACTTATCCAGAAGATCAAAACATCCCACAGGAATATAGAGAAATTCTTCTTAATCGTAAAGCGGAATACAAACGAGAAAGACCCCCGGCTTTTATCAATGCTCAGGATATCTGTAGCCCGGAAGATGTAAAGAAAAATAATACTTGGTGTTGGATAAAAATGAGTGAAGTTTCTATTGAAGCTTTGCGTCAGGCATTTCTTGATCCGGGTTCCAGAGTGAGACTTGCTAACGAGGAAATCCCCAGTGAACATGCTTATCTTGTGGCTATTGCTTGGGAAGGAGGATTTCTTGATAGTCAGGTAATTCACTTTAATTCAGATCTGAATGTATTAGTAGGTGGTAGAGGAACTGGTAAATCTACTATAATAGAAAGCATTCGCTATGCTCTTGGGTTGAAGCCTCTCACCGAAGATGTGCAAAAAATTCATAAAGGAATAATTCAAAATGTACTTAAACCAGGAACCAGAATCTGGCTTGTAATTAGAACATTTTCTCCAGAAGTAAAAGATTATCTAATAGAGCGAAGTATCCCCAATCCTCCTATAGTCAGAAATGAAGAAGGAGAAGTTTTAGATGTCTTACCTGAAGAACTTATTTCCGGAATAGAAATTTTTGGTCAGCAGGAATTAGCAGATCTTTCCCGCTACCCTCAGAGAGTCCGAGCACTCTTGGAGAGGTTTTTTCCGGAAGAGATGAAAAGTCTGCAAAGGAGGATAAAAGAATTAAAAAGACGGTTAGAAGCTTCACGAAGAGAAATAATTAGTCTCATTCAGGAAAAAGAGTCCCTTGAAGAAGAACTTTCACGCCTTCCTCTGATTGAAGAAAAAATTCAACAACTTAAAGGTTCAGAAGTGGAAAAAGCTCTTTATGAACATCGTATGATTTTAAGAGAAAAAAGTATTTTAAAAGAAATAAAAGAAAATTTAAAAGAAATAATGCTAATTTTTGAACCAGTTAAGCAAAAGCTTGATTTTGAAGTAAAAACTCTTCTTCCGAAGGAACCGCATCCTGAAGAAGGTTTAAAGTATCTGCAAAAGGCTGTTTCTCTTTGCGAAAGACTTAAAAATAGACTTTGTTATTTTCTTTATGAAATGGAAGCTGAAGGAGAGCATACTTTAGAAGTGATGGAGGAATTGATTAAAAATTGGCATACTGAAAGAGAAATTTTAACTATTGAAAAATTACGAAAAATAGAAAAAAAACTTTCGTTAAAACTTGATTCAAAAGAAATTACCAGGTGGTATAGAGAGTATGAAACTTTGAAACCCAAGCAAACCAGATTAGAATTATTAAAAAAGAGATTAGAAACACTTTATGAAGAGCGAAAAAAAATGCTTCTGGAGTGGGAAGAAATTATTTTTGAAGAATGTCAACTTTACAAAAAAGTTATTAAAAAAATTAATCGTAAGTTAGAAAATAGGGTCAGAGTAAAGGTAGTTTGTGGGGGTGATAGAGAAGAATTGATCAATTTTTTAAAACAAAATACAAAAGGATTGCGTGGAGATA
>QMUK01000051.1 GCA_003660555.1 Thermococci archaeon
AAGTAATTGTCGAAGTGAACTGTGTGTCTTGGTGTTCTGAGTGGTTTCTCCTCTCCCGAGTAAATTGCTTTCCACTTAACGTAAAACTCGTCTTCCTCGGAGTCTGTGCAAACGTAAACGCACTCTGGATCCATTAAATCTATGTATCTCGATAAGAACTCGTGAAGGTTCTCATTTTTTATTTTTCTTATTTTATTGAATTGTTCCTCGTCCAATCTTTCCTTTAGATACTCAATTGACATGAATTTCACCTTTATTTCATGCACATGTCTTTGATTTTTCCTATCACTTTGATTGGTACTGTTCTGAGCTCCCTTCGAGATGGAAGCTACGCCTCACACTAGTTTCTCTTCTCAGAGGAGCACTCTGTCATCAACATTTATATCGCTTGTCATTATGCATCATAGTTCCAGTTGCCCAAGTGTCTTCCCGTTAAGCACAAACCCAATTCAATTTTCGGCATCGACTCTTGTACCCTAGGGAACTCCCCGATTGATTTCACTTCGATGAAAATAGTAGAATCCCGTGTGAGTATTCTAAATCAAAACTAAAGATTATCTGGAATCTGGTTAATGTAGGAATTCTCTTCTCTTCCTCCAATGGGCATTCATTAAGAAAGCTTTTTTGACTTTCGGAGGAATGGAATGGGGGGAAGATGAATAAGGCTGAAAGAACAATGATGTTGGCTCTCACATGTAATTCTTCACTCTTTCTGTCCAAGTTGGTCATAGGGATAATGACTAATTCTCTAGCAATTGTATCAGATGCTCTGCACTCTCTGTCTGATGTATTCACGGATTTGCTTGGATTAATGGGTGTTAGGATCTCCGAAAGGCCTGAAGATGAAGATCACCACTATGGACATTATAAGTACGAGGCCATCGTCAGCTTCACCATAGG
Organism: Thermococci archaeon; assembly: GCA_003660555.1. Taxonomy (GTDB): domain Archaea; phylum Hadarchaeota; class B88-G9; order B88-G9; family B88-G9; genus B88-G9. Next base: position 901 of record QMUK01000051.1, read on the forward strand.
AATACTGATACTTCTCTCCTCAACATATATCTTCAAGGAGGGTGTAGAGAGAGTACTTCATGGAGCAGTAATAGAGATAAGGGCCTCCTCATTCTTGGTTGTAGGAATCGGATCCGTAGTAGCTTATCTTCTCTCCAAATACGAAGAAAATGTTGGTAAGGAGGTTGAAAGCCTGACTCTGATTGCTGAGTCTAAACATGCCCTAAGTGATTCCATTTCATCCTTTTCTGTCTTAATCTGTTTATTCTTAATCAGTCGTGGATTCTGGTTTCTCGACGTTCTAGTCTCTCTAGGGATATTCCTCTTCTTAGTCAGACTGGGTGTGAAGATGGTATGGAAGTCCTCTGAGATACTATCGGATAAGTCTTGGATAGATCCCTCGGTTATTCTAGAGGAAGTAGGTAAAGTGGAAGGAGTACTCGATGTTCATGATGTGAAGAGCCGATGGGATGGGAAAAACAGATACATAGAAATGCATCTAGTACTGAGGGGAGACTTGAGTTTAGAGAAAGCACATGAAATAGCAGATGAAGTAGAACGGATTGTTGAGAGAAAATTCAACGCAAAAGCCACAATACACATGGAACCAGGGGGTGAGGGTAAGAGTGAATGACACAGACATGGGGTTTCTGGAGCACCTATGGGAACTCAGGAGAAGGATTATCAGATGTTTGATCTTTTTCTTCGCCATATTTTTATTCACGTTTGTAATGGGCCCGAAGAAATTCACTTTCTTAGGCAGAGAGATACCAATAGTCTATCCTAGTAGTGAGAGTTTCTCTTCTCTATTCATAGAGAAGTTCTTATTGAATTTAGCTCCGGAGAATGTAATTGTTGTCCAAATGAGGCCACAAGAGGCGATAATATCCCAAATATATGTGTCCATGGTGTTAGCCTTCATTCTCGGTTTTCCTCTGTATTCCCTAGAAATGTGGAAGTTCATCTCCCCGGCTTTAACTCCAGAGGAAAAGAAGTATCTAGCAAAGAGCTCTATACCTGCTCTATTCCTCTTCTTGAGTGGGTGTTCCTTTTCCTACTTGATCTTAGCCCCTTGGATTCTGAATTTCCTCTACGTTCTTGGGAAAAACATGGGGATAGAAACTTACCTAACTCTATCGTCTTTAGTGTCATTCACTCTGTTCTTAAGCCTCTCATTCGGTTTGGTATTTCAGATGCCCTTATTGATGTATCTGCTCACGAGACTCGGGGTTGTCAGCAAAAAGACCTGGAGCAAACATTGGAAAATTGCTTTCTTCCTATTCTTGCTATTCGGAGCTGTAATCACTCCAGACGGCTCTGGTGTCACTCAGCTAATGGTTGCTCTTCCGATGATGGGTTTGTATCTCGGAGGGATTCTCCTCTCCAAGACTGTGAGGAAGTAGAGTTTTTCATACTTTCGTCCTCACTTCGAAACGTGGAAGCTTGAGGGCAGTAACCTTCTTCTTCAAAGGTAACGATTTGTACTTCAGAGGATACTCTGGGAAGAGGATGTTTCCCGAAGGTAGATTTGGATATCGAATTCTCCCCATGGAGTTCTTTCGAGTCAAAGAAGAACTCGAAGAAGAGGGATATGAGGTCATAACTAAATTCAACACTGATTTCTCATTGAGAGAAGAGCTAAAAGGGGATTTCTCATTGAGAGAATACCAAGAAGAAGCTTTGGATAAATGGTACTCCAATGGGAACAGGGGAGTGATAGTCCTCCCTACAGGAGCTGGTAAGACCTTCCTAGCCCTAGAGGCAATGAGGGAGCTAATGACCACTACCCTAATAGTGGTACCAACTCTGAGTCTGATGCATCAATGGAGAGCTAAGATATCCGAATACCTTGGAGTGATCCCAGGGCAGCTGGGCGGTGGGAAGAAAGAAATCAAAGGAATAACTGTTTCTACTTACGATTCGGCTCATCTGAATCTGAGGATGATAAGAGACAAGTTCGGTCTAATTGTATTCGATGAAGTCCATCATCTCCCAGCTCCCAGCTATAGAACTATAGCTTTAGGTTCCATTTCTCCCTACAGAATGGGACTAACAGCTACTCTCGAGAGAAGTGACGAATTACACGAGATGATACCGAGGTTAGTTGGGGAGGAGGTATTCAGACTCAGTCCAGATGAACTAAAGGGATACCTAGCAGATTATGAGATAAAGAGGATATACGTCGATCTAACCGAGGAGGAACGAGCTGAATATGAGAAATTGAGGGACAAGTACCTAAGTTATCTTAGATCTAGGAATATTAAGTTCAGGAGTGGAAGAGATTTCGAAAAACTAGTTTTAGCAAGTGGAAAAGACGTCAAGGCTAGAGAGGCACTGATTGCTCACCAAAAATCTAGGAAAATTGTATTTAATGCTGAAGGAAAACTCAGGGCATTAGAAAAGATACTAAAGAAGCACGAAAAAGACCAAATAATAATATTCTCAGAGTACACCTCTCTGGTTGAGGAAATAGGGGAGAGGTTCCTGATACCGGTTATCACTCACAGGACTAGGAAGGAAGAGAGAGAATTCATACTAGAGGGGTTCAGCAAAGGGGAAATAACTAAGATAGCATCTGGAAAGGTATTAGACGAGGGATTCGACGTCCAAGGAGCGAGAATTGGTGTAGTAATAAGCGGTTCTGGTCAGAGAAGGCAATACATCCAGAGACTCGGGAGACTTCTTAGACCCATGGACGGTAAGAGAGCAATACTATACGAAGTAGTTAGCAGGAGAACTGCTGAAGTATCTACTGCTGCTAGGAGGAGAAGGAATTGGCGCTCCCAATGAACCTCTTGGCCTATAATTATTCTAGAGGAAGAGTCGAATTGAGCTTCATAAACGAGGGCTTGAGAGATGAAATAGAATTAGCCATATCTGTGATGGAACGTAATCTACTGAAAAGGAAAGAAGAAGCTGATTTTTCTCAAATTATAGATGCGTTAGGCTACAAGTTAGGTAAGGGAATAGAGAACGTCCTTTTGCGAGAGTTCTATGCATTCGAACCTATTCGTCGTAATATTGGAATAGATCCAGTGGAGATTAGGAAGAGAATAGTGAAATTACTCGGGAAAAGGGGATTTGCTCCAAATGAGGAAGAAAGACTGGGAGTAATTTCCAGAGTATCTGAAGAGTTAGGAATAAGCCCATCAGAGCTTGAGAAAATAGCTTGGTCCGACTTCGAGAAGAACCTAGTCTTGATGAGAAGGGCTGAAAAAAGACCTGAATGGGAGGAAGTAGCATCCAGTTACAACTTCCATTTACTGGATACTGTCCTAAAGAACTCCTACAGAGTTAAAGTGTTCGGAGAGTTCTCTGGATCAGATGTGAAGGAAGTTGCCAAGTTCTGCAGGATTAAAGGCCTAATATTTGAGATAAACTCTGAAGGAGACTTGATCTCAATAGAGATATTCGGTCCAAACGAGCTATTCGGCAAGAGGAGCAAGTATGGGCGAGAAATTGGCCCCATAATAGTGAACGTCCTAAAGAATGGATTCAGCAAGCTTTTGGTGGATTTCGAGTTATATGGTAAGAGGAAAAGACTTACGTTGGAGAGTCTCCCAAAACTCATGTCATTTCCTATTCCTGGGAGTATAGATGAAAAAGTGAAGTTTGATAGCAAAGTAGAGGAGGAAGTACGGAGATTATTTCCAAAAAGATGGAAGATACTTAGAGAGGAAGACGTATTGGTCCTTGAAGACGGATCCATATTCCTGCCAGATTTCACAATACTATTGGGCAAGGAGAAGCTATTTCTTGAGATTGTCGGATTCTGGACTAAGAGTTACATAAAGAGAAAACGTGAGAAACTAATAAAACTATGGAAGAGTGGTGTGAGGAACCTAATCCTAATGATAGATGAAAAACTCAGGAGAGAATTCTCAAGCGTACCATTCAAGAAAGTTTACTTCGGGAAGAAGATCTCTCTGGTAGGGTTACAAGATCTAATTCGTGAATTGGAGGAGAAAAACATAGAGAAATGGATAGGGAGGGTTAAAGAGCTAATTTCCTCTTGTGAAACAGACTTGATCAAGGAAGAAGAGATTCAAGAGCTAGAACCAATCCTAGAGATGATGAATGACACTATCTCGGAGATGGGATACGTTTTCCTCAAGGGGGTTGGTCTGATCAAGAGAGAAGCTATACTCGAAAGGCTCAGGGAACTATCTAAAGGGGAAGACGTGCCCCTTGATGAAATCAAAGAGAAATTCGAGGCAATACCTCCTGAAAAGGTAGGAGAAGCTCTATTGAAGTGTGGAGTTAAAGTGAAGTGGATCTCTCTCGGAGAGGCTCTAGTTTCTCCCCCTTAGCTACTTTTCTTAGCTTGAGATTTCTTCCTTAGCCTCTCTCTCCACAGAAGCTTGAGTCTCTCTGCTTCTCTCTCTATCTCCGACCAGTCTCTCTTGTTGGACTTATCCAGTGGAGGCGAATACTGATTCTCTTGGGTCAAAGCTCCAAATGGACAGTTCCTAACACATTCTCCGCAATATATGCATTGTGCTGGGTTCCAGAGCCATCTCTTGGTGTCGTCCTCCATTATCATTATTTTTATTGCACCTGGAGGGCATACCATTTCACATCTCATACAAAAGGTGCATTTCTCCTCGTTCCAAACTATTCTCCCTCTGTAGTCCTCAAACGGTTCATAAGGCTCGAAGGGATATAAATGAGTTGCTGGCTTCCTGAACAGGTTCAAAACAGAGGTAAGGAACATCTTAAGCAAGAGATCACCTCCCAGTACAAGCGATACAGGGATCGAAACTCATCAGTAGTGGAGGTATGTCGTTGTAACTCACGTCCTTCATGACTTCCGGCAATATCGGTATGTTCGCTAATGTGGGCGTCCTTATCCTCACCCTATCTGGCATTATACCCCCAGTCCCTTTCACGTAGTAGAATAGCTCTCCTCTCGGTGCTTCGTTTCTACAAACAGCCTCATATTTCGGGTTAGCAGTGACCTTGATTGATATCTCTCCTTCTTCTGTAGATTTAATTGCTTCTCTAATTATCCTAATGCTTTCATAACATTCTCTGACTCTTACTAGACATCTCGCTAAGCTATCTCCTTCCTCCATCGTGACCATCTCGAATCCTAGATCCTTATACAGACCCCAATCATCTTCTACTCTGCAATCGGTTTTCACTCCCGAGGCTCTAGCCATAGGCCCAACTATTCCATATTCTAAAGCCATTTCCTTAGAAACTACACCAAGTCCCTTGAGCCTAGATACGAGAGTCCTATCTTTTGTGAATATCTTCTCCATGAATTCAACACTCTTCTCTATTTCATTGAGCTTATCTAGGAGAACTCTCTCCTTGTCCTTTGGTATGTCTCTATTGACTCCGCCCACACAGACCACGTCGTATTGCACTCTGTTCCCGAATAACATGTCTGCTAAATCCATAATCATCTCCCTGTCTCTCCAAATATGCATGAAAACGTTCTCGTATCCGCAAACCTCTGCCAAATGTCCATTTATTAGAAAATGAGACTGAAGTCTATTTATCTCCAAGGCGATCATTCTTATTGCTTTAGCTCTGTCTGGTATCTCCCTGTCTATGCCTATCGCTCTCTCCATCACTACTGCACAAGGTATAGTGTGAGCCGCAGAGCATATTCCGCAAACCCTTCCTACGACGTATGGAGCTTTCCTGAAGTCGAACATGGTAGTTAGGGCTTTTTCTATCCCTCTGTGAACGTATGCAATGTCGAACTTGATTTCCTTAACTATTTCGTTCTCAGTGTCGAAAATGAATTTTATTGGTTCTGGTAAGGCCACGTGCTGGCTTCCAAAGGGTATGGTCGTGTATACTTTCTCCTTGATTTGTATTTCTCTCGTCTTGTTCTTAGATTCACTTGCCAAGTTTATCACCTCTCCTAAGTGGAGCTCTCGGACTTTCAGGTGTTAGGAAGAAGTTCTCCACTCTCCCCTCTATGTTTATGCCGAAGAGATCTGCTATTTCCCATTCTTGAACGAAAGCTGGCTTAACTATATCTGAGATGCTTGGTACCTTTTCTCCGTAATCAAATGGTGCCTTCACTAAAAGAACAACGTTACTTTCTTTTTTCAGGAACCAATATCTTATTTCCATTTTGTTCCCATCGTCATAGGCGTCTACTCCAATGTAGTGTACCTTTTTCGGATCATATATCTCCCTTATCTTTTCTCTTATTTTTTCCAGAGTTGTTTCAATCACGGAGAAATTCCTTATGCCTTTCTCTGGTGGTAGCTCCTTCATCTTTTCCTCATCTCCTCCAAGACTTTTCTCCTATCGTTTAAAGACGGGAATCTCTCTTTAATATACTCCGGCAATTCTATGTTCTCCTTAGTCTTCTTAGAGAGTATCTCCAGTGCTTTGACTACTCCATCTATAATTTGGTGAGGCCTAGCTGCGCAACCCGGGACATAAACGTCCACTGGTATTACTTTGTCCACTCCGTTCTCAACGTTGTACATGTTTCTGAAAACTCCTCCATCGCAGGCACAACTCCCAACTGCCACCACTACTTTAGGTTCTGGGACCTGAAGGTACAAGTTGATGAGTCTCTCCCTACATCTTTTAGTAACTGGGCCTGTGACTAAGAAAACGTCCGCTTGCTTTGGATTCCCTCTGTTGATCATCCCGAATCTCTCTACGTCGTATCTAGGAGTTAAAACCGCTAATATTTCTATGTCACATCCATTGCAACCACCTGTGTCGTAATGTAGTATCCAAGGAGACTTGACCCTACTCAACGCGAATATGCTCATTTATAACACCCCTACGTAGTTCAAGACCAAATTAACCAAAACCAAGGGAATGGAGATTTCCCAAGTGTATTTCACCATGTCCCAGTAACTCAATCTGGCTGTGGAATTATCAACTGCTAGAACAAACGTGAAAGTAACTGAAATAGCAATTAAAGTTATTACTGGATTTCCCAAGAAGAACATAGCTATTAGTCCGGCGGATAACACCTCTTCTAACCACTTAGCCAGATATATCGGTGCATAGAATGGACCACTGTACTCTATCTCTGGGCCGCCTATTATCTCCTGATGTGCTTCACTCACGTCAAATGGGGATTTCTTGAGTTTTGCAGGTAGTACTGCAACTAAAGCTAGAAATGCTAGGGGCATAGACTTGAATAGGAAGTTAGAATTAAAGATCTCTGAAAGTAAGAAGGTACCTGTGTTCAGGTAGAGGTTTGCAGCAATCATTATCAAAACTGGTTCAACAGCTAATATGTGTAACAATTCCCTGGTAGCCCCTACTTGGCTGTAAGAAGATCTGACTCCGTATGCTCCCATGGATAATAGGGCTAAGCTCATTCCATGGAAGAATATAACTAGGAGGAAGTCTCCTCCGAGCAAGAAAGTGGCAAGGGCTATTACCATTGCCACAAGATGTGCATAAGCCATGATTACGTGATAATTGTTTATTAGAATTGGTCTCTTTTGTAGCAGCTTGAAGAGGTCATAGAAGGGCTGTACTATCGGTGGACCTACCCTATTCTGCATCCTAGCATTCAACTTCCTGAATGTTCCCTCTAACAATCCTCCTATTAGTGGAGACAGTACCAATAGCGATGCTGGGAGTAGGAAATCCATCAGAGCACCCCCATTAGGAGTATTAGGAGGAGAAACACTGAAGCTATTGGATTGAATATTCTGCTAAGGTGCTCGTCGTTCAACTTATCCAAGAAGTAATAAGCTCCTAAGTTTGGTTCTATAGGTTCTCCACATGTGTATTCGTAAACTAGATCTGCTTTTCTCCAAGTATGGAAGTATCCTAGAATTGGAAGAGCAAATGCCAGAGAGAAAAGGAGTAATAGCTGCCACGAGTCTATTCTCCCTGCATTTAATATTAGGCCGAGGCCTTTTTCCCTTATACCCGATTCAATGAGAGACTTA
>QMUK01000150.1 GCA_003660555.1 Thermococci archaeon
ATAAGCGATTTCGAAAAAATCTATATCTTTTGTAGTAAATGCGGTAAGAATACCCTACATGAAATACTAGGGTACAAAGATGAGGAATGAGTACCCTTGGAGGGATGCTGTGATAATAGAATGCTATTGTGTTAACTTTTTTAAGGAAATACTCATGGAAAGATATTGATATGTTTGGAGCTACCGAGAAGTTAATAGGCAAGATCCTGAAGGATAGAATAGACCTCATCAAGTTTGAACGCGGAACTACTTACATAAGACCAAAAGATGCTGCCTTCGATGAGATGTTCATTTATAAAAAATTAATGGGCCTCTTCGAGTATAAGTACCTGTTTACTGCTAATGTCTTGATAGTCCCTACTGATGAAATGAACCCAGCTATGGCTAACGCCTATAGGTATTTAAAAGGATGTGAATGTGTCCTTAAGTATAAGGGTATCTTTAGAAAGAGTGTAAGTTTTGAACCTCGTGAAGAGTTAGAAAAGTTAGCTAATCTAATTGGTGATGAATTCAAAGTAAATAATAGGCTTGCTAACCTCCTTAATAGTGATGAAGAGCTTATGAAAAATATCTCAAAACTAGGCATTATAGAACTGTACGTATTTCTCAAATCAATTGATGAGACTTATCTACCCTTTATAACAGATCGAGATAAACTTATATTAGCTGAGAAGGCCTTCTTCGAAAACCCTACAGAGATACTCTGGACTCTTGCCCTTAGCCACACACTTTCCAGGGGCATCAGGTTTAAGCGTAATGTACTTCTCATATTCGACGTACTCGATAGGATAGCTAAAAAGCTAAGAGATCTAAGTAATACTGTTATCTCTGAGTTTTCAACTTAGGTCTGTAGAACCATACCGGTCCCTGAGGAGTATCCCGTACCTCTATCCCTATCTCCCTCAATCTACCCCTTATGGCATCTGAGAGATTCCAGAGTTTCATTTCTCTTAATCTCTCTCTAACATCGATTATTAGTTTAAGGAGGAGGAGAGTACTCCTATTAAGCTGTTCATATTCCAGTTTAAATCCCAATATGTCTTTCAACAACTCCACCATAGTCTCATACGCTGATCTTAGATGAATTGGTCTTATGTAACGGTCTCTTCCCTCTTCTACTATTCTTTCATAGTAATCTATGAATTCAAAGACTTTAGATAGGGCTATTGGCGTATTAAAGTCATCATCCATAGCCTCTATGAACTCCCTCTTCATAGTTTTTAATCTATTCAGGAAGTCCTTCTCTATATCCTCTCTATACTCTTTTACCTCCCTAAACTCGGATGTTACTCTTAATCTTTCCAATATTCCGTATACTCTAGACAATGTTTTCTCCAGTTCTTCTATTTTTTCAAATGAAAAATCTATCTGGCTTCTGTAATGTGCTTGAGCTACCATTAGCCTAAGGGCATCAGCACTGTACTTCTTGAGAAACTCGACCACTGGAATTATATTGTGGAGTGATTTCGACATTTTCTCCCTTTTTATTGTAAGGAGTCCTGTATGCAACCAGAACCTGCTAAATGGCTTCTTACCCGTATAGGCCTCTGACTGTGCAATTTCATTTTCATGGTGGGGGAATATTAGAACAGTGCCACCTCCATGAATATCTATTTGTTCTCCTAGATGTTTAACTGCCATCACAGTGCACTCTATGTGCCAACCAGGCCTACCTAATCCCCAGGGACTATGCCAATATGGTTCTCCTTTTTTAGCAGATTTCCATAGAGCAAAGTCCCTAGGGTCTTCTTTTCTCTCGTCCATTTCAATACGTGCTCCAGCCAACATAGATTCTACTCTCTGTCTGGATAATTTACCATAGTCCTCGAATTTTCTTACTCTGAAGTACACATTTCCATTCACTACATAAGCGTATCCTAAGTCTATTAGCTTCCTTATGGTATCTATAATATCTTTGATATGTTCAGTAACCCTAGGATAGACATCAGCTTTTAGTAAATTAAGCTCCTTTACAACCCTGAAAAAGTCTTCTTCGTACATTCTAGCTACTTCTGAAGGAGGTATTCCCATCTCTTTAGCTTTCCTTATTATTTTATCCTCAACATCTGTTATATTAACTACGTATCTAACCTTATAACCTTTGTACTTGAGATATCTGACTATTATGTCAAACGCTATATACGTTCTAGCATGTCCTACATGGGTCAGGTCGTAAACTGTAGGCCCACATACATAAATTTTGACAATGTTATCTTCAAGCGGTTTGAACTCTCTTTTCTCTCTACTTAGGGTGTCATATATTTTCAGCACAATATGATTTTCACCATTCTATCCCTATGCTCTTGGCTATAATTAGTTTTTCGTATAGAACTCCTATGATCACTTCCATTTAAGTAGTGATTAGCTCTAGTCCTACTAATGAGGACTCGAGTATTAACCAAAATAGCTTAATACAGAGACTAGCTAGTATGTATTATCCTATTAGAGAGGAGTGGAGCTTAGTAACTTCAATAACTATGCATTTAAGAGATAGATATCTCAAGATCCAAGTTTTA
>QMUK01000052.1 GCA_003660555.1 Thermococci archaeon
ATAGGGAACCCAGAGGACGAGATACCCCCAAATCTGAGAAGGAAGGATCTACCGGAGCTTCCACAGGTCACTGAGGTGGAAGTAGTTAGACATTACACTAGGCTATCTCAAATGAACTACGGAGTAGACTTGGGCATATATCCCCTTGGCTCATGTACTATGAAGTACAATCCAAAGATATCAGAGAAGATATCTAGGGACAGAAGAGTCCAGGAAGTACACCCACTCCAGGACGAAAGAACTGTTCAAGGCTCTCTTAGAATAATGTACGAATTTGAAGAATTTTTGTGCAAGCTAACTGGAATGGATGCCTTTACACTCCAACCTTCTGCAGGGGCACATGGGGAATTCACCGGTCTCCTGATAATAAGGAAGTACTTGAAGGAAGAGAGAGGAGAGAGCAGGAAGGAAGTCATAATCCCAGACACGGCTCATGGAACAAATCCAGCTAGTGCTGCAATGGCTGGGTACAAGGTAATTGTGATACCGAGTGACGAGGAAGGCTGTGTAGACATAGAAGCATTGAAGGAAGTAGTGTCAAAGGAAACAGCGGCCCTAATGCTAACGAATCCCAATACACTCGGAGTATTTGAAAAGAACGTGAGAGAGATATCAGAAATAGTTCATGAGGTCGGAGGTCTAATGTACTACGACGGAGCCAATCTAAATGCCATAATAGGGAAAGCTAGGCCCGGAGACATGGGTTTCGATGTAGTACACTTGAATCTCCACAAGACTTTCTCTACACCACATGGAGGGGGAGGACCAGGTTCAGGACCAATTGGAGTTAAGTACTTCTTAGAAGAGTACCTTCCTGTGCCTAGAATCAGGTATGATGAGAAAGAAAAGAGATACTTCCTCGATTATTCATCAAAAAAGACTATAGGAAAGGTCAGGACATTCTACGGAAACTTCTCTGTTATTCTGAAAGCCTATGTATACGTGCTACTGATGGGAAGATACCTGAAAGAGGTCGCTGAGTTATCGGTAATCAATTCCAACTACCTGATGAAAAAACTCTTGGAATCTGGGGAGTATGAAGTGAAGTTCAAAAGCGTTATGCACGAGTTCGTAGCGACGCCAAAGAATTGGAGGGCCATGGACGTAGCTAAGTCCCTTCTGGACAAGGGAGTTCACGCACCAACGGTGTATTTCCCGTTGTTAGTCAAGGAGGCCATGATGGTGGAACCAACTGAGACTGAACCGAAATACGAGCTAGATAGGTTCTATGATGCCATGACATCTGTGGAGAAGGACTCTCCAAGGAATACATCTATAGACAGATTAGACGAAGTGAAGGCAGCCAGAAATCCAATTCTGAGCTGGAGGATGTACCTTGAGAAAAGTGGGACTAGTGGTTAATCCAATAGCAGGAATAGGAGGCCCCTCCGGACTAAAAGGAAGTGATAGGTTAGAGAAAGTTATGAAAGCGATCAGTTTGGGCTATAGGAAGGTATCTCCAAAGAGAACAGAACTTTTCCTTAAGGAACTTCTTTCTATTTTAGATCCAAACCAAATGAAAGAAATCGAGTTTCTCACATATTCTGGAGAAATGGGAGAGATAGAACTCCGGAAATTCGGCATTGATCCAGTGGTTTTTGGAGAAGAGAAGGAAGTAACTACTAGGGAGGACACCATGGAGGCAGTTCGTCACTTCATCGAAAACGGAGTTGAGATAATACTATTCTGTGGAGGAGATGGAACAGCTAGGGACGTATTTCAATCCCTTTCTGGGAAAGAAACTCCAGTAATAGGCATTCCTGGAGGAGTAAAGATGTATAGTGGAGTATTCGCTAGTAACCCGAGAGACGCTGCTGAATTACTCTATTATTTCCTACTGGGAGAGACGACATTGGTAGATGAGGAGGTAATTGATGTAGATGAGGAAAATCTGGAGGAAAATCCTAATTTCAGAGTTATAGGATATTTAAAGGTGCCAAAGTACAGGAAAGAAACACTTCTTCAGGGAAAGAAGGAACCAACTCCGATGGAGGAAGATTCAATAAAAGAAGAAATAGCTGAGAGGATAATAGAGGAGATGTCTCCAGATACTGTTTACGTAATTGGACCTGGGAGTACTACCCTAAAGCTCAAGGAGAAAATTGGAGAATACACCAAATTCGGAGTAGACGTCTATCTAAATGGAAAATGTATATCAAAGGATGTAGATGAACTTAAGTTACTCTCTCTGATTGAGGAAAACAAGGACAAAGAGATAAAGCTAATATTGACCGTAGTGGGTGGACAGAACTTCCTGCTCGGAAGAGGAAATCAACAGATAAGCCCTAGGGTCTTGGATAAAATAGGAGTAGATAATATGATCGTAATAGCCACACCGTCTAAGCTCAGAAAGGGGTACGTAAAGGTAGATCAAGAATACAAGGACTTCTTTGATGGAAAGAAATACATAAGGGTAGTTTCCTCGTACTTCGAGGAAGTTCTCATTAAGATAGATCCTTAAAAGAGACTTCTTCGGATGAGGAAAGCAATACCTCGATTTTTTCAGTTAAATTAACTCTCTCCTCTAGCCTCTCTAACTCTCTCGGACTCAATTTCCTTGGAGTAGCTCTGGATCTACAAAATGACAGCTCCTTGAGAGTGTTGAGATTCATTGTTACAATGGACTTCATTATCCTAGATATTTCCTCTTCCTCCATAGCTAGCAAGGGCCTTATTATCGGGAGGGAAATCCCCCTGGAGATAATCCTAATTGAGTCTAATTTCACTCCTTTCTCTCCGAGAATCTCTCCTACTACTATCCCTTCTGCCCCCTCCCTTCTCGCCAATCTCTCTGACACTAAATACATTATTCTCCTGCATATATGACAAACTCTCCTTCCAGCTATCTGACTGATTTCATCCAATGTATCGCTATACGGTATGAATATAGCTTTTCTGTCTATTTCAGCACCTATACTCCAAGAGAATATCTCTCTAATAACTCTTGTTGCTACTTGCCTTCCATGGAAGTCGAAAAACACTGGGATGACTGGGTGCCCTTTCCTCATTACGCTCCACGATGATAGAAAGGAGTACTCACTATCGTTAAGTATTGAAACAAGGGGACTCTCCGAACCCAAAGCTCTCCCACCAGGCCCTTTTTCCCTTTCAGTACAGAGGAAGTAAAGACCGCCAGCTCTCTCCAAATACATTTTTGCTCCATTCTTAGGAGAAATGACTAATTCAGTTAGTTCTACAATTTTTCTTTTTATCTCGGGGACATCTCTCTTAACATCTCGGCTTAAAGGCTTTAAATCAAAACTTGCCTCTTTGCTACTATTAATTTCCTCTAAGATTTTCTCTGTAATTTCCTCCTTGCTGTTAGCTGAGAGAGCCTTTGTGAAATAACTAATTCCAAAGTGTTTCCTTACCGTTTTAGCTGCCTCATTTATACTCTCTTCTCCAGTTAGTACGAAGATCTTCCCCTCCTTAGATATTACGTCCTCTCTGTTTACTCCCGTAGCTTCAGTTATCTGCTTCTTGAGCATTTCCCTATTCCTAGAAGCTCTCCTAGGCCCCCTAATCGGAGTCGTCCAAATGACTAGGGAGTCCCATTTCATCGTCATATCGATACCTTCGCTCACACACTCTTATTCTGTCGTCTATACTATTGGCAAAGTATCTCCTCCATAGGGGAGAACGGAAAATTCTCCATCTATTTCCTTTACGGCATGTTCTGGAGACATTTTCTCACATCTGAACATGTCTTCTACAATCTCTTTCGGGAGATCGGTAACCATTATGAGTCTATAGTTTTCCACAGTTCTGAACCAATAATAGGCCTTGTGGCCACCTATTACGAACTTCTCCTTGACCCTCTCCTCTGCGTCTTTCAAATCGTTGCATTCCCTCATCCATTCCTCAAAGACCTTGTTTCCAACACCTTCTTTGCATTGAGCAAATAGTATTATTGTACCTCCACGTTTAACCATCTTCTCTGCATTAAATACTGCCTTTTGGGCTTGGTAAACGTTTATGTCTCTTGGAAATCCTCCAGCACTTACTAGTACAGTGTCCACTTTCTCCTTCGCTTTGACTTTGTACATTTGATCCACGACCTTTGCCCCTCTTCTCAGCACCTCCTTGAAGTCACCAGAAAATACTGAGACTATCTCTTTTTTCTCATTTTTGACTATATTAACAGTGAATGTAATTTCTGCCATCTCAGCGGCTTCTGTCATGTCCTCGTGGACGGGGTTCCCATCCAGTACACCTATATCGGATCTCGGATCTAGTAACATGGAGTGGTTCCTCGTTATGGTTTCCCTTCCAGACACACCAGGTAAAACACTCTTTCTGCCACCGCTGTACCCAGCGAAGTAGTGCAGCTCTACCTCTCCAGTCAGTATTTTGTATTCGGACTCCATGAAGGTCTCATTAAGGTAAACAGGTGTATTAAAGCTTGTTTCTCCCAAGTAGACTAGCTCATCATCACAGTTATGATTTAGCACCTTGTATTTTCCTGCTATATCTCCGAGGATTTTGTTCATTTCCTCTCTGGTAACGGGTCGGTGAGTTCCCGTTGCTATGATTATCCTGATGTCATCTCTTTGAACTCCACACTCTTTCAGCACTCTTAGTATAGGAGGGAGCATCAAATGGGTGGGAGTGGATCTAGTTATGTCGTTCACCACTATGGAAGTTTTCCCACTGCCATTGATCAACTCATCCAGAGGTGAAAACTCCGTAGGGACTGGGTTTCTTATCGATTTCTCTACTTCGGAAATCGGATTTTTAACTCCTTCTTTTTTCTTCGGCAAGAGAATCTCGGAGAACATTGACTCTGGCACTTCTAAAGTTAACTTGGATTTCCCATATGGTAATTCTATCTTCAAGGGGCTCACCTCTTTTCTCTACCTGAACGTGTGGGGAGTTACGTATTAAAATGTTTATCTAGTCCTCTACACCCGGGGGAGGCGATGACTGATTGGGAGCTTGAGAGAATTAGGATGAAGAAGTACATGGAAATGCTAAGGAAAATGGAAAACAAAGGAAAAGGAGAAGAAAGAGGTGTCAGGAAGTTGGTGAAAGTTGAAGTAAATGACGGAAATTTCGAGGAAGAGGTTATAGAGAGATCTAAAGATATCCCGGTAGTTGTAGACTTTTGGGCTGAGTGGTGTATGCCTTGCCTAGCTTTAGCACCAGTTTTAGAAAAACTAGCTAAGGAATACAATGGAAGGTTCGTTTTAGCAAAGTTAAATGTTGATAGGAACCCTCAGACAGCATCTAGGTATGGAATAATGAGCATACCAACAGTTATAATGTTTAAAAACGGTAAGCCCGTCGACAGCTTTGTAGGTGTAATGCCGGAGCCAATGATTAGAGAATGGCTAGATAGGAACCTCTAATTGGGGAAAGAGATGTACGAAGTACTAATCATAGGATCAGGAGCGGCAGGTCTATCTGCAGCCATATACTCAGCTAGATACAATTTGAGCACCATAGTACTTGGCAAAGACTTTGGTTTAGCCTCTGAAGCACCAATAGTGGAGAACTATCCAGGTATAAGAGAAATACAGGGGCTAAAGCTAATTCAGGAGATGCAGGAACAAGCGAAATCGTTAGGGGCAGAATTAATCTTAGGAGAAGAGGTAACTAGAATTAAAAGGGAGAAGAAGTATTGGTTGGCTGAAACTCATAGTGAAAAGTACCTTGGAAAGGCAGTAATAATAGCAACAGGGTCAAGGAAAAGGAAGCTAGGAATAAAAGGAGAAGAAGAATTCGTCGGAAGAGGAGTGTCTTATTGTGCGATTTGTGATGCACCTTTTTATAGAGGAAAAGTGGTTTCTGTGGTAGGAGGAGGAAACTCAGCATTGACTTCAGCGATACTCCTCTCAGAATTTGCTGAGAAAGTCTACTTGATCCACAGAAGGACAGAGTTCAGAGCGGAACCTATCCTGGTGGATAGGCTCATGAATCTAAAAAAAGAAGGGAGAGTAGAGATGAAATTGGGCTACATACCGAGAGAAATAGTGGGAACGGATGTAGTGGAATATTTACACTTAAAGAAGGTTGACGAAGAAGGAGTAGAGGAAAAACTAAAAACCGAGGGAATATTTGTGGAGATAGGAGAAGTGCCTAACTCAGAGTTAGCCAGAAACCTAGGTCTGAAATTAGATGAAGAGGGCTATATACTAGTCAAGGAGGACATGTCCACCAATTTAGAGGGAGTTTTCGCAGCAGGAGACGTCACGACTGGATCGAACAAGCTAAAACAGATAATAACAGCATGCGCTGAGGGAGCAATAGCTGCCACCTCTGCATATAGGTACATCACTAGGAAATACCAGTGAGAAAACGCGAAAATGTTATAACCTAGTTATTACTCTTATGGGGAGGGGATTAATAGTGGAGGGGGGAAGAGTAAACTTAGGAGTCTACGTCCTCATCTCAGCCATGGTATCTCTCCTAGTTTTCGGAGGGCTTGTGGCCCTGTCATACAAAGCATCAGCTGAGGAATATAGATCTCTATCTGAGAAAATAGAGTTAGAAAACGTGAGGCTACAATCTGAGAACTACCAACTAGTTCAGAGACTAGAGTTAACTCAAGACAAGCTACAAGAACTCCTAGACGAAATAGAAGATCTAAAAGAAGAGAACAGAAAGTTAAGGGAGAAATTGGAGGAAGCAAACCTCAAGAACTCAGAGCTTAAGGAGAGTACTGAGGATTTAATGAAGCAAATAGACGAGTTAGAGTTCTCCATAAGGCAACTCCTGAGTGAGAATGAGAATCTAAAAGATGAAATAGAGCGAGTGAGGGAGGAGTTATCGTCTGAGAAGAGGTATCACTATGATTACATAGTTAAATATAGATACGTAATTCCGTGCAATGTGTGCTGCGAAATCAGATATTACCGCTGTCCTGACTGGTGTCATTGCCATTGGGATGATCCATAGGCTTCTCAGCCTCTATTACTAATATGGGGCCGAAGTCTCTGGGAAGTGGAATTGGAAGTAGAAGAGACCCATACACTTTGCCAGAGAGACCACATTTCGGGAGTAGTCTTTCTATTTCCTCTCTAGTATAAAACTTAGTCCAAACTGAGAGAGTCTTTCCACCAATTACAAGCCTTATCTTCCCTTTCCTTTTGATCTTCGGCTTCTTTCCCATAATTATGGATTTAATAACTCTAAGAGCATCTCTTCTATTGTGTATTGTGGCAAAGAATTTTCCACCTCTTTTCATCACTCTACTGATCTCTCTCAACGATTTTACTATGTTAGAGTGGTTTAAACTTCCGAAAAAAGCGTAAACACAGTCAAAAGATTCGTCTTTGAACGGAAGATACTCCGATGAACCTCTAACCAGGATGCCTTTCCCCTTAGCCCTCAATAACATTCCTTGGGATATGTCTATTCCGAAGTGTCTTAGGTGTCTTCCTGTCCCACATCCCACGTCCAGAGACACTCCATGGCATTTTTCAATTAGCTTTTCCTCTAGATTTCTTTGAACTCTAATTTTCATTTTCTTTTCGGAGTACACGTCATCGTAGACTTTAGCTAGCTCATCGTAGAAGTCTGTCTTACTCAAACCATCCCCTCATGTTTTTAAGCATTTGAGAATTAAAGCGAATGGGTCAACATGGCACACAGATTACTGGAAGTAGCAGAGGAAATAGAGAGAAGAAAGATGACAGGTTATCTAGAAGTTCACCTTGAAAGCGGAGAGAAGTATTACATGTTCTTCTTGGATGGAAAGTTAATCCTCTTGGGTGGAAAGGAAGTCGGAGACAAGGGAATGCTCTCTTTACTCAGCAAATCCAATCTGATACAGGAGGACAGTCTAGATAAGTTCTATCTAGTTGAGGAGGGTTTAGATTACGTAGAGGAGGCACCACCAAGCCTATTACTCAGTAGAAATTCAATATTTGCTTACGTATCTCAATATTTGATGAGAACTCTAGAGCCTAGGTTATCTAAGGAATTAGAGCATGCACTAGATCAAATGTCTGTTAGAGTAGTTCCATGGAGTTGTAAAGTTTACCTGAGACTAATCGGTTTACTCGAAGATAGAGAAAAATTAAAGGAAAAAGTGAAATCGATTCTGGAAAAAGAACCGCTAGTTAAAGACTTGCCAATAGAGGTGGAAGTTTCTACGGTTAAGGATAGGGATGCTCTGTTGAGAAAATACGGGTTAGAAATCCCATCCAAGATGGAAATAGACAAAATTCTTCTAAGTTTCTTAGAGGAGGACATAAAAGCAGAGTTAGACAAAATAAAGGCTTTGCTTGAGAACAAGATAGACAAAATGGAGAAAGTGCGAAGTTATTCAGTTAGTTACGATCTAAATCCAGAGAAAGGAGCTAAAGCAATATTCAGAGTCAAAGTATCTATCAGTATTAGCACGATGGAAAAGATGCTTGGGAAAGAAAAGAAAATATGTAATAAGATCTCAGAGGAGCTATCCAAGTTACTTAGGACTTCAGAAATAAAGGTCTTGGGAGGCTTAGGGAAAAAGGGTTTGTTGGTAGACTGCGAACTTGACTTAGAGTGCTCCTCTTAATAAAAGTTCTGTACTCTAAAGTTCTTCGCCTTCAGGCGATCTTATCAGTCTGAATTTAACAATCCTTCCGTCCTGGAACTTCTCTAGATATCCCATTTCCCATAACTGGTTCAGGCACCCACTCTCAGTGGATCGGGCCCTGCCAGTTAAGTTAGCGATTTGATACGCAGAAGCCTCTCCACCGAGCTTTACTAGAGCTTCTAGTGTCTGAGTACATGTTTTTGGTATTTTAAGCCTTTTC
>QMUK01000053.1 GCA_003660555.1 Thermococci archaeon
AAATGAGATCTGAGAATGAAGTTGAGGATTACACTCATCTAGAGACTATTCTTCCCATTGGATTCTCCATAGGAAAGGGAGATGTTGTCCTAAGAGATAGAGAAGTACTCTGGACTGGAGAGGTTCCCGGGGAATTCCATTACGAGTTGAGAGTAAATGAAGACGCTTTGCCAGGGGTATACGAGATACAATTCCTAGATAACGAGAAAGAAGAGGGAGAAGCTGGATTATTGAGGTTAGAGGTGCTTCCTAAATTGGGAATAGAATTTCCAGACGTTCTAGAGGTAGAAGTCGGTAGAGAGGAGAGAGTGAAAATTGAGGTTACCAATTACTCTAGGGCGAGGCTAAATGGTGTGGAACTACTGGTTAGAGCAGAAGGAGAGAAAAGCATAGTTTCCTTCATTCAAGAAGAGGATATTTCCATAGATGGTGAATCAAAGAATGTCATACACCTGAAAATGAGTGCTAGCGAAGTAATAGAGAGGCCAAAGAGCTTGAAAGAGGCCATCCTTAGAGATGTTCAAGAACTCAAGGAGAAACTTCTTGGAAGGAGGAGAACTCCATTAGAGGATGTGGATTTGCTCATTAACTTGTCATACCTAGACAAGGATGGGACTAGAAGGAGTGTTCAGTTGGACGGAGACAGAGAGGCAAGGGTTTTCCTCCCAGAGAAGAAGCCAGATTTCATGCTTTGGGCGATGATACTCTTGATTTTGGCTTTTATGTTCTTTATATCCTTGGTTATAAGGAATATGAGAAAAAGAAAGCAAAAATCGTCTTCTCACGAAAGGCAGAGGCTACCCGATATGTCTCAGAGCCTCTACAGGGCTTAGTTTCGAAGCTCTCCAGGCAGGATATAATCCGGAGATGGTACTAGATCCTAGAGCCACTAGGAATCCAATGAATGGGATTAAAGGCGATTTGGAGAGATAAAAAGAGATACCGATCTTACTGACTATGACTTTGACTATTAGAGAAGCAACTCCAAATCCGAGAGATATTCCCATTATCGCTCCTATTATCCCCATTAGGGCTGACTCGATTAGGAAGAGAGTCATCACATAAAGGTTGGTTGCTCCCAGAGCCTTTATTGTCCCTATTTCCCTAGTTCTTTCCATGACTGACATTAGCATAGTGTTCATTATCCCTATTCCTGCAACTAGCAAGGAAACTGCAGCAATCCCAACGAATATTGCCTCTATTAATCCGAGAAACTTCCCTATTATCTTCATTATCTCCTTAGAGGTCATTACAACTATGTCCTCGTCGAATTCCTCCTTAAGTTTCTCTTCTATTTTCTCTGATATTTCCTCTGCCTTTCTTATGTCGTAAATCTTGACCGCTATGTAACTCACTTCGTCCTCTAAATCGAATACGTCCATGGCTGCCCTGAGAGGCATTATAGCGATGTAGTCGAAGTTGAAGAAGAAACCGCTTCCTACTTCGGTTAACTCTCCTATTATCCTGAATTTCCTCTTCCCCTCCACAGAGACCTTCTTTCTGAGAGTTACTCCCTCTTCTTCTAGCTCCCTTGCCAGTCTGTATCCAAGTACTAGGACGTATTTGTCTCCCTCACGCATGAATCTCCCTTTTTCTATCCCTATTTCCTTTTCAGGAGCAACTACTTCGGTATCTCTGGGATCGAATGCAACTATCCAGTAAGTTCTGTACTCGTCCTCTGAGAGATAGATCTTACCTAGTCTCTCCACTACCGGAGCGGCCTTCTCTACTCCCCTGATTCTTTCTATTATCGGCACCATGTCCAGAGTGATTTTCCCTTTTGGTATTCCACCCTCTCTTTCTGGCATTACGTATATTTTGTCCCCTAAAACTGAGAGTTCTCTTTCGCTAGTCTCCTTAAGTCCCTCTCCAAGTGAAATGAGTGAAACTATGGCAGCTACCCCTATTGTTATTCCAAGAATGGTAAGCAAACTCCTCATTCTTTGTCTTCTGAGGTTTCTGATAGCTAGAAGTACTATCTCCATTCCGGTTCATCCCGCTAGAATTAATTCTCTATCCGAATATCCAGTCCAGTATTCTCCTTATAAGTCCTTCCTTCTCCTTCCTTTTGGCTTTCCTCAAATACTCGGGTTTCGCTAGTTCTAGTTTTAGTTCCTCTTCGTAGAGTTTATCCATGTTGTTGAAGTCCTTGTAATGGGCTCTGAGTAGGAGGATTACCTTCTTCCCAATCAACTCCTCTTTCAGGGAGATGTCGAACTCCACTGTATCGAAATCGTCTGGCTCCAGAGTGCCGACGTATACTTCTTCTGGGCTTATACTATCTGTCTGATTGCTCTCTAACATCAATAAAACGTATTTGGCATCAGTTTCTCCTCTGTTTATTACGTCTACCTTCAGGGAGAACTCATCTCCAGGAGATACCTCCCTCGGATATTCTCTCGGTATTATCTCCAATTCAGGTTCTCCTGAAACCTCTATGGATATGGAAGTCTCCTCTACTATGATTTCATCCTCGTCCATGTATCTAATCTCTACGGGAATGTGATAAACCCCAGATTTCGCATCTCCGGAGATTATTGCATTGAAAGTAACTCTTCTCTTGTCTAGAGGATAAAGCACACCCAGGAATTTTTTTGAATCCTCTTCCAAAAGTCCTAAGGGTAATTCCTCAACAATGGGAAATTGTCTCTGTTGAGTAAATAGAGTGGGAGGTGACTTGGTAATTTGCTCCGTGATTGAGTGGACTTCCTCTGAGTATTGGGTCCTTTTCGATTTTCTGAAACTCCTTTGATGAGACGTGGTCTCCCTTCTAATGGACGCTGACTCTATACCTACTCTTACCTCTAAATTCCTAGCCTTACCCGTCCCCCTATTAATTAGGTCCAGTTGTATCGTTACTTCTGATCCGGGCCTAGGGGTTCCAAAGAGTCTGTATTTTAGCAAATCCACTTTTGGAAAACCATCTACCCTAAGTTCTATGTCTTTCCTTAGAGAGTACTCCATTCCAAAGGTGTCTGAGAAATTTAACATGAGAGGAAGCTTGTATTCCCCCTCATATGCCTTATCGCTTACTTCTAGAACGAATTCAACTATTGAGCTCCTATGTGGTCCGAAATCCCCGAGGAATTTCTCCATGGACCCTCTGGCACTAAACGGGAACCTAGGTTTCAGTTCCACTGCCACTCCTCTATAGGTCCTCTCTGGGTCCAGATTCTCTATCCATACCTTAACTCTCAAGAATTCCTCTCCTGGCCTTATTTCCTCTGGCTCAGTCATTACTACTCCTACTTTAAAGCTTGGTTCTGTATTTCTACTGAGTTCTAACTCAGTTGCTGATAAAGGTGTCAGGAAAAGTGAAGTAACCAAGAGTACTGTAAGTAGAGCTGTTTTCCTTCCTCTCACTTCTACCCCTACCCATGTATTATGAGCATATTATATAAAGATGATTACTCTAAGTCACAGTCGAAAAGGTTAGATACTTAGTCAGCGAGAAACTCACGGTGGCAACTTGAGCGAGATTTTCTTGGAGGAATACAAACTAGCTTATAGAGAGGTGAAGAAGGAAGAGGCTAGAAGGGGATTCGTGATACACCTAGTGGCATATACATTGGTGAATTCCCTCTTCGTGGTGGTGAATTTCCTGTATTCCCCTAATGCCATTTGGTTCATATATCCCATGTTCTTCTGGGGAATTGGTCTCTCGATACACTACTTCCTCGGTGTGAGATGGATTGAAAAGAGAATAGAAGAGGAAGAGGCAAAGGCTGAATATAGAGCGAGAACCAAACGAGATAGCGAGTAATCAGCAATAATCACAAGTCATGTTACTATTGTTCCGTCTCTTATTTCAATGATTCGACTAGTCTTCTTAGCAACTTCTGGGTCGTGGGTGACGACTATTACGGTCTTGTCTTCCTCTCTAGATAATCTCTCCATTATGGACACTACCTCTTCCCCAGTCTTCGTGTCTAAATTCCCGGTTGGCTCGTCTGCCAGTATTACAGATGGATCGTTTGCCAATGCTCTAGCTATAGCTACCCTTTGCTGCTCTCCCCCACTCAATTCCCCAGGCTTGTGTCTCTCTCTCCCGCTCAGTCCAACCAGTTCCAATAACTCGGATGCTCTTCTCTTTCTTTCTCTGCGAGGAAGTCCAGAGAATACCATTGGAAGCTCGACGTTCTCAATTGCTGTCAGCGTTGGTATCAAGTTGAAGAACTGAAAGACGAATCCTATTTTCTTCCTTCTGATAATCGCCAGTTCTTTTTCACTCAGTTTAGTTATATCTAGACCATCTAGGAAGATTCTGCCTGAGGTTGGCCTATCTAGGGCTCCAATGAGATTGAGCAATGTGCTCTTCCCGCTTCCCGAGGGTCCCATCACTGAGAGGAACTCGCCTCTCTCTACAGAGAAGGTAACTCCCCTTAGGGCCTCAACTAGGGTAGAACCCATTCGATAAGTCTTCCTCAAATCCTCTACCCTTATCACTTCGTCTCGAGATGTCAAGGCACTCTACCCATTTCCCTAGCTATTTTCATGAGTCTCTCTATTCTTTTATGCGTCGGGGGATGGGTTGAGAATAGCCCGAACATGCTCCAAGATTCTCCCCTGAATGGATTGACTATGAACATGTGAGAAGTAGCAGGATTTCCCTTTGACATGGGTCTTCCCCTGACATAACTCTCTATTTTTCTCAAAGCACTTGCAAGTGCCTCTGGCTTTCCTGTTATCCTAGCTCCTTCCTCATCTGCTCTGTACTCTTCGGATCTGGAAATGGCAAATCTCACCATTAATGCAGCTATGGGGACGAAGAATGCTATTAGGAAGAGACCTATTAGACTCATTGCAGACCCCCTTTCTCTGTTTCCTCCCCCGAACAGAAGAAGAAATCTTCCCATTAAAGCCAAGTACGCTATTGCAGAAGCTATTACTGCAGCTATTGTTCCTATGAGTATATCTCTGTGCTTTATGTGTGCTATCTCGTGTCCTAGAACTCCCTCTATTTCGTCTTCCCTAAGTAATCTCAGAAGGCCTTTGGTGACTACTACTACCGAATTAGATGGATTCCTTCCTGTCGCAAATGCATTCGGTGTAGCCTCCTCCATTACCGCTACTTTAGGTTTTGGTATCGAGGCAACTGCAGATAGCATACTTACTGTTTGGTGAAGTCTTGGATATTCTCTCTCGGACACTTCTTTAGCTCCGTACATTCTCAGGACTATCTTATCGCTGTAGTAATAGGTGAGGAGATTCATTGCTCCCGCGAAAATCAGGGCCATGAGTATAGATGCCCCCATGTCATATCCTGTGGCCATGGATATGGCTCCGGCTACTAGGATGAGGAGAGAGGTCAGGAGGCCCATGAGTAGGGTAGTCCTCACGAACAGGAGCATTTCCTTCACCTCCATAGTATTCCTCCAGATAGTCTATCCCATAATAACCCTTTCTCCTGCCCCAGATGACATCCAGTATTTCGGATACTACCTCTTCTGGTCTCTTGCCACTCGTGTCTACTTCAAAAACCTTTTCTCCGTAGATCTCTCTGGCCTCGTATGAGCATATTCCAAGAGCTTCGCTTTCTAAATTGTCTCTTATTTTGTCCTCCGGGTATCTCCTGGACTTAAGTCTCTCTTCGAGTTCCTTAGGATTTGTTCTGAGAACTATGACCCAATCTGCATCTAATTCGAGTAGATGTGAGAGATGGCCTACCAATATATAATCATCTCTTCCTTTGAGATGTTTCGAGAGACATTCGATGTCTACTATGTATGTATCATCTTCTACGTCAAGATAGCACTTCCATTTCCTAACTAGGTCACTTATCTCCAACAATTCCAGTCCTAATCTATCTGAAAGGACTTTACCAACTAACGTCTTCCCGGTGCCTGGAGTGCCGGTCAATAGGAGTATCATCAGTATACCTCTATTCCGATTGTTCTTTTTAAGACGTTTGCCTCCTCCTCACTTAGTTCTTCTCTATCTATGGGGTATTCCTCATCGGAATAGAGCCCGCTATTCCCAAATGGGTCTTCTACTATTAGAGTAAACTCTAATTTCCCGTTTAATGCTAGCTTTATCTTGTTTCTTAGCTCAATGACCCTTTCTCTTTCTATCCCCTCTGAGTCCATCTCTAGGAGATCAGCTATCTCCATTACTCTGTGTAGAACACCCTCTACGTTTGAAACGAATCCTTGACAAGCCGGTCCTGGGTCTATTCTAACACCTAGCTCTGGAATCCGAAGGACCCCGGTGTTAGATCTGACTACTCTCACTTTCAGACCTTTTTCTCCTTTTATCTTGGCTTGGAACCTAGTTGGTTTCTTCACGTCCATTGCACTCACGTTTATGCTTCTGAATGAACAAACATTGCAAAACGATATGAACTCTAGTATCCTCCCCAAATAGGGAACGTCATCTACTCTGATTTTACTTACGAATTTGTCTGCACCACAAGAAGGGCACCTGCCTGAATAGAGTAAATATTCTTCTGGTATTTACATCCCTCCGATGATCTCGTACCCTAGGGTCTCGCCAATCATTTTTTATTACTATCGTCTGTCGAGCAACCATTGAGTCATGCTCCTCTTTTTCCTCTCTTTCTTAATAAGAAGAAATGATGGTAAGGATTGAGTAGCGGTCTCAGTTCTCTTTCTATGTGGAAATGCTTGCATATCTCATGCCTGATTTTCTTCGGTGGAAATTGTCTCAGTCCGATTTCCCAGTGATGTTCTTCGCTTCTTTTCCCCTTCCTAGGTAGACTAATCCTGATGTGAATTATACTCCTCTTCAAGAGTTTGTTAATGGGAGTTCCTCTAAATATCATTTCCATTGAGTAAGAAGAGTGTGGAAGAGATAGTATTGCGTATTCTCTAGTGACTCTGGAAATTTCTGAGATAGCTCTTGGGAAGAGCTCCCATGGAAGGTGTTCCAGGACTTGGAAGCAGAGCACTGCATCGAAGGACTCGTTCTTAAACGGGATTCTAGATGCGTCTCCCACAACGTCTGGGTGAAGGCAAGAGCTCAAGTCTAAAGTAGTAACCCTCAATCCAAGCTTCCTGAGATAATCCGAAACTGTCTTATTCCCTATGCCTATTTCTAGGACTTGTTTCACATTGAGTTTTCTAGTCAAGTCTATCTGGTAGTAATATGACACGAATCTCTGTAGATCATCGTAACCTGCCAGGTATTTCCTCATTTCGTCTGACATTTCGGAAATTCCTGCTACTGATATGGACTTTTCCTCTATATTAAAATTAATTTAGTCTCGTGATGTAAACGAATTAGGTACCTGAAACAGAACGTTGAGGTAATCCAAACAGTTAGTACATTGTCGCACTCAGGAAGGGTTTTAAGATAATCTATTCCAGGCCAAGGGGGGATGGAATTGATCCTTAGGGGCACCACTCTAGTCAAGAGAGGACTTGCCGAGATGCTAAAAGGCGGAGTGATAATGGACGTCACTACTCCAGAACAAGCAATGATAGCGGAAGATGCAGGAGCTGTGGCTGTAATGGCTTTAGAGAAGGTTCCTGCAGACATAAGGGCTTCTGGAGGAGTAGCTAGGATGGCAGATCCCAAAATAGTAGAGGAGATAATGGATTCCGTTTCTATTCCCGTAATGGCCAAAGTCAGAATAGGACACTTCGTCGAGGCCAAAATCCTAGAGGCAATGGGTGTGGACTTCATAGACGAAAGTGAAGTCTTAACTCCGGCAGATGAAGAACATCACATAAATAAGTGGGAATTCAAAGTTCCATTCGTTTGTGGAGCTAGAGATCTAGGAGAGGCTCTGAGAAGAATATCAGAGGGAGCTTCAATGATTAGGACTAAAGGAGAGGCGGGGACCGGAAACGTCGTGGAAGCTGTCAGACACATGAGAGCAGTGATGTCTGAAATAAGGAAGATATCCAGAATGAGAGAAGACGAGCTTTACATGGAAGCTAAGAGATTGGGAGCTCCAATAGAATTAGTCAGAGAAGTGAAAGACTTAGGCAGGCTTCCGGTAGTTAACTTCGCAGCTGGCGGAATTGCAACTCCTGCAGATGCTGCTCTGATGATGCATCTCGGAGCAGACGGTGTATTCGTAGGATCTGGAATATTCAAGTCAGAGAACCCGGAATTAATGGCAGAAGCCATAGTAACTGCCGTGACATACTACGATGACCCTCAAATTCTAGCTGAAGTTTCTAAGGGGTTAGGAGAGGCTATGAAGGGATTAGATCTCAGATCAATCCCGAGAGAGGAATTGTTACAGGTGAGAGGTGTATGACTTGATAATAGGTGTGCTAGGAATTCAGGGAGACTTCAGAGAACATCTATTACTCCTAAAAAGAGAGATGGGCATTAATTCTATGATAGTAAAAAAGGCAAAAGAAATAGATGAAATAGATGGTCTCATAATCCCGGGAGGAGAGAGCACTACCATAACTAAGCTGAGCCAGAAATTCGGATTGTTAGAAGCTATTCAAGAGAGGAAAATTCCGGTGATGGGGACTTGCGCTGGAGCCATATTGCTCTCTAGAGAAGTGATCAATCACCCAGAACAGTATTGCTTAGGGCTGATAAACATGAAAATAGAGAGAAATGCTTACGGTAGACAGAGAGAGAGCTTTGAAGTAGAATTAAACTCAGAAATAGGGAGAATAAAGGCTGTGTTTATAAGGGCGCCAATAATAAGAGAAATAGGAAAAGAAGTAGAGGTATTGGCCGAATT
>QMUK01000054.1 GCA_003660555.1 Thermococci archaeon
TATGAAAGCGAGTAGTATCGAAGATCCAAGGAAGACCATTTTCCTCTCGAGCATTAGTATCTCACCCTCGGATCTATGTAAGCACAAATTATGTCTACTAAAACACTTATTGAGGCCACTAAGATTGCATAAAATACTATTGCTCCCTGTACCGCGGAGAAATCTCTGTATCCAATTCTCATTATCAAGTAGGAGCCTATCCCAGGCCAAGAGAAAGTCGTTTCCGTTAGGACTGCACCACCCATTAGCAGAGCGAATTGAAGACCCATCATCGTTATGACAGGGATTAGAGCGTTCTTCAGAGCATCTTTGTAGATGACTCTCCTCTCAACTACTCCCCTAGCTCTAGAGGCTAATATGAAGTCCTTCTCTAGGACTTCCAGCATGTTCGCCCTAGTCATTCTCACTACTACTCCGGAAAGGACTAAGCCTAGAGTAAGAGAGGGCAGTATAAGATGCTCTAGTGAATCCAAGAAAGCTCTTAGATTCAGTTCCAGTATACTGTCCACTAGATAAAGGCCTGTTATCCTTTCAGGCTCCATTAACGGACTTATTCTACCAGATATTGGGAGAACTCCTAAATATTTCCCAAATATAAGTTGAAACATAAGTCCAAGCCAGAATATAGGTATAGAATATATTGCTAGCGAATATACTCTTATTGACACATCTACTGGGCTATTCCTTCTCCTAGAACTTTCTACTCCTAGGAAAACTCCGAGAAGAGAGGCTATGGTCATTGAAACAATCGAGAGTTCTAAGGTAGCAGGAAATCTCTCCAGAATTTCCTCTGAGACACTTCTGCCTGTTAGAATAGACTCCCCCAAATTCCCACGAATTAATCCACCTAGGTACTTGAAGTACTGTACATATATGGGATCGTTCAGTCCCAACTTCTCCCTCAATTCTTCTACTTGCTCTGGCGGGGCCTTTGGACCTAAAATAGCCACAACGGGATCTCCCGGTATGACTCTGAGAATGAGGAATACTACAGACAATAGAATCAATATCATAGGGATGCTAAGTAAAACTCTGATTAGCACGTAGTCCCTCAGCTTCATTTCTTGAACAGCTCCGCAATTTTCTCTTTAAATGGTTTAGTAAGTATTCCCTTCTCGGTTATGATTCCAGTTATCATTTCTCCTGGAGTGACATCGAAAGCTGGATTATATGCTCTCGATCCCCTCGGAGAAACCTCCAATCCTAGGAACTTCTTCACTTCCTCTTCCGATCTGACCTCTATCTTGATTTGGTCTCCACTCTCTATTTCCGGATCTATTGTGCTAGTAGGGGCTGCAACGTAGAAAGGGATATTGTGCTTCTCCGCAAGTACCGCTAGCGTGTAAGTGCCTATTTTATTGGCCACGTCTCCTTCCATGGTTATTCTGTCCGCACCCACGATTACTAGGTCTATTTCTCCCTTGGACATTAGGTATCCTGCAGCAGAGTCCACTATGACAGTATGAGGGATCCCATCTCGGAGGAGTTCCCAAGCAGTTAACCTAGCTCCTTGGAGTAAAGGTCTAGTTTCGTCTACGTATACGTGTATTCTCTTTCCTTCCCTCCAAGCAGCTCTTATGACCCCCAATGCAGTCCCAAAGGAATAGCAGGCTAGAGCCCCTGCGTTACAGTGCGTCAATATGTTTTGCCCGTCTTTTATTAGTTTAGCCCCGAAATAACCTATTTTCTTATTAGTTTCTTCATCTTCCTTAGCCATTTCTCTGAAAGTCTTTATAGCTACTTCTTTAAGCTCATCTAGAGTTTCGCAGCTTGATATCGATTTCATAATTTTATCTGTAGCCCAGAAGAGATTCCTGGCTGTTGGTCTGGTCTTCCTCACTCTGGAGTAAGCCTCTTTAACAGATTTCATGGCTTCCTCGAAGTCCTTAGAGTTCAGTACGGATATGGCTATGGCTAAGACACCAGCTAGTCCTATGGCAAGTGCTCCTCTTACGGCCATTTCCTCTATGGCTCTTGCAACTTCCTCGGAGCTTCTCACCTCCAGATACTTCTCTTCTAGGGGTAAAGCTCTTTGATCTAGTATTATTCCGACGTATTCTTCATCTCTCTCAACTATTTCCAGAGTTCTTAGCAAGGAACCACCTCAGGAAGTTCCTTATTCCGAGGCAAGCCCTAGTCATGGATTGGAAGTATATGACATCCCTCCTCGATTCGAAATTTCCTAGAAGGAGTAACACAACTGGTTTTCCTCTTAGACAGTCTATTAGATTATCTAGGTCCTTTTGGGAAAAAGTAGTGGATTCGAACCCAACTATAACCAGTGTTAGTACATCCCCCCTAATTTCATTGAGATATCTCTTGTAGTCAGCGTCTGCTATCAAGTCACGTGGGTT
This sequence comes from Thermococci archaeon, assembly GCA_003660555.1. GTDB lineage: Archaea > Hadarchaeota > B88-G9 > B88-G9 > B88-G9 > B88-G9. The sequence continues at coordinate 2,355 of QMUK01000054.1, forward strand.
CTCTCTGTCTCTTGAGAGCGGGACCCCTAGGGAGTTCAGCAAGTCGCTCGCGAGTATTCCGGGACCTCCGACATTCGTAACTATGTCTACTTCCTTCCTTCTCGGAATTGGACACATCTGGGAAACGTAGAGTACGTCGAATAATTCATCTAATGTGTCTAGAACTATGCCTTGGCTTTGTTCAATCGCACTCCTAAAGATCTTGTAGTTTCCAGCTAGAGCGGAAGTGTGGGTCTGAGCAGCCCTTGCCCCAGCTTCAGATGAACCTCCTATGAGGAAGAAAACCCTCTTCTCCCTAGCCAAGTCTTCGACCACCTGCATGAGTTCTCTTCCTCTTTTAGTGTCCTCCAAGTAGACTCCGATTTCCCTTGTGGAAGCATCTTCTCCCAGGTATTCAAGAGCATCTACCTCATCTATGTCTAGTTTGTTCCCTAACCAAATGAATTTAGAAATTCCCAGGTCTCTACTCAGAATTCTTTCCAATAGGGTTGCACCCACACCACCGCTCTGAGACACTACCGATATAGACCCTGGCTTCGGGCTAATTTCCTCGGGGAAAGTAGTATTTAACTTGTTCTCCGTGTTTATCACACCCATAACGGAGTTAGGCCCTAGGAGTCTCACTCCCTCCTTAGAGACAATTTCCAGTACTTCCTCCTCGTATCCCTTGGCGGAAGAGAGAACTATTACTCCCTCGCAACCAGATGAGACACCTCTTTCCATCGCCTCCACTAGTTCCTCCTTGGGCAACACATAAACTTGGAGTTCTCCTCCAACTACTTCGTCTTTGCTTAGATCCGTGATGTATACTTCCCCAGAAAACATTCCTAAGTTCCTTTGAACAGAATGAAATACTTCTGGCTTCCCTATTCCCACTTCCTCTTTGACTTCGCTATTGCCTATTAGTTCAACACTCTTCGGATTTAGTATTTCCCTCAAATCTCTCACTTCCCTAGGAGGAGCACTAGAAGACCTTTCTGTACGTGCAATCTATTCTCCGCTTGATCGAAGACTACTGAATTTGGCCCATCCATAACTTCGTTTGATATTTCCTCTCCCCTGTGAGCCGGAAGACAGTGCATCACGATCACTTCCTCCTTCGCATGGGAAACTAGCTTTGAATTCACTTGATAACCGGAGAAATCCCTTAATCTCTTCTGTCTCTCTTCTTCCATCCCCATGCTTACCCATACGTCCGTATAGATCACATCTGCATTTCTAACAGCTTCTATCGGGTCATTGGTTAGATGTATTCCACTCCAAATCCTCTCAGCGCTCATTAGTACTTCTTCATTTGGCTCGTATCCTTTGGGAGTGGCCACCCATATTTCCATCTTGGACAGAGCTGATACCTCTATTAGTGAGTTGCAGACGTTGTTTCCGTCTCCGACGTAGGCCAGTTTTAGACCCTCGACGTCCCACCCTTTCTTCTCTATTATGGTGAAGAGATCGCTTATTGCTTGAACTGGATGGTGATCGTCTGAGAGACCATTTATGACAGGAACAGAGGAATTTCTAGCTAGTTCCTCTAGGAGAGAGTGCTCATAGACTCTGGCCATTATTCCATCTAAGTACCTGCTCAGTACCTTGGCAGTGTCTCCTACCGTCTCACCTCTCCCCAGTTGAAGCTCCTGCCAACCTAGGTAAATTGCCCTTCCTCCTAGATGCTCCATGGCCACTTCGAAGGAAACTCTAGTCCTAGTGGATGGCTTCTGGAAGATCATACCTAGTATTTTCCCTTTCAGGAGATTTCTTCTCACCCCAAAAATGTGCTCAGTTTTCAGGTGCTCAGACACCTTCATTAGAGTCCACAGTTCCTCTCTGTCCAAGTCTAGTACTCTGAGGAAATCTCTCTTTCCTGTTCTGGCGAACTTCAGACCACCACCCCAACCTTTTTTATACTAGGAGATTTAAGGATTTGACGGGGCTTTGTTCGGAGTAATTGGAGGAACAGGCATATATCGATTGATGGACCCAGAGGAAGAGTTAAGAGTTGAAACCCCATATGGAACAGTTGAACTAGGACTAACACACATTGGGAAAACTAAGGTCTATTTACTGGCCAGGCATGGGAAGAAACACGAATTACCACCACATCTAGTGAACTACAGAGCAAATATATGGGCATTGCACTCCCTAGGTGTAGAAAGGATCCTTTCGACCTCTGCAGTTGGGTCCATGGTGCCTGAAATTAGACCGGGGGAACTAGTGTACGTGAGGGACGTCATAGATCTCACTAGTGGTAGAGAGAGGACTTTCTTCGATGAACCAGTACACGTGGATTTCACCGATCCTTTGTGCCCACAGATTAACTCGTTACTGGAGAGGGAATACAGGGGAGTGGTGTACGTCTGCACCAACGGCCCTAGGTTCGAGACTCCAGCCGAGATAAGGGCCTATACCCTACTGGGAGGAGAAGTAGTGGGAATGACTTTAGCTCCCGAGGTCTTTCTAGCCAGAGAAAAAGCCATGTGCTATTCCTCCGTTTCCATAGTCACGAATTACGCCGCTGGAATAAAAGGGAAGAAACTCACCATCGATGAAGTTTTAGAAGTCACGAGAGAGAAAGAAGAGGAGATTCGGACTCTCTTCTCAAAGCTGATATCTGAATTGAAAGGAATGAAGAGAACTTGTCCCTGTCCTAAAGCATTAGACGGGGCCACTCTCTAGATCTTCTATCCTTATGACGTGATCGGCAGCGTTCTGAAGAGCTACACTAAACCCTGGATCACCTCCTATTACTATAGTCTCCTTTCCAACCTCCTTTGCTTTTATCAGAATGGGCAAGAAGTCAGCATCTCTGGTGGCCAGAGCTATTATGTCTATGTTGGGATTGTATATCATCTCCATGGCCTCTATTGCCAAGGGAACGTCTATGTCTCCCACTAGCACTACCGGTAGGAAACCCTGGTTGCTCACAGCTTCTATGAGTTTCTCCGGGGCGTGCTGATTCAAGAAGACTTTCCCAACCCTTATAGATCCGAATTCCTCCAATCTCTTTCTAAGGAATTCCAAATTCAGGTTGAACTCCTTTCTAAGCATGTTTGGACCATCTATCAGTAGCCCAATCCTCTTCCTTCTGAGTATGGTGCCTAACTCCTTTATCTTGCTAACCATCGGAATTACCTCCCAAACCTCCTCTCTCTGCCTTGATACGTCCTTATTGCCCTCAGGAGATCTATTCTCCTGAATTCTGGCCAGTTGGTCTCACAGAAGTAAAGTTCGCTGTAAGCCGATTGCCACAACAGGAATCCACTCAATCTCTCTTCCCCACTGGTCCTTATTACCAGGTCTGGATCCGGAAGTCTCGCCGTGTAGAGATACCTAGAGAAAGTATCCTCGTTTATCTCATCCAATGATATTTTGCCCTTGGAGTAGTCCTTGACTATTTCCTTAACAGCATTGACTATTTCCGATCTACCACTGTAGCTCACAGCTACGTTCAACACTCCCCCGTTGAACTCTCTAGTAAATTCTTCGGTTTTTCTTATCTCAGCCCTAACGTCCTCTGGGAGCTCTTCCAAGTCGCCTATTGCCTTGACTTTTATTTCATATTTCTTTATCCTCTCGTCCCGTCTTATCCTTATGAATCCGTCCTTTATCAGGTTCATGAGTTCCCTCACTTCTCTCTCACTTCTATGGAAGTTCTCCTTGGAGAAGGCATACACAGTAACTATTCTGACTCCGAGGTTCCATAGCCACTCCAGCACCTCTTCCAACTTCTGGAGTCCGAGTTTGTGCCCCTCCCATGGATCCAAATTCCTCTCTTTGGCAAATCTCCTGTTTCCGTCTAAGATTATTGCCACGTGTCTCGGGATCTTCTCTCTGTTCTTAAGCACTTGTCTCTCGAGTCTCCATTCGTATATCTTGTAGAGGAGTCTCATGCTTAACCTTTTCTACCCTTCGGGTTAAAAAGCATGCCATGAGAGTCGGAGTAGGGAGTTTGAATCCGGTGAAAATAGACGCAGTAAGGAGAGCTTTTTTGAGGGCTTTTCCAAAGAGGGAAGTCTCGATATATCCGAAGAGGGTGAAGTACAAGGACCAACCAATTGGATTCGACGAGATTATTTCAGGTGCCACGAAGAGAGCACGAGAGTCACTTATGGACTTCGGAGTTGGAATAGAAGCAGGCATAGTAGTGATTCATGGATTCAAACTCTGTTTAGAGATTTGCGTCATCTTAGACAAGGAAGGAAAAACGGGAATAGGAATGAGTCCAGCCTTCCAATATGACTTGAAGAGCACAGAGTTAGGCAAGGAAATGGAGGAGAGGAGCGGAATACTTGGCATAGGTGAGAAGGGAGGTACCGTGAATTACTTGACCAGAGGATTGGTGGACAGGAGAGAGTTCAGTGAGAAGTCCGTACTAATGGCATTGATACCATGGCTCAACATCTGAGTCAGAATGGGAACCAGAACAGAACGAATCGAGAAGTCAAACAGGAAAATAGAAATTTGGGGGGAGCAGGCTAGTGCCTGCTCACTTTGGCTACGGGCGGCTTCACTAGGTCAATCACTTGTTCCCTGACTGACTGGCTCATTGTTCCTGAGAAGAACACCCATCTCACCTTGAACTTGTAGTCGCTCAGGAACTTCGCTATCTCAGCTGGAACCTCATCTGTCTTCACTGGCAGTACTACTCCCTCCTTGAGAGCTGCCACCATTGCTGCGTTGAGTGCTCCTGGATCCTCAGCGTTTATTATTGCCAGAGCCCTGTAGTGTAGCACGTCCTTCAGTTGCTTAGCCACTAGCACTGCAGTTTCGAACACGTCCTTTCCTGCTATTTGTTCTACGTCGTAGCCCATCTGCATTAGGTCCTCAGCCACTTTGGTCTCTCCGACTATTATCACTTTCTTGACTCCTAAGCTGCTCAGGGCCTCCTTGGTCGCTTCAGGTATCACGTCCTCTCCACCAACTCTGTCTAGGTAGAGCAGAGGCGCTTGGTAGTACTTCGCCAGAGGCATGGCTATTAGGGCTGGCACAGTCTTGTGTTCTTCGTCTTCGTATATCGGCACTGGAGCTAGGACTGCTATCTCCGATCCCTCTGGCCAGTACGTCTTGGCTACTTCTGCCGCAGTCTCGAACCTAGTGGGCCCTCCTATCCTGGAGACCTTGTAGCCCATTTCCTCTAGTTCTCTCTCTACCTTCTCTGACACAGCCACTTCTCTTCCTATTATGACGACTTCCTTGGGCTCTATCCTCTTCAACACGTCTTTTGTGGCTGAAGGTATCTCCTTCGGATCTACTATCACTATTGGAGTCTTAGTAGCAGTTGCGTGTACTGCTATTGCTGCTATGTCCACGGCTTTGTCCGATCTGGTAACGAACACTCTTTCTGGGCTCTTGGCTAAGTAGTACTTGTCTAGTAGCCAGTCGTTTATCTCCTTAGATGCCACGAATCTGTCCGTGACTGTTTCCGCTATGTACCACTTCGGTATCACTATGTCCAAGAGCTCCTCCTCTGGCTCTATTGTCAAGGTGACCATTAGTGTGTACTTGTACTCCACTGGCGGATCTGCTAGCATGGCATCTAGTTGCTCTTGGGTTATGTCATAGCTCACCTTTATTGTCCACAGTCCTGGGTCTGGGTTCTTCTTGTCGGCGTATCTGGTGAAGTGCATTATGTGGAAGCCCTTCTGCAAGGTCACGTAAGGTGGAGTGCCAGCTATTTCGTATCTCTGCCAGTAGCTGTTCTCCAAGTCCTCTGGAGTTAGCAATGGTCTGGATTCTTGGCTGTTGGGGAGCATCTTCTCTGTGACCATTCCCTTGAGGTAACCTTCCTTGGTCAGCTCCATTGTGGTTCCCTTAGCCTCTGTGACTCCTATCTGGTTTCCATAGGTGAACAACATTCCCCTGTGGGAGAACTTAGTTGCTTCTTCTAGCAGTCCTATGGGTGAGCCGAACATCACCCTCTTGCCCTTGGGGTTGTATCCCTCTATTTGCAGTCTACCCTTGCTGAAGTCCGCCAA
>QMUK01000055.1 GCA_003660555.1 Thermococci archaeon
AAGGGACATCCAGCAGCTGCGGAACATATCTTAGCTATGAGGAGCTTAGCATCTGGGGCTACGCCACCGGAGAATCCTCCCCATGGGTTAGCTGCTATGACACCACTTGAACAGGTTCCGTGACCCTCGTCGTCCCAAGGGTTGTGTAGGTGATTATATCTCGGAATTATTGCGTTTCCGGTTGCGACGGCCCAACCTAGGTCCATGTTGAATATGTATACAGGTTCACCCCAATTTCCACTTGCATTTTCCCATCCGAACTTTATGTTCTCTCCACTTATTTCCAAGACCCACTCTCCTAAGAATGCTTGGTATTCCGGTCTTTCGTACTCTCCACAGTATGGGATAGGGAGACCTATTATTGCTCCATGTCTGTCGTAGGTTTCCATCCAGAACGTTGACCAAGCACCTCTCATTATGAGGAGAGTACCTCTACCTTCCCAGAGCCATCTGTCACACGTTACAGGGTTTTCTTGGGTGTATCTTATGTATTCATAGACGTCATCTGGATCGTTTAAGTTGAAAGTCCTGCCATTAATTGTTACAGTTGCTGGAGAAGTCTTATATAGCTTGAATTCTAACTGATTGGGCTCATTAATCCAAGGTATCTCGTGTTCGAATGGGTCCCAGAGTCCCACATCCCAGAAGACAATAATCTCGGGATATATTGGATCGTATATTCCAGCTTCATCTGGAGTGACGAATTCTTCCGATAGAGCCTCCTTGGTTATCTCGAAAGTGTATTTGTATGGCTCTCCTGGAGCTACCATACCCCAATCTGCGAAGTCTGAGGAATACGTGAAGTCTCTTGCGTCTATTACTTTGTTGATCAGCGCTGGATTGGTTATATCAGCACCTGTGTCTAAAACTGCGACAATCACGCCTTTACCAGTGTAACCTTGACCCCAAGCTATACTAGCTCCAATTTCTGCGGCTACGTCTTTATCAGAGAGAACTTTGTCCTTAGCTTCTTCCATTAGTTCTTTCATTGCCTGATATTTCTTCTCCTTTGGGATGAATATGTTGTTCATGACCGCATTGTAGTACCATGGGGCATAGGTGGAGAAGTATTTCTCTTGCTCTGTGAGCAGCATTCTCTCTAGGACATCTTCACTGTATTCACTCTCGGTCATCTTCTCAGGGTTTATCTCAACTCCCTCTTCTGTCGCTGAATCTATAGATAGAGAGGCTATTTCTGCTAGGGGACTCCCCCTCTCGCTTAGCATGGTTATGTAGTTTGAGTTCCATAGTCTTGCTAAGTCCTGTGGAGAAGGCCCTGGAATTTCCTCTGGAACCTCCTGCTGCTCAGGTGGTTGCTGCTCCTGCTCTGGCTCTGGCGTCTCCGAGACAGGGAACACGTCTGGGACTGGGATTTCTCCCCTGTCTAGCCTCTCCATGAACTCCTCTAATCCCATCTCCTCTACCATCTGCTTGACCATTTCGCATAGATCTTTCTCTGGACCAGTGAAACTATCACAGCTCTCTGTAGTAGCGAATCTCTTCAGCATAGCTATGAATTCTGCCTCCGCATCGGAAGCCTCATCGTGTAGTTTGTATATTCTGCCCATGGTAATTTGCCATACCTTGGGGTCCATCGCTAGTTCCATTATTTTGTTGGCAGGGACCTTAGCTGCTACAGCGTTGAGGTAGTGAGCTTGGTAGTACACGTATCCTCCTAGCTCTCTTATCTTCTTCACCAAGTAATCTTGATCCTCCTTGACGAACTGCTTAAGCCACTCTACTAATGCCGCTCTGTACTGATCAGCGTCTTTTCCTGCCCAAGTCTTCCTGAATTCCTTTATGTCTGGCTGTCTCTGTAGTACTATTATGACAGGTACCATTGAGTTCATGTTAGACTCATGAGCAGCTACCAGTATCTCTGCCAAGGAAGGATCGTGTAATTTATTCAGTACTTCTTGCGGGAAGCCCATTTCCATTAGTTTCTCGTATGGTTCTTTGTTTTTCACCTTATCTAGGTATGGTACTGGACTAAATTCTACTGCTGGCCCCTCTACTTTCTTGTCGAAGTCCTCTAATTCCTGGTTTGGCAGAGGGGCTGCTAAGGTGCCTGGTATGCTGGCCCCTAACATCACTACCATTACTAATAGACTTATCACCCGGCCAGAACCACTATCCATGCCTCATTCCCTCCGAAGCCCTTGTAGGCTGAAGGGGGTTATGCCAAGAACTTCAGTTAAATAGTTTTCGTTGGAAGGGAATTAGTCGATTAGCGAAAAATCTCTCCATTCTGGAGGGAATTTCATGTTGAAAACACTTCATCCTCTCCGAAAAATTATGTTTATATGATGACACACCAAGATTGCATAATAGACTCATATGCCATGGAGTGGCATTCGTCAAAAGTCTTAATGCCTGTCGAGGCGTCACAGATGTTGACTTACAGATGCATAACGAATAGAAGAACAGTTAAAGCCATTAGAGAGTTCAGATGTCTCATAAACTCAGGATATAGGAGGAGTTCTGCTCTCAATTTAGTGTCCAACAAGCATAACTTGAGCGAACGTGAGAGACATCTCTTGCAAAGGGCAGTCTTCTCTCGGAGAGAAGTCGCTGAGCGAGTGAAGAGAAAGATAACCTCCTGGAGGAAGAAACTAGAAGAGTTAAGTTTGTTTGTTGACTTCTACAACGTGTTGATCACTTTGGAGACAGCTCTCCGTGGAGGAGAGATAGTATTGTGTGACGACACATTTTACCGAGATCTCTCTCTCATAGGAGGGAAGAGATATGCTCCGAGCTCTGAAACTGAAGCGATACTCAGGGAAATGAGAGAAATTCTAGACGAGCGTTTCAGGAAAGTCACGTATTTCTTGGACAGTAAAGTAAGCAAAAGTGGAGAGATGAGAGCACTCCTCTCAAGATTGGGAATGAGAGGTAAATTGATCAATAACGTAGACCACGAGCTGATGAGACTCGGCACGAAAAAAACGGTAATAGGGAGTAGCGACAGATCAATAATAGAGAGGGTGCAAATGACTGTGGACATTCCAGCCCTTGTGATCTCCTCTGGAGTGATCCCTCACAAAGTCGAAGTGCTGGTACTCCCCTACTAGCCACTGCTACTACTAGTTGGCTTGCACACCCTCTTCTCCCTCTTCTTCTGCTTTCCCTTCCTCCTCTTCGAGGACACTCTTTCTCTTCTTCCTGTAAAATACTTTGTTCTTGAGGTGTTTTCTCTCTACTAGTCCTAGACTATCCAAGAGCTGCAGTATCAATATGACGTAGGTCCTACTCAATCCAGAGGACTCAGTTATCTCCTTGGCATCCATCCACTCCTCTTCGCTTATGCTCTCGTAAACTTCTGCGAGTGGTCCCTTGAGAAGAGAGGACAAATCAGTGGTCTCTGAATCTCTCGAGATTCCAGACAGGATTTCCTCTATTTGCATTGAAAGTTCGACTATGACCTCCTGTTTTGCTATTTCCAATTTCTTCTCTAGCTCAGCCACTCTTAGCTTCAATTCATTTATTTCCGACAGAACAGAGGAAAATCCATTATCTAGGTCTTCCTTCCTCGCGATGCCTCGCATTAAGAAGGACAACACCAATGTGATGCCTCCTTTCAACGTGGTTGAACTGGTTTAACTGTGGTTCAATAGTAGTTGAACCGAGTTAAACCTTTCCACCTCTCGAGTACATCTCTCTTAGTGGGCAAGCCTCCAGGTCTATTGGCAGATATTTCCACGATGGATTCAGTTCTCAGTAGCTCTCTCCTAGTTCTCCTTTCTCTCTTAGAAGCAATCAGTATTAACCCTAGGAGAGAAATGGCCAAGATAGAGAGAATCAAATCGTAAATAGACAAATAGTTATTTTTCGGGGAGATTCTTCTCTCCTTCACGGGAACTTCTTTCCCCTTCCACAAACACTTGAACTCTTGGCTAACTTTTATCCTCTCTCCTGGAAGTAGTACGGTCTTCTTTCCATTGGACAACAACTCACAACTCTCAGATCCACTGTTCACCAAGAAGCGCTCCTCCTTCTTCATCCACGGCAAGGGACCTCCGAGATGCACACTTTCCAGTACTAACTCTGGCTTACCCTCTATTTCTCTACTTATGGGATTGGAGAACTCCTTGAATCTCCTTCCAGAAAAGGAGTAGTCTACTTCAACTCCCTCTATGAATTTCTCATTCGGAGGATCGTACTCCCATTCTACAGACTCTCCTGGGGGCAAGTCTCCGAGATGAATTTCGTCTCCAGTTGAGAGTATTAGAACTAGGTCCCTAGCAGTACTGCCACCCTTGTTGAACACCCTAACCAATACTTTTTCGTCAAGGAGTTCTTGTTTGACATCTAAAATGGGTGGATTCTCTATTGCTTCAACCCAAACACCGTCAGATACGAATTCCTCTCCCAGATGATAAACTATCCAAGAAATTCTATATTTTCCTGGAGTATTAAAAGATATAGGGAACTTATGCTCCATAGACTCTCCCGGGAAAAGAGTGAAATCGCCTATTTCTAATTCCCTGGAACTTTCCCCGTTTATTCTGAGTTTCAGTTTGTATTCCAAGTTCACTGGCAATAGGTTCAACAAAGTTAAACTGACCTCTACACTCTCCCCGACAGGAACTACGCTTTTGTCAACTCTCTCCCAATACTCCCACTTCTCTATTTCAACTCTTTCAACCTTTGAGTTTTGAGGAGCTAGGATTTCCAAATTTACTTTATTTTCAAAGACATTTAGAACTCTGATCACCAGAGAATCGAGAACCTCTACCCATTCTCCCGTTCTGACATCCATGACCTTATATCCACCCTCGAATTTCAGTAGAAATTCCGTAGTGTCCTCAGAGACTTTCAAAGGAGAAATGGACACACCATCTACTCTTATGCCACTCCATTCCTCTAGCTCACCGGAATACACCTTGACCAAACCATCGAAGGGTACTTCACTCACTTCCTTCTCAATTCTTGGGCCAGGGAGAATGTATTTCGAGTGATTCCAATCTTTGACTTCTTCTTTCGAGTGACGCTCAGACTCTTTAGAGATCCCACCACACTCGACTATGGCACTCCTTAGGTCATCTATCCTCCAATCCGTATTGGGCAATCCGGAGAATCTCCTTCCACACACATCTATGGTTGGTATCATGGTTATTCCGTATTTTAGTAGCTCATCTAGACTTTTACCACTGAGATTAATTTTCCTTAGTATTATTTTCCCATTAGATTCACTCACTAGTCCCAGTAAAATTGCCTCTACTTCTGAACACCTCTTACAGCACCCAGTAGTATAAAATTTGACCTCTACGTGATCCTTCAGGTTTGAGAGTTCCGAATCTGCTGTGGCCATGTTGGGAAGCGTCACGCATGCACATACCAGTAGAAACAGCAATAACGAAGTCCTCAAGTGACCCCCTCCCGGCCAGAGCCTTAATATCATCTTCATCTCCAGGGATTTAAAATTTCTTAATAGCGCAATAACATGTTAATGAGATATGCGTATGGTGAAAACATACCTAGAGAGAAAGTTTTTTAGACTTCCTATCAGGAAAGAAGGAGAGGGCCCGTGGCCAAGCCCGGATAAGGCGCCAGCCTTCTAACCCAGTGAGGAAAATCCGGTTCTCTTACTTGGATGAAGAAAAAGCCAGGTCCGAGGGGGAGAAAGCTGGTAATCCCGGGTTCGAATCCCGGCGGGCCCGCCACATCTTTAAATAACAATCCGTTGGGCATCTAGTGATATCCATGATGAGATGCGTAATACTCGATTGTTACACTGACGAACCAGCAGGTTTAGGAGTTCCCCCTTACTTGGGAACGTATCCGAGATACGTCGCAGGAGCAATCCTAGACGGAAATCAAGAAGCGAAAGTAACTTACGTTACGATAGATCAGGTGAGAGATAACACGAAACGACAACTAGAGTACATGAATAAGGAAGCAGACCTGGTAGTTTTCATAGGAGGATCTCACACACCCGGAAGGTATCTCAGAACCAGGCCAGCGACTCCGAGGGAGATATCCAAAATAGCTAGCAGGATAGAGACACCGAAGATTCTAGGCGGACCAATCGTTGCTGGACACTCTCAAGTCGGAGGAGTCGAGAATAGTATTACTGAGGATCTATTCGACGTCTTCGAGGTAGTTTCATTTGGAGATGTGGAAAGAGCAGTATATGACTACGTAAACGGGAAGGAAAGTAAAAGGAACTACTCCAGAAGAACTTATGAGGAAGTAGATAGATGGGCCGTCTTAGGATCATTCGTAGTAAAGGAGCATCCTTGCTATCCATTCATAGTCTGTGAGATAGAGACATCTAGAGGATGCCCCAGAGCTCTAAGTGGAGGTTGTTCCTTTTGTATAGAACCTAGGAGATATGGTCTTCCTGAGTTTAGATCAGAGATAGGAATAGCGAAAGAGATAGCATCCCTTTATCAGAGAGGGTGTAAGTACTTCCGATTGGGAAGACAATCGGATATAATCATATATGGTTCAGAGGACGCTAGGAAGAAGGAAGTTCCAACGCCAAACCCGGAGATGATAGAGAGACTGTTTCTTAGAATATGGAGAGAAGCTCCTGGAATAGAGGTACTACACGTAGATAACGCCAATCCAGCTGTCATAGCTAGGAGACCCGAGTCTAGGAAGGTAATAGAAGCTCTAGTTAGATATTGTACACCCGGAAATGTTCTAGCTTTTGGGCTGGAGACTTCCGATCCAGAAGTAGCCGAGAGAAACAATCTATTAACGACAGGAGAGGACATCCTAAAGGCATTGAGGATTGTGAACGAGATTGGGCAAAGAAAGGGATGGAATGGAATGCCAATGCTTCTGCCAGGGATAAACTTCGTACTGGGACTGAAGGGAGAGACTCCAGAGAGATACTTCAGGGACTTGGAGTTCCTAAAGAAAATAATCAAGGAAGGATATTTGGTCAGGAGAATCAATGTAAGAGAAGTAGCTGTACTGAAGGGAACTGCTATGCAAGAGGTAGGAAATCTTTTCGTCAAAAAGCATTCAAATCTAATAAACTACTTTAAGAAGAAAGTCAGAGAGGAAATAGACCCAGTTCTCCTTAGGAGAATAACTCCCAAGGGAACTATTCTCAGAGAAGTATTCACAGAGGTCGTCAGGAACAATTGGACGTTTGGGAGACAATTCGGATCCTATCCACTCACTGTGAAGGTGCCTGGCAGACTAGAAGTAGGGAAATTCATCGATGTTCTTGTAATGGGAAACGGGAGCAGGTCTGTGATTGGAATACCCTATCCAATAAGGCTAAGTGAGGCAGATCCAAGACAGATAGAGATGCTTCCTGGAATGAATCGAAGAAAAGCGGTAAAGTTGTTGAGCAAGAGACCAAGAAATGAAGAAGAACTCATGAGACTCGTTGATAGGAAGCTCCTTCCCTTCTTAGAGCTCTCCTAAATGAGTCTTGAACGAATATTCCAAGATTGTAGAGCTCCCAGTAAGCCTCTTCGAAGGTAGGTGCCTCCACTATCACCAGACCTCTCCTAGGAACTCTTATTGCTCTCTCGTCTCCACCCACGTTTGGTGTTAGTACCACCACGAGCACCCTCTTGGGAGTTCCTAGCCTTCCAATTCCTATGGAGAAGTAATCCCAAGATGACAGCTTAGTATCGTTTAATTCGAACATTCTCATTATCTCTTCCTCTACCCCCTTGGCGAACATCATCTCTCTAACACTCTCATTCAGACCATATTCGGTTTCTACTCTCTTCTCCTCCCCCTCTTTCTTTTCGAGGGAAATCACCAGACTCCACGTCATACTCATCCTGGCGACGAACTCTGTCATACCCATGGCTAGGTACGAGTTCTCCTTAGATTCACCCTCTACCGGGAAATAAACCACTCTTATTTTCTCGGTATTCTCGAAATCCATTAGGGATAGGGCTAGTTCCCTAAGTGGTTTTTCCTTGGAGTAGACTGGTATTTCAAAAGTGCTATTCGTCCTAGGGATTAAGCCAACTAGTGTACCTCTTTCACCTAGGTCTGAAGCCTCAATAACTCTCCTCCCTTCTTCTGTCTTCAAGTCGAAGATCACATAGGAAGAGAAGATCAAGAGTACTATGAGCAATAGTGAGATGATACCTTTCCTAAAGTGGGTCAAGTTATCCCCCATTGGATTTTCCAGCGAGCTTAGAAAAGGCTTTCCACCTGAAGGCATTCATGTTAGGGTCAAGCTATGTAAAAATAGTAGAGAGAAAAAGAAAGAGAGGAGGAATCACTCCATCATTGCATCTAGTTCCTCTAGGAGCTTCTTGACTGCCTTGGCAGTCCCTTCCCTTCCTCCTCCAGCGACCACTAGAGCATCCTTCTCAGTGCCCCATGGGTCCTCTACCC
>QMUK01000056.1 GCA_003660555.1 Thermococci archaeon
ATCTAGAGGAATGAGATTATTTTACATAGATCCTTTCGCGGGAACTGGGCTCAATAGAGTCCCAAATGAGGATGTGATATTCGCAGGTTCTCCGTTTGTAGCAATACACGGTACAAAACGCATGCTAGAAAAGTATGAGATGCGTAAATTCGATGAAATGATTTTTTGTGATTTAAAGTACGGAGATATTCTCGAAAAGAGGATAAATTATCTCTCTAGAGCTGAAGACTTCTCTTGGGTGAAGGATACTGTCAAAATATACAAAGGAGATGCTAACGAAATAATATATGAAATTTCAGATGAAATCGAACAAGAAAAGATGAAAAACTATCTGGCCTTCGTAGATCCATATAAATGGGAGATAAGCTGGGATTCCCTGGAAAGATTGCTTGAGATTAAGTACGGAGACCTAATGATAACACATCAGGCTAGACTAATAGCAAAGGAGATAGGGAGAATAGACTCCCTGAAAAATGCGCAGGAAACCGTTTCTGGATACTTTGGAGAGAGCTTGGAAAAGATTCGTGAATTAAACTCAGAGGAGGCCGTAAAGGATTTTTACATTAGCAAGATCAAAAAATTTAAGAAATTCGTTTTAGACATAAAAATAAATGGTAAAGGGTTTTGTTACTACTTAATATTCGCTAGTAGGGAGAAGAGACCCAAATGGAGCGATATAGTTTATAGAATGAAGGAAATGATAGAGAACTACGATAGAGATTTAGTAAAAATAGCACTCGATAGACTCCTTGGAAGGCAAAGTTCCCTTCAAGAATTCAAAGAGGAAAGAAATAGAAGGCTAACTGAATTTTAAATCTTCATCAGAGTCAGAGCCTTTTTAACCTGCTCCAATACCGTGAACTTCTCTTCCCTTATTTGAGAGGAATCAAATCTAAGTACTAGCCATCCGAGGAGTTGTAATTCGTTGGTTATTTTCCTATCCTCTTCGGCTATTTCCCCGGTATGATACTTCAAACCATCTATGAATATAGCTATTTTCCTTTCGGGATATGCAAAGTCTGCTCTAGCTATTTTGACTCCTTTCTCGTCTTCTATTATTACTTGCGGCTCTGGATCTGGGATCCCTTGAGATCTAACTAGCTCTAGGAACTCTCTCTCGAGTGGTGACTCCACGTTCCTGAGCACGTAGTCCTCCTCTGATTCTTTCCCCATCGCTACCTCTAAGAATTTCTTTATGAGTTTCTTGTCCAGATACTGATGATCTGCCTGATTATAGTAATTCTTTAAGCAATTATAGCAAGCTTCGTCACATTCGTGCCCATATAACACTTCATAAGCCTTTCTTATTATCTCTCTCATGTTTTGCGCTGCAGTTTCCAAATACCCTACTCCTCCGGGAACTTCCTCATAGAGAACTATCTCCTCAATGGTTTTCTTTCCAGATTCCAATCTCAGAGTCCTTACAAATCCTCTAACCTCATTGTACTCTGTTTCCAGAGTTATGTGTATTCCCAGAAGAATGGCATGAAGCAGGGTCTTGAGAAACTTCTTCCTTTCTTTCTCATCAGACTCTTCGATCTTTGGGACTATTACCAAGGTGTCAGCAATCTTCCTAGAAGCTAGATCTACTCTCACTAGATCAGAAGAGGTTCCATCACATCCTCTATGTATTTCCTCCCATCCTTCATCTTTCTCCTTCCATCTTCCGCACTTCACGCATATCTGGAATTTCTCTCCTCCTCTTCCCATGTTCACGATCATCAACTTTGAATTTCTCCTGAACCTCATTTCCATGTTCTCTAGAGAATAATCCTTTCCTTTCTCTCCTTCCGTCTCTAGGTATTCCCTGATTACATAGGGTTTGTATTCTCTTCTCTCCTCCATCGAGGAGACTCTGTCTATCTTCCTAGAGTAATAGAAGATGGGTTCGACGTAGTTCCTCTTTGAGAGGGGGGATCCGCAATGGGGACATCTCACTTCGTAGACGTCCCTCGTGACGTAATCACATCCGCCATCGCAGACCTTGTAAGTGTTTTCTTCTCTATTTACTATGTCTAGCGCTTTTCTTATTTCTTTTAAATTCACTCCTATTGCTTGATACTTTTTCCTATCCACGTATATGTAATTTCCTGGTGCAAATTCTCTTATAGCAATGTAATCGTCCCTTATCAGTGGCTCTTTCCTATCTGGTAGATAGAGCACGCTTTGCCTTCCAGGAAAAGCGTAACCAGGAAGGAACCCGTGTTCTCTAAGAAAAGACAAAGTATATGCTATGTATTTATCTGTAAGCAATTCCTGTTTCCTCTCATTTAGTTTAGTTAGTTCTCTGGTTTCATCTCTAGTCAAATTCTTACCTTTAGATAACTTATCGACAATAGGTGCTAGCCCTCTCTCTATGTAATTTAAAGCCTCTATCAGTGGAGACAAAGCTTCCTCCATTTCGTCAAAGAAGTTTTCTATTACCTCTTCAAGGTATTTTTTGGTAAGCCAAGCTATTCTTCCTCTCTCAATGTCATCTTTGAATACAGAGAATATTTCTTTTATTAGCTCTTCTTTTCTCATCCTAAGTTCTTCAATCATACTAATGTCTCTCTTCATTCTGTATTTCCAGATGCCGTTCTCCTGATATCTCTCTACCATCTCTTCCAGCATAGTCGGTAATCTAGAGTTCATCTTCTCGAGAATTAGAGACCTCACGTGTCTCCTTATCACTCTCTCGTTATCCAACCTGAAAACCGGAGGAAATATCTCACCCGTTATCATTTCATTTGGTCTTTGGAAGAAATAGGAGTCATGTGGGTTTCCTCTAGCATAAGAGATTATCACAGCCATTCCTTCTCTTCTCCCAGCCCTTCCAGCTCTCTGTGCATAATTGGATGGCATTGGTGGTACGTTCCTCATGATCACAGAGACTAGCTGTCCTATATCTACTCCTAGCTCTAGGGTTGGAGTACAAACCAAGACGTTTCTATTCCCATTGGAGAACTCCTCCTCATATGTTTGCCTCACTTCTATAGGGACTTGGCTACTGTGTTCAGCCACCTTTATACCAATTGGTTCGTGTTTCGTGTAATGATAGGCATAGAAGTTCCCTCTCTCTATTTTCCATTCTTCTGGAGTTCCAGGGCATCTGTAAGTCACACACTTCTTTAGCTTATACGGATAGGCCCTAGTACAGCTTTTACAGAACCACACCTCCTCGAAGGGAACTACTTCCATGGCCTCGGAGTTTACCTGAAGTCCTCTTGTGTTACCTATACTCACTTCCTTTAAGTATCCCTTCTCCTTCAGGAGAAGAACTACTTGCTCTATGAATCTGCCTGTTTCCGATCCACTTATCCCGTGGAGTTTATGAACTACTGACTCAAGCACTGTCTTGACTGGTCCTCCTGAAGTCAGTGGATAAATTTGATGTTCTCTCAATGTTTCCCTCCTTTTACCCATCGAGAAAACTGCTATCTTCCAGTTTCTTGGTAAGGAGATTCCCCAAGCCTCTAGAGTTCTTCTATCAGGCCTCCTAGAATAAAGTGGGTGATATATTGCTCTCCTAAACCTCATTTCGTCTAAGAACACTCTAATTGTCTTTAGGAGATCTTCTTCCTCTATGTTATATGCTGAAAGTATCTCCTTGAATTTCTCTTCGTTTCTCAACTCTTCTAATCTCCCGTAATTTACTGTTAGTAATCCAAGTGCTTCCAAAGTCATTCTCAACCTTGGTGATCTTGAGAATTCCTCTAAAACCAAGAATTGTATCTTGTCTATCTCTCTACTCTCCGCTTCTTTTGTTTTGGGCCTCTCGAATATCCCCTTACTCTCCCCTAGGGTCCAGACTTTCTCTCCTAGAGAGTTCATCTCTAATGCTCTTCCTTCCCTCTTTAATAAGTCGTATATTAGCTGCCTTATGGTGAACTGCATGTGTCTGTCTTCCATGTATCCGGCTTGATGGGCGGTGTCTTGCCTATTATCCGTGAAGATCAGAGTCTTCCTCTCACTGAAGTCCAAGTTGGAGAGCAAGGTAGTGGTTATTACCGAGATGTCAGAGGCTATTCCGCTCCTCACTAGAGTAACTACCTCTCTATTTCCGTATCTTCCTCCACAAGCGGGACATATGTTCAGCTTGTTATGTGAGACGTAGACCTCAACTGCCTCGTGATCACATGGTCTCCTAGAGGAGGTAGAGAATAGGGAACACTTTGGACAGAAGTATCCCTTGGATATCTTCCTTCTTCCGTCTTCCTCTCCATATACTTCTTTTATTTCGCTGGTGATGTGCATGGTGTTTTCATCTGAGTCGTAGTCGTCATTCGGAAGGAGAATACTCCGCCCATCTCCCAAGGAGTAAGTTCTAGTCTTGAGGAAGTCTTGACCACAGTTTCTACAAACCTCTAAAGGAAAGGTTATTGAACCACACTTAGGGCATCTAGTCTTCCCGTCATTGAATATCTCTCCGCAAGATGGATTTGAACACCTAACTAAGCCTTGGAATCCTCTCAAGAAGACATGTACCCTTGGTCTGAACCTACTCCTGCCATCTCTCTTAGCGAATATACCGCATAGGAGATAGGCCTTTACCTCCCTCTCTAGATACTCCATTGGAGTTTCTCTTCTCTCCGGGACTTCTTCTCTTATAACTTCAGCTAATTCCCTTATCGTCTTTGCTCCTTCCAATAACCTAGTCTCTATTAGTGTAGCGATCTTATTTCTCTCTAGAACGGAATACGCCCACTCCTCTGGTTTGACTCCTCCTCTGAACTCGCTTCCAGTCAGCTTCTCCAAGAGGGGTATCATGTCCTCTTCCAAGGTGACCTCAACGTCCAGATCTTCTTCCTCTATTCTCGGATCCTCAGGCACTTCCTCGGCCCTTCCTACCGGAAAGTAATACTTCTCCTCAATTAGGAATTCTTCGTCGAATTCCTCCCCGAATAAATCCGTTGAAAATTCCCTTAGTTTTCTTTTATCCTTATCGTACTTCGATTTCACAGTAGCACTAGTTCCTATACAAATTAGCTCTCCTCCGAGTTTCCCGACATGTCCTTTTAGTCTCCTTATTAGACAAGCGACTTCTGCTCCTAGGGCTCCCTTGTATGTGTGTATTTCGTCCAGTACCAAGAACTTGAGAGCTTTCTCTTTGAATATCTTCTGATCCTCCTTTCTCACCAAAAGGTATTCCAGCATGGAGTAATTTGTTATGAGTATATCTGGGGGGTCCTTTTGTATTTCTTCTCTAGTGGTTACTTCCTCATCTATCGCATCAATGGGTCTTTCGTCCATTTTCTCTGGAGTTCTAGACGTGTAGATGCCGAATGTTATCCCTGATCCCTTGAGGAGTCTCCTAAGTCTCTCGTATTGATCGTTCGCCAAAGCGTTCATTGGGTAAATCAGAAGGGCCTTTACTCCCCTCTTCCCCCTGTTTCTGTGGCAATACTCCACTATCGGGATTAAGAAGGCCTCTGTCTTCCCACTTCCTGTTCCTGTGGCTATTATTGTGTTTTTTCCTGCCAATATTCTTCTTATTGCCCTTTCTTGATGATCGTAAAGCCTCTCTATACCATAACTCGAGAACATATCAACTACTTCCTTCGATATGAGCCCCTCGTCAGAGAGGTCTCTCAAGCTTTTACCTGGAACGTAATCTCTCTCTAGTGAGATGTATGGCCCTTTCCAGAGTAAATTCTCCTCTCTTATTGTTTTAAGGACTTTTTCTCTTAGATCCTGATCTAAAATTGGGAAAGTAGTAGTTTGATACATCTCGAACTCCTTCAGTATTTCTTCCGAGACCGAAAACGGTTTCAAGTAAGCCCCTGTTTGATTGGAGTTCTCCCCTTTTATAGTATTTCCTCCACGAGGTAAGGTTTATTTTCTATTAGAGACGAAGTAGTAGAGGTGCCGAAAATGGTTAAAGAGAAGGAAAGAAAAAAGATAGAACCAATATATGAAAAACTCTCTCCTGGTGAAATCCTTCTCATATCTAAAGACGAAAATTGCGTAATCTACGCTGTAAACAAGGATGGAGAACTAAAGATAAAAAGAATTTGCCTAACCGAAGAGGGGGATTGATGCCTAAGAAGTGCTCCCTAGATACAGGCTTCATTACACTATATCTCACAGGGGAACTTCCAGAGAAATGGACGAGAGTTGCAAATGGTATCTCAAAAGGTAGGACAACCGGACTCGTTCCAGAGGGTGTGGTATCAGAGACGTATTACCAGTTGCTGAAGGATCATAGAAAAGAAGAGGTTGAGCGCATGATTATGAAGCTGAAAGGAATTCAGGGAATTAGATTAGTAGAAATAAACAACAGAATTGCAATTTTATCTGGGTATTACCACTTTAGATTCAGGGAATTTGGATTGTCCTTAGTGGATTGTTCCCTATTGGCAATAGGACATATGGAGAAGGCAGAAATATATACTACCGACGGTAATTTGAAATTAGCTGCTAAAAAGCTCAACATTCCATGTAATCACATAGTAATCTAGTTGTTCTTAGTTATTTCAACTATCCCATCTTTTTCTGCATAGTATAGGTAGGAAAGGGGCCTTTCTCTAATACCTCCCAAGTTCCTCTTAACTATGAACTTACTTATTAAGAGTGAACCACCGATGAGATTCGTTCCGAATTGCACGTAATCCCTCGACAACAGGGATTGTGTTCCAGAAATGAGGAACTCCATACATCCAATTGCTAAACTTATTAAGTCTGACTTCATCCTCCTCTTTATCTCTAGGATTTCCCTTTCTATTCTCTCTTTGTGTCTCTCAACTGTCTCCTTCACTTCTTGGAAATTCTCAGCCAGAATTAATTCGTCCTGTATTTCGTCCATTATCTCCCTGAAGCGTAATAGTTCCTCCCTTCTCCTTCTCCTGAATCTAAGAATATCATCTATTCTCACATTCTCCCTGGGAACAGGCAGCACGTCCTTCAGATGAAGTTTGAGTGCTTTTTCTCCCTCCTTAGCCCCATAGGTCATGTTCCTGTATTCCCTCAGGTCAGTCCCAGTGACGGTCCATGTCTGAGACTCCATCGCAGAGTACTTGGCCAAGAGGGAAACGTAAACGAGGGTAGTTTCGTCCTCCAAGAGGAACCAATCTGGATGTTCTTCGTCTCTTTTTGCTAGTCCCCTCCTTTCTAAGAGTCGTAGCAATTCTAATGTGGCTTTTCCACTGTGTACTCTCCATGAAGGGGAAAGTATCCAATTAGATCTTATCCTGGATTTGAATTCACTAGAGTTCAATACTTCGAGTAGTTCTTCCTTCAAGTCTCTCCTCATTCTGATCTCTCTAGGATCAGTAGGCTTGAACACTCCTTCCTCCTGGAGAAAATACATCGATCCTATTTCCTCATCGTTTCCATATAGTATCTCTCTCATCTCTCGGTAGCTCAACTCCCTAGGTATTATGGAACTCACTTCATCGAAATAGAGTATTGCCCACTTGGTCCACTCTAGAGGAATTACTATCTTTGGGTAATAGAGTATTCTCCTAGTCGTTTAAACACCCAGATCCGTTCTCCTCTCTACAGCTTAAATACCTTAGACTTTATACCTAGAGAGGTCGAAAACTTTAGGGTCCTTCCTTCTTTCTAGGTCTATTATTCTTCCTATCCTCTCGTATTCCTGCAGACACAATCTCTTAGTCCTGAATTCTCCGAAGAAGCTTTCTTCCTTTCTTTTTAGTACAGGGAAAGTCTCCAATATGTACGAGAATTCCTCCTTTGTTAAGCCATAGAGGTGAGCGACCAAAGCGTCGATTTCAGCCCTTAACTGGGCTCTATCCCCATCGTCTCTCTTTTCCCCGTTTATGTAAACCCAGCCGTAAACTCCGCACTCTGGCTTCCATTTCTCGCTTAAATTCTCCCAGCCCTTGACCTTTGAAGTTTTCGCTATTTCTCTCCACTCTGGTTTAAAGGTCTCCTCCCAGAGTTCTGCAAACTCTTCATCTATGCAAATCAGCCTTGCAGCTCTCGGAACTATTTGCTCAAAGAACCAGTTGCCTGAGGTGAGGCGTGGTATTGGGAGTTGGTAGAGGTAGAACATTGTCAAATTGGTTGTTACTTTTTGTCTGGTTACAAAATCTATAACATACGAGTTAAAAACGGCGTTAAAGAAAAAGTGCTCGAACGAGTCTTGTCCATTTATTGTTATACTATTCAAAGAATGTCCGCATCCTGGAGATTTAAGGGAAAATGCCGGCAGAATACAGGAAATCAAAGTCCTCTCATTTGTGTTGGATGCTATTGCTCTATAGGTAGATCTTGGAAATGTAGGGGCATTTTTATCAGCTAATCTTTTTA
>QMUK01000057.1 GCA_003660555.1 Thermococci archaeon
CTTCGGCTCCTGAGTTTCTGTGTATCCACAAGGTTCTGCTTTGCATCTTTCCAACTCGAGACCTTCCTCTTTGTATTTCTTTACTTCCTCCTCGCTGAGGCATTTGCAGTCCTCTGGGCAAATTGGCACACATTTGCAGATGATCTCTCTTGACACTGCAGAGGGTACTTCCCTGCACACTTCGCCTGAGGGGCAATCTCCTATGCATCTCTGTCTCTGTGGATCGTAGTGACACTTCTCCCTTATTTTGAAGCAGTATCTGTTCTCGTCGCATTTAATTCTCTCTCCCATGCAAAGTTCCAATCCCATTTCCTTAGCGAATTCCTCTGGCAGGCAATTGCATCCACTCGGACACTTCTGAGTTGGCCTAAAACAGTACTTCGGTATTCTTTTTACTTCCTTCCCTTCTCTAACTAGTTCATACCCGCAGGGCTCCTCGGTACATCTAGTATAGTCTCGGAACTTCTCCTTGGCCTCTTCTTCTGTTAAACAGTAGCATCCCCTTGGACATATTTGAGGTTTATTTACTTCTTTTGGAAATTTACCGATTCTGGGCTGTTCTAGTGCTGTTCCCAATGTGGAAACTAGTAGGACGAGCAGAACAGAGGCTACTAACCAATGGGTAAATCTCCTGCTAGCCAAAACATCCTCTCCTGTCTCCTGTGCCGACTTTTATGGAAATTTGAGTATATAAAACTTTTCCTTCCTCTTGGATCCAAATAGGTGTTTCTGCAAAATGATGCGGAATGAGAATTGAATCTATTTTTTGAATCGACTCCATGAGAAAACTGTGTTGGAAACCTCTGGAGTCCAATGACCAGTGGCGGGTCCTTGAATGAGGAAACGATTTTTAGTCATTAATGTCCCCATTTGAACGAGGGATAACTTGATCACAGACGACCAGGCGTTCAGGGAACTATTCAAAGCTACTAGGAAAAAGAAGAAAGTGAAACGCCTTCCTACTAAAATGAGAAGAGAACTCCTCATAAAGATATGTTCTAGGATAAAGGAGAGTGGTTTCACTGAGATCCCAACTTTAAGCGAAGTCTCGAGAATGTACGGAAGCTACGGGAGGGGAAAGGCCTTCGTATACAAAATGGCCAATTCCGGCCTAGTTAAAATTCTGAATACTAAACCCAGGAAAGTAATACCAACAGCTTATTTCTTTTACACGAAGAGGGGAGAGGAATTCTCCCTAGAGGAATTTCTTCCTGAGAGAGAGGAGGATTTTCTCAGGATTGCCTCTCCAGGGATATTCAGCATAGTCTCCCAGGAGTTGAGGAGATGGTTTTCCCCTGGGAGAGACAGAATACTTAGGGCGATATACGAGGAAATGCATCTAGTCCACGCTGAAATCGCATCTAAGCTGAGACGTTCCTCCTCACTGGTCGGAGAGGGCATGTTCGAGGAGGGAGCCTCTATCCTTTCCGAAATAAAGGAAGAGTTGGAAGCGGAACTTCTACTATTGGAGACCTTAAGGAAGCTGTACGACGTGAGGAACTTAGAGGAAATAAAAAAAGGTGGAGAGAAGCTTCTATCAATAAGTGAGAAATTGAAGGAGCCTCTCTCATCACTGATCAGGTCCCTTGGAAAGTTCCACTTGGCCCTTTATTACGAGGGGAAGTTCAGAGGGAAGAAGGAGGAATTGAAGTTCCTCGGGAAAGCATTGAATGGAATAGAGTCTGCATTGGAGGATTGCTCTAATGAGAACCTGAGGAGAGAGCTATCTATTTCTCAGAAGTTCCTGAGTCTAGTCCAGAAGTTCTGGGATGCTTATGTCTCAAGAGATTGGAATAGATCCAAAGAGATGCTTAAAGATGTCTTAGAAGAATCTAAGAGGATTGCAGGGAGTATAGAGAAGGATCATCCTAGGAGAATGAATTTCGTAAAAATTCACTACTACTCCAAAGCCGTTCTCTCCTTAGGATCCTGGACTCAGGAAGGGGATAAGGAGGCCTTGGAGAACTGGATAAAAGAGATTGAAATAGAATCCCCCTCTATGGTTACTTCTGATCCTGGGCTCAGATACTTCAATTCCCTTATATTGAGGGAGTATTTCCTCATGAAGTATGAGGAAACTGGGGAGGATAGATTTCTGAGAATGTACGAGGAAGTCTCTAGGAGAATGACCGAGTGAGCGATTCTTCCAAATCGGGAGAGTTACCTTCCCAAGGGAATTCTCTCCCCTTTCGGTACCTGAACCTCTAGTTGTAGTAACAGCTCTATACAAGTAGGGGGAAGGCATGAAAGAGAACGTCAGATTCCATCCCAATTCTGAATTTGAGGATGAGTTAGATGATCTAATAGAGGAGGTAGAAGACTACAGGAGAGATTTAACTGACGAGTTGATTGAAGTAGCCATGGACAAAATCGGAGAAACATTGGATTGGTCCAAAGCCACTCTGATCGTCTACAAATACGTATCCGATGAGAGGATCAGACACTTCGAGAGAATATCCGAGGAGATGCACGAGGAAACCAAGGAACTCTCGGATTTCCTCAGGAGACACTCACTAGTAGATTCCCTTGTCCCTGGGGAACATCAAGAATTGGAATTGGAAGAATACGAGGAATTAGTCCCCGAGAGATATCTTTTATCCAAGATTCAGCGAATAGACTCTCTTAAGAGGAAGGTAAAGGAGGAGATGTTCAAGATATCCGCTAGGAGCTTAGGACTAGTGGAGTCCTCTTTGATCCTATTGAGACTTTTCCTAGAGGAGCTCCTGAGGAAGATTGGGAGGTGATGGAATTGAAGGCCCTCGGCTCTATGCTAATGATTTTCTTAATGCTTACAGCCGGGTGCATAGAGAAAGGGGCCTCAACTCCGACTTCCAGGAGAGAGATACCAGAGAAGGGAGTGGTCTTCAAAAACGAGGACTTCGTCGTCGTGAAATTCGAGGAAGAGATTTGCGTAATTCCCTTGGAGAACAGGGAGTTCGTGGTCTTAATCCTCTCTGGAGGAGAAAGCGGGACATTCGAGAGATTGGAATCCAGTGGAGAAGAGCTTTGCTTTTCTCTAGCTGAAATGGGATATCCTAACTCGATAAGGATAGAGTACGAGGATTGCAAACTCGATCCAATTGAGTTGGAGTGGAGGTGTAATAGGATCTCGGAGGAGGTTCCCCTTAGGAGGTGATCCCATGGGGGAAATAATAGAATCCAAGGACGATGAGTTCTGGTCCGTTATAAAAAGAAGGAGTAAGGAGAAACTGATTATAGTTGAGTTCTACAGTCCTAGGTGCTTCCCTTGCAAGATGATGGACCCGGTATTGGAAGAGGTCTCGAAGGAAATGGACGTGATAATAGCCAAGCACAACGTCAGGGAGAATTCCAGAATTCCCCTTTCTCTTAAGATAAGGGCAGTTCCAACTTTGATCTTCGTGAAAGACGGAGAAGTCGTGAAAGTGAAGAGAGGATTCACTAAGAAGGAGAAACTGGAGGAAATGATAGAGGAAATAATGGAAAGTCTCGGAGGGGTGAGGAGAATTGTTGGATGAACACAGGGCTCGCTGGAGGGCCTTCAAGAAGGGAATGAGCGTGGCCTTCCTAGGTTTGATAATAGCTATGATTGGGGCGAATACACCCCTGATGTGGATGGGGTTCCTGATAATGTTCACCAGCCCCTTCGTCACCAAAAAGTCTTTGGAAAAGGAGCTTGGGAGAGTTAAGAGACAAAGGGGTTGAACTCTCCGTTTGCAATCAGAGAGTAGCTATGGGTGAAAGACTGTCGCCTTTGCAGTGTGGTAAAGACCCATCGAATAGTTGCTATGCCCTAGCGAGGAGGAATCTAGATCTAAGTCTTTTTTCTTCCTTTCTCCCCCCTATCGGATCCGGAGGTGTGTTCGAGATGGTTGAATTTACAGATTTGAGAGCTGGTGTTAAAGAAAGAGGTAGAATTGGTGAAAAACTAGTTAGATTGGTATTAGACGGAAAAGAGAGAATCCCAGAGGAGGAATACGTTGTGCTGAGTACTCCTCAAAACGACTTTCACGTTGTGGCCATAAGAGGGAGAGACGAAATCATATTCATAGAGTACTGCAAAGTAGAGGACGATGTTCTGGTCTATCAGAGGCAGCGTGCTTTTAAGCTAGGATGGGAAGTCGCAGAGGCTTTGATCAGAACTAAGCCAGAGTGCAGGGGGAATGTTGCTGAAATACTCAAGATGGTCCTCTACGAGCCCGTGTTGAAATTCGTAGAGGAGGAGATGGCAGATGGAGATCTGTACCTTTAATTAGTTTTGATTTCTCAGCCGTTTCTCGGAGGGGTCAGGAGGGGTGAAAATGGTCAAATTCCTTTTCAATCACAATGAAAACGAAGTACACGATGCCTTAGGAGTGACGGAGGAGTACTTAGCGCAAATAATGGGGGAAGCAGTTGCAATAGTCAAGTTCAGCAGAACCATATCTGAGATAATCGAGAAAAGTATAAAGAGCGGAATTAGCAAAGACGAGGTGGCTCTAATAGCCTTCTTCTGTGGAAGGGAATTGGGAAGGAATGAAACTATTAAATTCGTGATTAAGTCCAAGGGGAGAAGAGACAGGATCTGGAGGAGATGACCTCCGAATCACAATTGCGTAGATCCCAGATGGCTTAGTTCCTCCCTCAGAAGAAACTCTTTTTTATTTTTTATTTATTTATTTCGTTTTGGATTTAACTCCATGACGCACTTCTAACAGATTCCATCTTACGTACACCTGTATTCCAGATCTCTCCTTTTCTAGTGTACTTCAAGGATTCCAGCAAGGACGAGCTCTCGAGTTAGTATCCCCTACCTCTTTCCTTGGATATAGATAGTAATCCTTTTTTATCTCTTCTACTCGGTAACGCCAGATTCCTCCTCCACTATATATATAGATATAGAGGATGCGAACTCTAATTCAACTGATCCATTATCTCATCGATTTTCTCTATTTCAGCACATTCCTTCTCGACGTATTTCGGGAGTCCCTCCCAAGAATTCCCTTCCAGGTTTACTTCCTAGCATCTTTGCCTAACATCTCCTGCAGTCCGCCATGCCCACTATATGATTCCAAATCTTGGCATTCCTTTCCCAGTGAGACTAACTCACATAAGATATTTTGATGTTTTGTTGCGTAATCTCGTTTCGCTCGACTCCGAACTCGAGATTGGCAAGCGGATCGGCAATCTCCCATTCTTCCTCCTTCTGATTTTCCTTCGGTCAGTAGCTGAGCTACCACGATGTTACTGCATCTCCAATCCCTAGGCAAGAGCTCTTTTATTCTCTAGGTCTAAGCCTGCTGATGATAACATGTGTCATTCCGAAAACAAATAAAAAATATGGTGGGAGCTCACAGAGCTTCTGCTCTCCTCCATCGTTGACGATTCTCAGTCCCCAATTTCTTTTAACCTCTTTCTTATCTCCTCTAGTCTCATCTCTATTAGCTTCTTCTCCTCCTCCAGCATTTTCATCTCTTCCTCTTTGGTCATTGGACGGGGGAACAAGGGCATTCCTACAGGAGGATGAAACGGGGCAGGAATTCCCCTCCTTTTACTTTTGGCGAACTCCATGGCATCCCTGACACTTCCTGAGAAATTAAGCACGGAAATCCCACTCATTTGCAATACGTACTGCGCATTCGGTCCAGGGACTCCCGAAGTTATGATTGCCTCTACCCTCTCTCTAGCTAGCATTTGGACTGCCTGTATTCCAGCTCCACTCGGGAAGTTCACGTATGGATTCCTAATCACCTTCTTCTCCGAGGTCTCTGTGTCGTATATCACGAAGTAAGGAGCTCTTCCTAGCAATGGGGAGACCTCTCCTTCAGGGGACTCAGCAGCTATTGCTACCTTCACGTAATCACCTCCTGACGCTACTGCTTAACTCTCTATCTTCTTCTTCCTTTCTATTCTATTGATTTATTATATTCTATCTCTGAGGACTCTAATCTCCCCCTCTGGGGGACTTCCTAGATGCGAAGACCGAGTGGTAAGTAGGCCGATCAATCCAATAGGTCCAGACTGCCCTGATCTGAACCATGGAGGTAAACACCTGAAAGGTCCAAGCCAAATCAAGGCCATATCACCTCTTTGATTGAATTATCTCCCTGATCCTTCCCTCGATTTGCCTTCCAATTATTACACATGCGTCTGGAGGAGCCTCTCCTCTGGAAATAGCCACTGCGCATTCATAACAACTTGAATAACCACAGGATCCACAGTTAACCTTTGGGAGGAGCCTATATATCTCTTCCACTATCTCAGTAGATTCGGGGGCTCCACGGAACTGACTTGCCCATTTTCCCCTCTCACGTTCTAAGCTAATTCCTCTGTGGATTCCAATGGGCCAAAACGATGGATTTATCCATGTACCGCTCCTAATTCCTCTATGGGTTCCCATGGGCCAAAAAGCTGGATTTGTCCATGTACTACTTCCTCGGAAAGCTCCCTTCTTCCTCCTCCTGCGTCTTCTCCCAGAAGTACTGAATTTTCCGTGCATACGCACAACTAGTTTTATCTGGATATAACCCTTTCCATATCGGGGGATCTCCACGACTCCAAGATTCACCCCTGATCCAAGCGTTTCTAAGAGTCTGTTTGGAGCTGTATGCGAGATTTCCCTCTTTGTTTATCGAAACAGTTCTCCTCAAATGCGTATTGAATAGACTTCGAAATTTAGGAGTACATCTCGGAGAGAATTGAGGAAGAGCACCAACTCAGGAGTAGTGCACCTCAGTAATTGAGATAAGCTGATAGTCCTTCACTTGAGCCGAGATCATCAAGGAAAAAGGGGGAAGGCTAGACGTATTCCTTCTCTTCCTCAGCCTCTTCCTTCCTTATTTCTTCCAAAACTTGTCCTATCACTTCAACTAAGGCCTCTCCGTGATCCCCCATTATATTACTCATCACTTCCGAAAGGGCTTCAGTACCGTGTTCTTCCTTTATGTTCTGCATGATGCTCGAAACAAGGGCAGATCCGATTGTTATACTCTCTCCCTTGCCATCTGGGAGTTCGATGAGAACCATGTGCTCTCCGTCTTTTTCCGTAAGGAGGGCTATGCCTACTATTTCGTACCCCTTACTCCTCGAGAGCTTCCTCATTTCCTTTGCTAGTTCCTTTATTCTCTCTACTTCTTCCTTCTCCATATTTCTTACCTCCCCCTCCATTCGCAACACCTCCTGCGTCTATCCCCATATTACAGTGAGAGGGAAAGAGGATTGAAACCCCTGGGGAGGAAGTGGCTCGTCGAGTTCGGATTGAAAATAGACGAGAAAAGATTTAAATCGAGGTATTGGTCGACCCAATACGAGAAACACTACACCTCAAAGACCTCGGAAGGTCTTTCGCCACGATTTCGACTCTTCATTAATTGTGAGGGTATTCAATGCTGGACGTCGAAGTTCGGTCTGGAAGTTCCTAGAAAAACTGTGCAGACGCCTCGAGGTTAAGAGGTTCAGTAGTGAAGACAGCATCTGGAACTACTCGAAGTGGTTAGAAGAACAGAGAAGCCGTGAGCCTTTGAATTGTATTTCAGAGATGGACTTGAGGAGGCCGAGGAGAACAGCTTTTCGGCTCATCGGTCAGTTGAGAGGGAAGAACAATTCACGTTAAGGAGAAGATAATTTCCGAAATACACCATTTGAGTCTCTTAGCCAAAAACGATAAACGCTCCGGAGGACTAGTGAAGCTCTTGCGAAAATCCGCATATACTGCACAAGTACCTTGAGTGACAAAATAACTTAAAGAAAAAGACGTGAGAGATTGATCGAGAGCAAGGAAAGCCATGGAACGAATAATAAAAGGGAAGCTGAGGACTCCCTCAGAGAGATCGGTGGGGAGAAAGGGGTGTGATGTCAGATCTTCCTTTAGGAGATCCTAGGGGAGAAAGAGTTGACTCGACCATCTTCGGTGATTATTTCGAGATTTGAGTCCATGAAGTGTCCAGTTGAGCTTTACTCGGATCGGGATTGGATTATCCGTGGACTTCATTTACTGCGCCGCAGAGGAGTTCGAAGAGCTTAAGAAAAAGTAAGCCTAGTCTAGTGGGATAAGACTAAAGAAGGGGATATATTTGAGCTGACTGATTTCCATAAATGCGTGGGATTTCCGAGGCTAGGAGGAATAAAGTAATAATTGCTAGAGTGGAGGTCTTGGAGCAACAGCACTGTGTTTAGGATGGTGATGGCTTGATGCTGGATGCCGAAATATCTGAGAAGATTAGAACGATCAA
>QMUK01000058.1 GCA_003660555.1 Thermococci archaeon
CGAACAGGTTCTCCTTGCTTGGAGATAGGAAGAGAAAACCAAGGGGGTTAGTGCCTCCAAGGGAGAAAGGAGAGCCAATCCCTTACCCGGAGCCGACTGTGGAAGGGGCTGAGGAGGAGATAAGTAGATTGTTGAATAGTTCTACTATCAAGCGGAGATTGGGAAATAATTGGCCGAAACGAGAACTATCCCCCGATTAAATGAGGGAAGCGATGTACTAAGTAGGATCCAATGAATTTTGAGCAGATAATTCACTTTTCTCATTCTTCATAGCGATTTGAGAACTCTTACTAAGCTTGAGAAAGACTTACTTAGAATCTCGGCATCACTCTTTTCAATTATTTCGATCTGGGAAATTCTAAGTTCTTCTAGAATTTCCTTTGATGAACTCTTCCCTACTACATCTCTTTCATTTAATTTTCCCGTGAGAATCATAACCTCTACAGAGTGGTCCTCGATACATTTCCTCTTAGTTCTTAATTCTGGAATTCCCAATAATAGGACGATTAATTTTCTTGAGCTCTCAATTTCTGTTTCGTATATTGACCTGTTTACCTTAGAGAACTTTAAGTCTAATCCCTTGGATCTCAGTGCGTTCTCTAGAGACTCAATTCTGTCTTCTGGGGAGTACTCGTCCATATCAATGAGAACTATTAACTTCTTAACTCTTTTCGATATTTTAGAGAGAGATATGATGTATCCGACTATCTCTGTGAGGTTATTAACTCCCTCGCAGTCAGTAATTCCAATGCCTTTGAGATCTACTCCGATTTTCTTAGATAGAACTTTGACTAACTCTGAATCGCTTTTCCCCTCACAAATTAGTATGCTGTTGAACTTTAGAGCTTTCTTACAGAATTCAAAGAAGCTCTCTCTCATTGGTTTGAGTTGAATCAAATGAAACACCTCAGAAGGCATATAGAAATCTGACATCTATTCCTATTTTCTCGAGATTTTCTAGGTCCTCTCCAGACAATTTCCTTGCACTGACAACTCCTTTGTTGTCTCTCTCTAAGAAGAACATAGATAGCTCGATTTCACTCTCTGAACAGATCTTGGAGACTATCTTCGATAGCTCGAGACTATGTGTAGTTATTAGTATCTGATTATTCCTCTTTTTGGCAGACTTCAAAATCAAGTCCATGGTTTTGTAAAGTCCGAGCGGATGTTGATGACTTTCTGGCTCTTCTAATAGGAGAGCACTCCTCTCGCTTAATAAGGAAATCGAAGTCATCAGGAAGGACATTCTAGAACCGTCTCCCAAGTCATCTAGCCTAACACTACTTCTGGGGAGCCCAACCATCAGAACGTTCTTATCTCCGAATGGAACATACGTTATGTTCTCTGCGTTTAATCCATATCCATCTCTGAGCAGGGATACTATTTCCTTATCTATTCTCCTCTTGAACACTTCTTCCCATATTCTCCTTTCCACCTCCTCAAACCTATGTAGCAGGCCAGAGTCGATAATTGTTATTCCTTTCATGTACTTGAGAAGGTCGCTCATTTCTCTTTTTTTAATTTTTAAGAGGCTCGAAGCACTATCTAAGGACGTTGTTTCAGAGCTACTTCCATCTGAGACATAGCTCCTTTTGTGAATAGCACACCAGTATTTGTATCCGTACTTTTCTTCGTTTAAGATTACTAGTGGATGCTCGTGAATATCTGAAAGCTCTATCTCGATGTGAAAGTTATTGAATCCAAGTTTGAATTGAATAGGTTTACTCTTCTCGTAGTTATACCAAAGTATTTCTGTGTCTCTTTTTCCTCCTTTTAAGCCTCTTTCGCACCTTCTGTTCAAGAGAACTTCCATTTTGTCCTTCCTATTTATTGAATCGAACTCAGAGAATCCGTAGGAAATTAGATATATAGACTCCAATATGGAAGACTTTCCAGAATTGTTCTTTCCGAG
The DNA here is from genome assembly GCA_003660555.1 of Thermococci archaeon. Classification (GTDB taxonomy): domain Archaea; phylum Hadarchaeota; class B88-G9; order B88-G9; family B88-G9; genus B88-G9. Next base: position 1,913 of record QMUK01000058.1, read on the forward strand.
AAATAAATTTACTTTTCTAAGTCCAGATATTTTCATCTTTTTTATACCCTTGAAGTTCCTTATTTCAATTGAATTAATCATATTCCAGTCCCCTTTTCCATTATGAGGAGGAAATCCTCCTCTGGTATTTCCCTCATAGCTTTACCCATTAGGTGACCAGCCCACTTACTCTTGTTTCTTATGAATTTGAGCCTCGGAATCAATGGTTTAAAGTAAACTGGCTCATCGAAAACTCTTATTTCCCTTAGTTTTATCCTAAATGGGAATATTTCGTTTCCTAATTTAGGGGGAGACTTGAATATCCTAGTGTTATCCTTGAAGACTTCCTTGGTCACTTCGTATGCTCCAGTTACCCTTGATTCCTTAATTTCCTCTCCTATCTTCTCCTGTATTAGGTATATTAGGCACTTGTCTCCCTTTTTAACCCTTTTTATTGTGTTCTCGTGTCTCTTTGGAACTCCCCAAATTCTCTTATTCTTTATTACTCTCCAGTTCTCCTCGTTGGTTATGCATAACCAATACTTGGTCAAGTTCTTCCCCAGGCTTGATTAGCCATGAGAATTTATCCTTTTCTCTTCTCATGGAATGGACTGAGATACGAGTGAGTGAAGCTTACCAATTAACCGAACCAAAAAGTAGAAATAACCAGTTACTCTTACCCTAAACCCAAAAACCCCTAGAGGAGAGAGACATGGGGAAGATCCCAGAACCTGGAGAACTAGTTAAGGCCAGGAGTCTAACGTGGAGAGTAGAGGATGTGAGGGATTTAGGAACCGGATACGAAGTCAAACTACTCGGTGAGGAGGAAACGAATAAAGGGATTAGGATCTCGGTCCTAACTCAGTTAGAGGAATTGGAACCGATCTCAAGGGAACCAGAGGAATTAGGAATACCAGTAAGCCCAGAACATTGGAAGTTCTATTTAGATTCTATCGGTTTCTCAATGGCTCACTCAAACGAGTTCCTACTCTCTCTTCTGAATAGCAGAATAGAATTGGAGGAATATCAGCTCCTACCAATAGTGAAGATGAGAGAGATCTCTAGACCTAGATTACTCATAGCTGACGACGTGGGACTTGGCAAGACAATAGAAGCAGGATTAATCACGATGGAGCTTGCCTCTAGGGGAAGAGCCAATAGGATCCTAATAGTCACTCCAGCATCCCTCCAGGAACAATGGAGAGACGAGATGAAGGAAAAATTCAACCTAGATTTCAAAATATTCGATAGTTCAACTCTAAAGAAAATAGAAAGAGAAATTAGAGCGGATTTAAATCCATGGGAAGTCTACGACAAAGTGATAACCTCAATAGACTACGTTAAGAGAGAAGAAGTTCTTAAAAAACTTGAAAGGGCTAAGTGGGATTTGGTAATAATAGACGAGGCACATTATCTCTCCTACGTAAACAAAAAAACTGATAGAGCTAGATTCGGAGAGAAAATAGCGAAGAGATGCGAGGCCCTTCTTTTGCTGACAGCAACGCCTCACACAGGCAAGCCAGAGAGTTTCAAGAGAATACTCAAACTATTGGACGAGAGACTCGTGAGAGGTAGGGGAGAAGAACTTTCACCAGAGTATAGGAAGCACGTAGTTAGAAGACTAAAGGGAGAGATAAAAGACAAGTCTGGGAGGAAGAAGTTCGAGATCCCAGAAGTAGTGCCAATAGGACTCAAATTCACTGAGAAAGAGAAGAAAGTGTACGAAAAACTCAAGGAGTATACAGATTCCCAGTATAAGGTTGCTATTAGGACTAAAGGGGCCCAATCTGTTGCCTTCGCCATGATAGTCCTTAGGAAGAGACTTTTAAGCAGTTTCCATTCTTTGAAAGAGTCTCTCAAGAAGAGAATAGATACTCTAGAGACAGAGAGTTACGACATGGACACCTCACATAGGATGAGCTACTTAGAAGGAAATACTCTAACCGAGAAACAAATAGAGAGGTTTGAGAAGGATTTGCTAAGGACAAGTCTCGCTAGAACTGAGGAGGAATTAGAAAAGGAGAGGGAAACCTTAGGAGAGATACTCCGACTAGTGGAGGAAGTCCTCGAAGAAGGCGACTCGAAGTCCAAAGAGATACTCCGCTTAGTAAATGAAATAACCTCCAGGGGAGAAAAAGTAATAGTTTTCACAGAGTACATAGATACTCAGAAGTACCTTTCGAAATATCTCTCTGAAAATGGATTTCATGGAAAAATAGCCATCCTAAACGGGAAGATGACTCAAAAAGAAAGGAGAGAGCAGGACGAATTCTTCAACAGCCAAGAGTGTAGTGTATTAATAGCTACAGATGCCGTCAGCGAAGGGCTGAACTTCCAAAAGAATTGCTCCGTCTTGATACATAACGAGTTACCTTGGAATCCAAATAGACTAGAGCAAAGGAATGGAAGAGTTGATAGATGGGGTCAGAAGAAGAGAGTGAAGATATTCAACCTCTACTACGAAGATTCCTATGAACAGGAAGTCCTTTCGCTCCTAGTAGAGAAATTGGAGAGAATCAGATCAGACCTAGGATCTGTGACAGATGTACTTGGGCTCTTGGATCAAGAGAAGATAAGAGATAGCATAATGTCCATAGAAACTGAGGAAGACCTCAGGAAAACCGAGAAACTAATGGAAGAGATGGTAGAAGAAGCACTCAAGATATATAACAGGGAAATAAGGGAGAAAGCACTTTTCAGGGATGTTAGCGTAGATTCTGAGTTGAGTTCAAGACAATTGAATAGAAATAAGAGCCTTCCTGGGTTCGAAGATCTGGAAGGTTTGGTTAGACACATGATTGAAATCAGAGGAGGAAGTTTTCAGGAGGTCTCTCCCAGAATATTCAAGATAGTTGTTCCAAAGTCATTACAGAGGAGAGGAGTAAAAGAGGAATATGAAAAGACTACTTTTAGCAGAGAAGTTGCTGTTTCCAACAGAGAAGTAGAGTTTCTCACCCCAATGCACCCCTTAGTTAGGGCAATCCTCTCGGAATATAGGAAGTCTGCCATGGAGGGAACTGAGGACTATTCATTTACATACAAGTTCTTTGGTAGAGAGGAAGGATTATTGTTCGTTTTCTTGGCGAAGTTCCAGAACGGATTGGGGAGATTAGTAGAAGAGAGACTAATACCAGTTTTCTTGGACTCGAAGTTAAGGCCTTATTCTGGAGAAAGGGAGGAAGAGATGCTACTATCCATAGGATCTCACGGAAGTATATCCAGAAATGAGATAGAGAGGGGAAAGGAATTTTGGAGGAAATCAGTAGAGATAGCAAGGGAATTCGCTAGAGAAAGAGCTAATGAAATTTCCGAGGAGATAAGGAGTTTCATAGAGAGGATCGTGGATTCCGAGAAAAGAGATTTAGATGAGTTCCTAAAGGAGGAGAAAAGCAGATTAGAGGGAGAAATAGAGAAAATAAGGAAGAAATATGGAGAAGACGAGAGAGTAGTAAGGATGATGGTCGGAAAGATAGAAAACACCATTTACTCCCTTGAGAAATCCGTTAAAGAGAGAAAACAGAAACTAGAGAAGTCCTTGGAGATAAGACCACAGAGGGTGGAATTGATTGCATCTGCTCTGATATTTCCGGAGGTGTAGTTAGAGATGCCTAAACATTACGAGAATCTCAAAACTCAGAATCCCCTAATTCCTGTATACTTCTTGGAGAGGATGTTCGAGGATAGAAGGCTTAAGAGAGAACTAGGAGATGAAAGGGAATTTAGGGAGTGGTATCCAAGCATACTTAGACTATACAAGAGAAGAAGATACATGTTGGGCTCAGACGTAGACAAGGCCCAACTAAGAAAGAAGTGGATAATGCCGATCCTTAACTACTTGGGATTCTCCCCAGAAGCCGTCACTAGGATAGAAGGAGAGAAAAGAGAATATGTGATCTCCGGAATAGAATATCACGAGATGAGACCGTTAGTACTATTTAAGTTCCTAGATTTCGCCAAGAATCCAGAGATATCTGATTGGAGGGGAAGACTAAGTCCTCAGAAAGAGATTCAGTTAGCTCTTTATTATTCAGATGCTAAATACGGAATAATAACCAATGGAAGGTCTTTCAGACTAATAGGGAGTGATCCAATAACTCAGGGGTATATAGAAGTGGATTTGATCTCATCCCTAGAGACGGAGGACGAGGACTCCCTCTTCCTCTTCTGGAACCTCTTCAGAAAGAACTCCTTCGTTCCTAGGGAAGACGGAAGATGCCTCCTCGATAGACTAATAGAAGAAGGGAGGAAGAACTCGATAGAAATGGGAGAAGGGCTAAGGGAAACAATAGTTAAGACTATGGAGAAGCTGATGAGAGGCTTGATTAGAGAAAACGAGTGGTTGGCAAAAGAGAACCTTTACCGAGTATACGAGGAATGCCTAGTTTTTTTGTACAGAATCCTCTTTATCTTATATGCCGAAAGCACCGAGTTGCTTCCTGTAAGCAATCCCCTGTATAGGTCCTACAGCATGGAGTTCCTCAAGGAATTAGTCACAGATCCTAGGAGGGAATTCGGAAAGGGAGAGTACTTCCTTTGGAGTACATTGAAGTCTCTCTTTAAGTTGATAAACGAGGGATTGGAGACAAGTGGCTTGGAAGTACCTGCATATAACGGAGGATTGTTCTCCGAGAGCAAGACTCCCTTGCTGAATAAATGTAAGCTGAGTGATCACTCCCTTTGTGAGGTGTTAAGAGATCTATTCCTGACTCCCGAGGGAAGGGGTGGAAGGACTTTTATCTCGTACAGGGAGCTGGGAATAGACCAGTTAGGTTCCATATACGAGAACCTCTTGGAGTTGGAACCCAAGATTGCAGACGAGGATTTGGCAGTAGTGAAGATTAAGAACGCCTACCAGATGGTTCCAAAGAGATCTGTCAAGAATGAAAGAATCATGGAAGAGATAAGGAAGGGAGAATTGTACCTCTCTTATTGGGGAGGGAGGAGAAAGAGCTCCGGGACTTACTACACCCCAAAGGAGATAACTAGGTTCTTGGTTAGGAGCGCACTGGAGCCAATTCTAGAGGGAAAGTCCTCTGATGAGATTCTAGAGGTAAAGGTACTGGACCCAGCAATGGGAAGCGGAGCCTTCTTAGTCTCTGCCTTGGAAGTAATATCCGAGAAGTACAAGGAAGCCCTCATTAGGGAAGGGAGAATATCTGAGGAGGAATTGGATGAAGAAAAAGAGGCAGAGATAAGGAGAAGAGTCTTAGAGAGGTGCATTTACGGAGTGGACTTGAATCCAATGGCAGTAGAGCTAGCCAAGGTCTCCCTGTGGCTCTCCACGATGGCTAGGGACAAGCCCTTGACCTTCTTGGATCACAAGCTGAAGTGTGGGAACAGCCTAATAGGGGCTAGCCTCAAGGATATAGCTAGGTATCCTAGGAAGAGAAGGAGAAGAGTTCCTAGAGAGGAGGAGCAAACTATTTTCATAGAGGGATTCAGCTGGGAGTCGATATCTAGAAAGTTGGAGAGACTGTCGAGATTAAGGGAGAGACTCAGCTTAGAGGACGAGACATTGGAAGCAGTTAGAGCAAAGGAGGAGTTGTATCGAGATTTCTTAGATGGAAGAATCGACGAGGGACTGATCTACAGGAGGTTGAAGACTGCATGCGATTTGTGGACTTATCTCTTCTTCGGCGGAGAACTAACCGATGGGGAATACTTCAGGGCACTTCATTTAATCTTGGAGGGAAGAGATCTAAATGAGGAATTCCCTGGGCTATTAGAGAAGTTAGAAGAGGTTTCTGAGAGATACAAATTCTTCCACTGGGAACTCGAGTTCCCTGAGGTATTCGCTGGAGGAGGATTCGATGCGGTTTTCGGAAATCCACCTTGGGACATTGTGAAGCCGAATAGTGATGAGTTCTTCAGCAATTACGATCCCTATTTCAGGAGCTATAAGAAACAGAAGAAGAATAGGTTGATGAATAAGTTGATAGAAGAGAATGAGGATATAAGAAAAAGCTGGGAGGAATACGTTGATAGAATTGAGAGAGAATCTTTCTTCTTCAGGAACTCCGGACTTTATCCTCACCAGTATAAAGGAGATATTAATCTCTACAAGCTGTTTCTTGAGAGGTTCTTCTGGTTGATGAAAGAAGGAGGAAGGATGTCGATAATAGTGCCATCAGGTCTTTACACGGACGAAGGATGTAAAGAGCTGAGGAGGATGTTTTTGGAGAATTCAAGAATCGAGTTCTTGATTGGTATAGAGAACAGACAGGGAATCTTCCCAATACACAAAAGTTTTAAGTTCACACTACTTTCAACAAAG
>QMUK01000059.1 GCA_003660555.1 Thermococci archaeon
CTAGAAAGTCGTTGACGCCGAGACAGAGGCTTTTCTCTACGATCTCCTCTAGAACTGAACCGTTCCCTCTCCAAAGAAGGAGGTTAACTCCAACCTCAAATCTTCTACCGAGAAACTTATCTAGCACATTGCACATTTCCGGATCTCTAATGCTGACTCTAACCTCGCTGACGTACCCCTCAAGCCGAGCTATCTGCTCTTCGGAGGCGGCTGTTCCGTTCGTCGTTACTGAAATGTCCAGCCCCGTATTATTCCATGTCCACTCCGCAATCTCTTGAAGGTATGGATACATGAATGGCTCTCCGCCGCCGAAGGCAACGCCAGAATGCCCCAAGAATCGAGGAACCCGATGAGCCGCTTCAGCTCGTCTAGCTGCCATTCTTCCGTCTTGTTTGGAGATGCAGATGCGTAGCAGAACCAGCAGTTCTGGTTGCATCTTGAAGTCAGGGCTATCTGGGCGTAAAGCGGCTTAATCCATGACTTCGATCTTATCTGCGGCGTGAAAACGCATAGCCCAGAGTTTCTTTCATGGATGAAGAGGCCTTCAGGCGTCAGAACCCTTCGCATCCCAATCCCAATAATCTTCCACCTCGCTATGATCCTCTAGGAATCCGGAAGGAACATTTTGCGTTCGATCGCGTAAGTTGCATGTTTGAAGAGGCTGCAAGCGGCATCCTATAGTCTTAAAGGGCACTCTAGGAAGCATTTAGAGAGGATAGTCTAATTGGGTTTCAAGTAGGGCGCCGACTTAAGCCGCTGCATGCGTCGCAATCATTGCTTATGGGAAAATAATTTTCCCGTTAAGGCATGGTAGAGGGTCCATACGACCATGTTGCTGTAGTATTCTGTTCCCCATCTTAGGCTGCCGTCCACTGGCGATATGTTCCATGTGATGTTCCATGGGGTCTTCTGGTTTAGGGCTATGTTCTCATATGTTTTTTTGGCTACTTCAAGTCCCAGGTCTTTTTCTCCGGCGTAGATGCAGGTGGCCGCGTAACAGAAGGACTCTCCGATTGTTATGCTGTCAGAGTGGTGACCATGGGATTCGTAATCTATCTTGCCGTTGGGCTTTACGCCGTTGACAACACCATACTTTGTTGCTGCAACGTTCAGTCTTTTTACGGCTTTTATAACGCTGATTATATGATCTTTCGGCAGGAACTCGCCTAAACCGATTAGGTAGGCGTACCATTGCCCCACAAGCTGATTGCCCAGGCAAGTGTCTGAAGCTCTGCCCGTCTCCGGCTCGTTGTATAGGCTGTAGTATTCGCCGTTCCATAGCTTCTCCTCGAAGCTTTTTAAGCCTGCATTAAACCATTTTTTGCAATTCTCGGCGAAGGTCTTATCGCCTTTTATCTGTGCAAGCTTCTCAGCTGCCTTCAAGCATGCCAGCCAAATGGTGCCTACATAAGTTGAGGTGCCGTAAAACCTCCAGCAGTCATAGTATTGCATAGAGACTTCGTTCACTACATGATCGTTGTCTGTATCCAATGTTTTTGCGTAGTATACGGCCTTCTTTACATGCGGATATATCCTGTCCAGAAACTCTTTGTCGCCTGTCCATAGATAGTCCCGGCAGGCCATCAGAACGAACTCTGAGGAGTTTATTGATTTTTGAACTTCATAGTATGGACGGTCAAAGAATTCTGGTCTGCCAAGAGCGAAGGGTATGGCTCCATCATCTCTCTGATGTTTCGCAAACTGATACATAACGTTGAATTCTATGTCTGGGAACATCATGGCCATTGGAATGCTACCGTAAAATCTACAGACAATTGTCTCCATTATTGGGCAAGAGACAAAGCTTTCGCTATGACCGAATCTTCCATCCTTTATCCAGAAAGTATTGCGTGCAAGGGAGTATAACGAGTTTATTAAGGCATCCTTAAGCCAATAAGGCAGGTCAGAGCCGTAAATTTCGTCCTGCCACGCAACGGTTCGCTTGTATAGGCTGTCTAAGTTTTCGGCTACATAGCGGGCTACATCCCACGCGTCCGAGAACCAGTTGCTATACATGTGCCCCAAAAAGGCACCGGAGGAATCCGCTAGATTCGGAAAGTACCATGCTAGAACGAAACATAACGTCTTTGTTTCATCCGGTTTAAGTGATGTTTTTGCGGCTAGAGCCCCTGCTGGTGAACGGTAATCCACGTCTTCTGAGGAGGCTACATTCGGCAGTCTTCCTTCCTTACTGAAGGCTGGCAAGAATCCCGTTCCAGAGGTGTAGGGATTCCAAGATGCCAAATACGTTAACTCGGCGTCTCCAAGATATATAAGTGCATAACTGTCCCTCGTACCTTCCGCCGTGTAAAACAATCCTCTTATCCCATCTTTGCTCTGGAACCTGTTTAACTGTTTACCTTGGCTTGGAATATCGTTACCCCATGAAAAGGCAATAGAAACTTCACATGGGGATCCGCCGACGTTTTTAACGTCAAAGTAGAAGATTGCTGCCGGAATACCCGAATTTTTGCTGTCTCCGGGAATAAAAGGTGTGAAGGCTTGCATGTTGACTATAACGGGCTCGACTTCAAACTTTATATCGACCATTGGATAATGACCGTAGTACTCGAGGCTCTGAATCCTTGTCTCGCTTTTTAGAGAAGGATCGAATATGTAAGATAATTCTTGCAAGGGCGGATCGTACAGGTAATTCCCAAGAACTTTACATTGGCTCTTCCCACCGGAGGATGTGTAGATGGCGAAGAAGCTTCCCCGTGGATTCCATCTGTCGCGGATATTATTCCTTAATGTGCTGGCGCTGAATGAGCCGTCTGAACCTAAGACGACTGAGCCGGTACCTAAACCTCCTAAGGGAACGCCAGATTTTGCTTCTCCATACTCATATTTTACGCAACTAGCTATGTTTTTGAATCCTCTAAACCTAACTTTTACAAATTTTGCCATAACCTCACCTATCCTCGAGTTTTCGCTGCACATACACTACGGCTTGAGCGTCGCAAACATAAATGCCTTTCTCACGCCATCGCACTATATGGAATACCCACTAAAATGCTATTTTTAGATGATACGGGAAGTGCATAATTGAAGTGCTATAGAAAGCTTTCCAGAAAATTCTTGAAGGAAATCGTTTTCATCCATACGTCGGGATAGTCCTCGTCGTTTGAAAGGAGAGGCTTGTCCAAGTTCTTTGCGGCTGCGGCCGGCTAGCATCAGCAGATGTACACTGGGAGGAGCCAACGACAAATCAGGCAATCTCTTAATGAACTCTTTTAGATCAGATTCCTCTATAATCCTCTCTTTCATCCCCAGAAGCCTCCTCTTTTTTAGTAAGTGCACACAGAAACTTTGCGAATGGATTGAATTCTGAACTGTAATCCAAAAGAAACTCCTTGACAAGTTTAAGATTCTCTAATGTTTTCGGAACATCCCAGACGACTTAGAGAGGCGGATATCCCGCACATGCATAGCGACTCGCAAATCTTCTTTCGTATTCCCGGTCTCGGTATGCTCTAATAATGGTTGAGGCTTTAACCCTCATTCTTCAGAAGCCTCCTCCCACCACTCATTGACGGCGTCCAGCCTCACGCCCCATCCCCAGTCAAACAAAAGCCAGTAATGTTCGCCTTCCTGTTCTATCCGAAGGACTTCCCCGCATATCTCATCGAATCTCCTCCCCAAACGCTCGGCATTTTCTGGCGTATGCTTCACTTTTACGCAGATGTATCGGCCAACCAAGCCTTTAGCCTCTTCAGGATCCATTTGGAGCCCTCCTTTTCTCCGCAACCTTCCAGCGCTTCGCCTCCAAAAACTAGAATTATGAGGATTTTTAAGTCGTCTTCAAGGCCTCAAGCGGTTGGAGAGTGCATGTCCCGTTTGGAACGTTAAGTTTATATAGTTGGATACCCAACTTTAAAGTTGGGTGTTTAAATGAAGACGACGCTCCAGATCAATGATGTGTTGCTTGAAAGATTTCAGGAGGCCGTTCTTAGGGAGCATGGTAAACTAAAAGGCGCGCAGAGCGAGGCTCTTGAAGAAGCCGTGAAGCTCTGGCTTGCGTTTAAGGGTGTAAAGAGGTACTTCGCAATAATCGATTCCAAAAGTGCCAAAATAGCGGATTTAGAACATGTTAAGAAGAATATGATTAATGCTTTAAGGGAGAGAAAGGTTCAGAGGGCTGAAACTCTAGTTTTCCCGCTCTTTGATTCCTTCGACAGGGAAGACCTGACTGGTTTGCTTGAGGCCGTTCAGTCAGTTCTAGGGAAGCCTACATCTTCAGACGGGTCAATTGAGGATTTGGAGCATAGCGGCGATTGGGCCGTTTACTCCTGGAGAATAAGGGAGGGTGAGCATGGATACAGCATGAAGTTCGTGATGAGAATGAGTTTCAATCACGTAGGCTACAGTAGGATCTGGTCAAGGGAGATCTTGAATGTCCGAGATATCCAAGAGAAGCTGTCAGAGAAGGATCTATCGTATGAGATTAAACCCTCTGAGCCGACCTATCAGCCCATTCAGGAATGACCGGATGGGGCAAGCCATAGAGGATCCTCCCCTTCTCCTTCTCTCTTCTAGCCAATTCTCCGATCTCAACCATCATTTGATCGCGGTATCTCACTCCATGCTTCGGAGGGGTCATCCCTCCATAGCTGACGAGCAAGATAGCGTCGAGATCTGAGACTTCATCGAGGAGTTTACCCAGCAGCTCAATCTCTGATGCGTAAAGGTCGCCCACGAACAAGACGAGAAGATCTCTGGTCGCCAAGAACCACCAGAACGCATGAAGGCGTCGCACCCTGATCCCGATGAGCCTCGAGAGCGTTCTTGAACCAACCGGCGTGACCTTTACCCTCTTAATTACGGCTGATGATCCCTCGCTGATATAGATGCTTGAATACGTCTTTCTCTTAGCTCTCATTCTAGGCACATAATTGTCAGAATATATCAGAGGCTCTGGAAACCTAAAGCTACTCTTCAAAGGATCATGATCTACATCTTCATGGCTTACGAGAGTAAATCGAGTCGGAAACCCGAAGATCCACCTGTCAAACTGAATACTTCCAATCAGCCTGTCAAGATTATCCCTACCCGCCTTCAATCTCCAATCGCCCTTAAGTTATTTATGGGAGTTGAAGTTGATATGCGCTGTTGTGAAGCCGGGTGCGACGACTGGCTTATGCGTGTATCCTATCATTGCGAATCCAGCCTTCGACGAGACCCTTCTGAACCATTCTTGAGTCTCGCTTTTCTCCACATCGAATATGTCGCCGTCAGTAAGCATTATAACAGCGTCGCCGCTGTTCATGAATCTGTAAACCTTCTCTAAGACGAGTTTGCATACTGTCCCGCCGCCGCCCTTCATCATCGGCGCAACCCTCCTAGCAACCTGCTGCGGACTTTCAGCCCTCAAAACCTCGTAGGCCTCAGCGTCCCAAGCGATTGCCCTCAACGAAGCCCTCCTAGCCTCATGCTTGACGATGCCCAAGAAATATCTCAGCTCATCCTCTCCGATGCTCCCTGAAGTGTCGATTAGACACCATACCGTGTATCGGTAGTTTATTGGTCCTGGTAGATCGTCAGAGCGGCGGTTTGGATATGCGAAGCTAGCGTCGAACTTCGAGCTGTTCCTCAAGCCGAAGCGAACCGTCACCTGCCATGGAGGCCTAACCTCGAGAACCTCGTCGATTATCCTTTCAAGCCCAGCCGGTAATGTGCCGGCTTGCTTCGCGAATGCCTTAGCCTTCTCGCACAGCCTCTTCCAAGCCTCTCTGAGATCCTCCCTATTTTTCGGCTCAGTCACGCTTCTATCTCCTTCCTGAATCACTTCGCCCTCCACGATTCCCGGGATTAGGTCGTCGCCTAATCCTCCATCCCCACACTGCCCGCCCTTCCCTCCATATTTCTCGAGAACCCTAACGATCTCCTCCGTGCTCATCTTCTCCAAGTCTTCAACCCGAAGCCCCGTGACCGTTGCCAAAGTGTTAAGTGTGACGATGCTCCCACAGTCATAGTCGACTCCTGAAACCCTCGCACTTGATATTCCATGATTCACCTTTCCGTCAGCCACGAAGTTATACAGGTCATGGTCGAAGCCCTTCATTCTGAAGGGATGACATAGAACGGCGTGGAGGCACTCGTGAATCGCCACGAACCTTTTAGCCTCGACCTTCAGGCTGCTCCACCAAGAGGGGTTGATGGCTAATGTTCCACGCTCGTCCACGCCGGCCGTCTCGATGATCTCGGTCGCCACGATCCTCGCGTAGCTGAGCGGGATCACGACGAACGGGAAGTAGCGGCCGCAGAAGATCCTGATGTCGCGGAGATCCATCCTAATATTCTCAAGAACCTTCGATGACATTCCCTCCTAGACGGAGACTTTTATTTCCATGCTGGTTGTGGCGATTCTTCCTTTTCGCATGAAAATCCGCATGTTCTATGGATGAACTCTTAATGCTCTCGGCATCAGATGAATCTCTCTGCTAAGCCGATTCATGGCTTCTATCAGCTGAGGCATCATCCTCGAAATCTCGATTACAGCCTGCTTGTAGGCTTTATCCAGCTCTTCCTCACTCATAAAATCTTCACCTCGCAATTTTAGCAGGACAACAAAAATGCAAGCGAAATTAACGTGATGTTCGTTCCGAAATGAGCAGCGTAGGAATGATCTACTGAATATTTGTCATAGACATGCTTGAAGATGAGGCCTTGACAGAAGATCGGCGGCAAGGCGTAGAGGGCGGTTCCCATAATCAGGTGAATGAATGTCCAGATCACTACAAGCTTGTATGAGTCTCTGAAGTATTTTTCCTCCCAGAAGTTGGACAACATTATCGTCAGTATGCTGATGAGGAGAAAGGCGAATGATAGAATCTGTCCAGTCAGACCTAATGCCCCTGCATCCGCAGAACCTTCCATTAAGGGAAGGGTGATGATGTTGTATTCTGGGAGCCCCCATTTGAGGAATGGAAGCGCCTCCGCCGCATATTCAGCTATTACCAGGGTGAAAAGTCCAACTGTGAATGCTACTGGCGAGTACAGGAATCCTCTGCATCCTCTGTGGAGAGACCTAAGCCTTTCAGGCAGCTCCTTCAAGGCTAAAAATGTTGGAATCACGATCACCGCTAAATAATAGTAGAGTAATTCCATAATGCTCGCCCAGAATTAGTCGTTGCCCATGAAGAGGTAGGCCTTCGTCTCCTCGATCTGTCTTGCAAGTTTCTCTGCGCCTTCCTCCACAGTGTCAAAGTCAAGGCTTCCCATGGCGAGTATCCTGCCGGAAAGAGTGTCTCTGGTGTCCCAGTCAATATTGTATTTTGGGCTTGTCCGCATCCTTCCGCTGCTGTCTCTCCAAGGATCACATTTTGTCAGAGTCATCTCCGTCTTGAACGGCCAGAAAGAATCGTCTATGATGACCGTTGAGTACTTGCCTTCTCCAGCCTGCTGAATGGCAATCTCAATATCTTTTTTAGCTTGCTCAATGCTGTAATGTGACTTTTCCATGGCGAATCACTTCACATACTTCATGGCTAACAGGAACTGTTCAGTCGTGATCTCCCCGTCAAGCCAGGCTCTTACAACCGTACCCTTCGTCCGCAACTTCGTCCCGTGCCTGCACTCCCAAGTTCTATGGACAGGAATGTAGTGTTCTGGATCAAGTCGATGCGCGGGGCACGACGCTACTTCAGAAAAAGAAACGATTCTAACAGAGCTTTCATCCATTCGGGCTTCACCTCCAAAAATTTCAGGTTTAGAGGAGGGCTCTTCCAGTCAATTCTAGAACCTTCAATATCTTCGGGTTGTCCTTCACGGCCATGAAGACATCTCTGCGTCTTTGCTTCTTCAGGAAGGCGAAGAATGCACTGATGAACTCGCGGTCATCGACCCCGGCGACATACAGCAGAAAGCACTTAGACTTCTTGATGTTTCTTGTTGTTTTGTTTATTGCTTCGGCGACGGTCATGGCAGCCAAGTATTTCTGCTCAATATTGAAGTCCTTGATGACTTGCGGATGCTTTATGAGTTTTTGGAAGCTTGGAACCCTATTGCTTAGGAACGCCATCAAAGATTCGCCGACACGACCTAATTTGCCCTTAGCAATACTGGCACGTAGCTCCTCCCTCTTTAATTTAGCGAATGCACGTGCCACATACGCCCAGCCCCGCGCTGTTGCGGGAGGCCCGTA
>QMUK01000060.1 GCA_003660555.1 Thermococci archaeon
AGGAGAAGAATTGGGACAGAGAGTGCCTTCGAGGCCTTGGTGGAGATGGGCCTAATTGCTATGGCGAGAAATAGTCCTAGGAGGAGGTAGAGGTACTCCCTGGGAATTCCGCAGTTGACTGATAGCATAGCTGTTTCCAAGGGGAGGAGTATCGATAGGGAAAAGAAGCCAACTTCCTCCATTTCTTGTGGATTTCTCTCTCCAAGATCTCCCAGAGAATGGAGAGTATTGACAAATGGGAAGTTGCCAAGAGTATTGCTATTACTACATAGAGTGCTGACATTGGCTCACCCTGTTGAGTTCTGTTTCGATTATCCTTTTTATTTATTTTACGTGTTAAAGGGACCTGAAAGAGTAGTGGCTGTCTCCTGGGTAGCATCAACGTTGTTAAACAAACCACAAGTGTGAGCGCAGTAAAGCAGTGAGCCTAAAGCTCTGCAACACCTGCCCAAGTTCCGCTTCTGACGAGAACTCTTAGATTGCCTTCATCGATCTGTCCTGCTAACCCAGATCCAGTCCCAATTACTATTTCAGTAAGACGTTTCATGCAGGTGTCCTCTAGTTTCTCACAAGTATCTCCTTCTCCTTGTCCTTCCCCATCTCCTTTTCCTCATCATTCCCTTCATTGCCAGATTTCCGCATTCCGGAGCTCTGAATACTACGTTAAAGAAAAGCCATCATGAAAAGGATCCAAGCAACAACAAAAAGTATTGAGATGATTCTGCACTTTTCCTCCTTGGCTTCGCTCCTTTTGAAACACCTGAAGGCCAATCCAACTATTACTCCAATTGAAACTAGGACTATTCCCGAGAGTTCCAAGAGACTCTGTAATTTCAGACCCATGTAATTTTCGAATAATTCAAGAGAAATGGGAATTTCAGCTACGTTCGAGATTAGGCAAAATGGGAGACCAATTGAATACAGGAATACACTGGTCTTAAGGAAGGCCAATGAGGAAACTAATGCGGAGAATCCGATTGCAATTGAGATTAGGACTAAGAGATCAGTGTTCTTCGAGGGGGCCCCAGATAGAAGAAAGTAGGAGATCACCCAAAGAGGTAAGTGGGGTAGAGTTCTCTTCACTCCAATTTCGGATACTAGCTCAAATGGGCCTCTCCATGGCTTTCCAGCCTTAAAAGAGAGTTTTACGAATGAGTAAATTGTCAGGAAAGTGAAGAGATATCCCAGGAGAATGAAAGGGTGCATTTCGGTTCCTCCCTAGTAGAGATCTATTTTAGCTGGAGCTGAGCTGGATGGAGGTATCCCCTGTACGAGAGAAGAAGTGTCTTCTTACTATTTAAGGCTCACTCTCGTGACGTTTACTTCTCTTTCGAATGAATTTGGTGGATCAACACCAAATGCTTATTCTCGTCTTTTTCTCAGCATGCCCTCATCAAGCAGCGGCTCAAAGATTGGAGGATTGAGAAGCTATGTAGCTACCGAAACGTGTGGAATATCATGCGTAATCCAACGCTCAATGAACGATTAAACTCAAGTTCAGTGTATGACATTCTCTAGGCCGAATTCCTCAGCTATTTTTAGAGCTTCCTCTAACTCAGAGATTCTCAAGGCCCTGCTTATTTCCTCATATTCTCCTGCCTTGTAACAGGGCCTATACTGACCCATTACGTTGACTCTCACTTCCCTGCCTAGGTTCTCGCTTATCCACTTCAGAATTGGCCTAGTGCAGCACTCTATGTGATTAGGCATTACCAGGTGCCTTATTATCACCTCAGAACTTTCCTTGGATAGAAGATGATTTCTGGTAATAATTTCCCAGTACTTAATTACTTTGGAGTATTTCAGGGCGCAATCGTCGTTTCCATACTTGAAGTCCGTTAGATAAACGTCCACTGCTTGATCCAAGAGGGCCATGGCCTCCTCGGTGAGGTACATGTTGGAGTTCCACACCACTGGTAAGTCAGCCTTGGAATATAGTAGAGCCTCTAGTATCGTATGGAGATTGGGTGTAGGATCTCCACCTACGAAGTTCACGTTCCTAGCTCCCTTTCTTTCAGCTTCCTCCATCCAAGTGGCTATTACCTTAGGGGAGACTTTAGTTCCCTCTTCAGGATACTGGGATATGTCCCAGTTTTGGCAGAAGACGCACTTGAAAGTACACCCAGAGAAGAAAATGGTGTAGCTTGGAACCAACTCTGGCTCCTCTCCCCAATGGAGAAACTCAGAGGAGACTCTTGATTCCAACCCAACCCCACAAGCTCCTCTTTCTCCTTCTAATCTGTTCACTCCACATTTCCTCTCACAGAAGGAGCAAGATTCCAAAATTCTCTTAGAAATCTCCGTTTTTAGTCCCAGCAAATTACTTTCCTTCTCCT
Source organism: Thermococci archaeon (assembly GCA_003660555.1). Classification (GTDB taxonomy): domain Archaea; phylum Hadarchaeota; class B88-G9; order B88-G9; family B88-G9; genus B88-G9. The sequence continues at coordinate 2,337 of QMUK01000060.1, forward strand.
CTTCTTCCTCTAGTTCCCCCCTCTCTATCATCTTCTTGGCTTCTTTTGTGAAGTCTCCATGCAAATTCCATAACTCCTCCAATGGGTCATTCTCGGAGTATTCTACCTCTATCCTCTTTATTAGCTTGTATCTCGGCTTTTCTTCTCCAGAGAGTATCGAGAAGTATCTTCTGAGAGATCTCAAGGCCTTCTCATCGCTGAGAACCTCTATTGAATCTGGTCTTATGTGCCAGGGGAGCAGGCTCATCCCCTCCTGAGCATCATATGGGTAATCGTCTCCAGTACATCCCCTTCCTCTTCCTTCTCCACTAGTTTCCCGAAGAAGGCAGGTATGCCCTCCTTTTCACAGAACTTCAATGCCTCCTTAGTCATGTGTACCGCTAGGAAAATCCTGTTTCCCTTCATCCCCATCCTTTCCAGCAGAGAAGACAAAGTAGAGAAATTTCTAACTTCTTCTTCATTAGCTATAAGGCTTATCCCCAATATGTACTTCTCTCCGGATCTTCCTTCTCCAATTGTCACTTCTATGGGTATTTCCCTTGGAAATACCTGTTCCTCCTCATCGAAGATTTCCGTTCTCCTTATTGTGTCCACATTCAATCCTATTTTAGTCAAGTCCTTTCTGAATACTTCTAGGATGGTTCCCTCCATGTCCATCTCCAATTCAATCACCTAGAGATACTATCTTAACCTTCGTGGGTTTAGTGGTTATCGGCCCGAGCTTCATCCCTATTAGATACTCTATGCCCTTCTCTCCTGCTATGTTCAGGAGCCTTTGGGATATCACTCCATCAAATATCACGGCGTGAATTCCGTTCGAATTGGATAGGGCCTCTACTAACTCATCTATGGCCAGTTTTCTCACCAATTGGAAGTTCTTGTCCAATAAATAAGCGCTTCTCGTATTAGGAACTTTATCTACGTACTCCTTAAGCTGATCAGGAACTTCTCTTAGTTCAATTGCCACCTTCTTCGATGGTTTCTCAACTCTTCTGGCTTTCCTCTCTTCCTCCTCCAATTTCTTTGGCTTCTTTCTCTCTAGTTCAGTTACTGCCTGCTCAGCTGGTATTGCGTTCCTAAGAGCTTTGACTATCTCTTTGTGGGTTAGCTCCTCAACTTCCTTGTTCTCAGGTGCTCTAGCGACGTAATCAACCTCTGCAACTTGGAGCAATTCCTTTAGAATCAGCTCCCCTCCTCGATCTCCGTCCACGAAGGCGGTGACTGTTTTCCTCTTACTCAAGTCTATTATGGTTTGAGGTACGTTAGTCCCCTCAACAGCTATGGCATTTCTTATCCCGTGTTTCAAGAGGTTCAGAACGTCTGCTCTCCCCTCCACCACTATTATCTCATCACTTTCCTCTACAGCTGGACCCGCAGGCAACTTCTCTGGACCATAGCTCGTTATTTCTCCCATTCTCATTTCCTTGGTTATCTCTTCTATTAGTTCTTGACTCTCAGGCTCTGATTCCTCTATCATTTTTATGAGTTCTATGGCTCTTTCCTTTATCTTCCTCCTTTTCACGGCTCTAACGTCCTCTATTTTTAGAACCTTTATTTTCGCCTCACATGGCCCAACTCTGTCTATTGTCTCCAATGCAGCGGCTATCAGGGCAGTGTCCACTTTGTCCATGCTGGAGGGAATAGTTATCTTGCCCTTTGATTTTCCTCCCTTGGAGGATATCTCGACGTTTATTCTTCCAATCCTTCCAGTCTTCTGTAGCTCTCTCAAATCGAGATCTCTTCCGAGTAATCCTTCTGTCTGACCAAATATGGCTCCAACAACATCTGGTCTTTCAACAACACCATTAGCTTCTATTTCGGCATGAACTATATATTTAGTGGTGCCTAAATCCTCTTTCAAGAGAATCACCTCCATATGCCAAGAGACTTATCTGTGGTTTCTATACTCTCGTCTTTATCTGCTAAATCGAACATAGCTCTTACTGCGTCCACATTCTCAGGTACTACATCTGCCTCCTGATGAACTGCCTGCATGTAATAGACTTCTCTTCCTTCTACAGATACTGAGTCCTCGAAAACTACTATCTCGTATATGTCACCTCTCTTTCTCCCCAAATCCCTGAAGTACTCTATTAAGGAGGCTGTGGACTTCATTCCCATATCGGATGAGACTAGTATTATTCTAGGAGCGTCTTCTAGATGAGAAATTATATCATCTCTTTTGACCTCTTCGTTCATTTCCAACATTACGGTGTGGAGATGCATTATCGTAGTTGGGACCTTGACTGCCATCGTAACTATGTCTAGGTCTTTGAGGACTGTCCTGACATCTGGTCCGTGATGAGACGGTGTCCTAGGAGGATCTGGTACTATGGCATTTATTGGACCCTTTCTATGCTCTTTGGGATCTGCTGCCCTTCTTATCAGTGTGACTCTAGCTTTCTTGATTCCCAGGGGTTGAAGTGATCCGAGAGTCCTAGCTAGCCCCGTGGTATTACAAGAGACTACTCTGACGAAGTCCTTATCTATTGCTTCCTCGTAGTTGCACTGAGCTACGAAAGAGACTTGAGCTACCTCTGCCTTCTCTCCTCCTTGGAATATTGCCTTTACTCCTAATTTCTCGTACAATTCCTCCTTGTTTCTCATTCCTTGTCCCTCTGGGGTACAATCTATCACCAAATCTGAATTCTCTACCATGTCCTCTATGCTTCCCTCTACTGAGATTCCTCTGTCTTCGAATTCTCTCTCTTTTCCCCTAGGAACGTATAATCCGAATTCTTGGGCCATTCTCGAGAAGTAATCTGGAGTTGTCTTAGAGACTCCCACTAAGGTCATGTCCCTCTGCTTAGATATTGCGTCTGCCACTCTCTTTCCTATGGTACCGAATCCGTTTACAGACACCTTAACCAATTTAGAGCACCACCATCATATTATATTCATTCTCTCCTCTAATTTCCTAACGAATTGGCTCATGTCCTCTATTCTGGTGAAGTCCTTCTTGAATCTCAACACCTTTTCCCTTATTTCTCTATGTGGATTCCCTCCTAGTTCCTCTATGTGTCTAGATATTTCTTTAGCAATTTCCTCCCCCTTCTCATCCAAGTCCGTGAGTACCAATGCTTCTCTTCCCAGTAGGAAGGCTCTCTCTGCTATTTCCCAAGGAGGTCTACTCGATGCTGCTATGAAGTTTCCGCTAATACCAAGTTCTCTCAAGCTCTCTATGTCTCTTTTCCCCTCAACTATCAATGGGAGGCCTGAGGAGGCCATCCCACTTATGAGATTTATCAACTCCTTTATCTCGATGTATTTCTCTAAAGCCTCGATCCTTCTCATGATCTTGTCCTCTCTAAGTGATTGGGAGCGATGTCGCCCGACCCTAACACCTCTCTTCATCGAAGAGGTTATCCTCCCTCTGGAGGCTGACCCGGGTGGGCTGTCCTGCGTTAGGGTTGTCCTCCCGTCATAGCTAGGCTCTCTCCACACTCCGGGAGGGACCCAATAACGCAGGGGCTCATGTACCCTCTCCCTTGCCCCAGAGTTCACTGTTTCTCTCCGGTCCTCGAGGAGAGGGGAGTTCACAGCCTTTTCAGATTTCTCTAGAGGAATATAAAAATCTTTTTCTAGTAGGAACTTGGGGTGCGACATGAAGGTGATTTGGAGGGGAAGTGATAAGTACTCCCTACTTATTGACGAAGATGAGAAGATACTGGAGTTCTCAGAGTCTAACAATAGAATAACTCCAATGAAGCTATTGTTACTCAGTGTAGCTAGTTGCACAGCCATGGACGTAGTACACATACTGAAGAAAATGAAGGAGGATGTAAAGGAAGTTCAGGTGGAAATAGATGGAAAAAGGAGAGAGGAATATCCCAGAATATACGAAAAAATAGAAATTAGGTACAGGATAAGAGGGGACGTAAACGAGGAGCGCGCGAGGAGAGCTGTAGAACTCAGTTTGAGTAAATATTGTTCCGCCTCTAATCAAGTCTCTTCCGGGGGTGCTCTAATATCTTGGTCACTGGAAATTCAGGAGTAGAGGAACTAATCCGGCTAGAAAGGTGGACATGAAATTGACTCCGTTATTGTCTATTAGACCTCTCCTCTGTAGCGTAGCTCCTAAGAGGCTGTCGAAGTGACTGCCTATTATGCCTGAGAGGAAGACCTGCATGAAATTTGTTAATCCGAAGCCGAACAGAATCCAAGAGGTTCCGGCTATTAGGAGAGAGCCCAGAACTCCAAAGAGTTCTCCAAGTGGTGAAATAGCCCCGTCTTCTCCTACCTCGACTTTCTCTAGAGTGGTTATTAGCCTAGGTCTCTCCTTGCTAAGCACTCCTATCTCACTACTGAGCGTGTCTGAAGTCGCTGAGGAGACAGAGGCCGAAAATGAAACTAGGGCCAGGTCTCCTATTAGGGGTCTCAGAGATATGAATATTGTTGGAAACAAACCATTTCCCAAGACGTTCCATAGACCTCTTCTCCCCATCTTCGACTGAGCCACGCCCATTCTCAATTTAAGCCCATATTTGACCTTGGTAGCAATATAGGCAGATAGGAAAAAGATTAAGATTACAGAGAAAGCTTCTAGCCCACCGAAGAATAGAGACGCTATGCCTATTAGTGCTCCAGAAGTAGCCCCCTTCCCATCTAGGGCTCCTAGGAAGTAGGACAGGAGAGCAAAAGAAGTTGGTATGATGAGTGTTAGCCCTATCTCTGAGTACATATCTCTTCACTTCTGACTATCTCTGCTTTGAGTATCTCTCTCATCTGTTTTATCGCAAATTCGTGGTCTTCTTTGGAGAAGGATGCAACACAATCCTCTATTACTTTGACTTCATACCCCCTCATGAACGCATCTGCTGCAGTGTAGAGAACGCACACGTTTGTAGCCACGCCCGAGAGATAAAGAGTATTTATTCCCCTCTCTCTTAGATACAGGTCCAAATCGGTGTATAGAAATGCGCTGTATCTTCTCTTTAATATTATTCTATCTCTAGGGTTCGGTTTGAGTTCCTCTACTATTTGAGATCCCCACTCTCCTTCCAATGCGTGATTGCCCCATATCTCAGTTTCCTTGTCTCCCTCGATGTGAGAGTCACAGATGAAGATTACCTCCTCGTTGGATTTTCTGAAGTGGTCTACTACTTTAGATAGATTTGGAAGTATATCCCTGCTCTGTGGAATGAACAGTTTACCCCTTGGATGAACGAAGTCGTTTATCATGTCTATTATCAGGAGTGCCCTCAATTTCTCCCCCGTCCCTCCTAGATTCCAATGCTAATATAAGTTAGCTGTTAATGGCAGGAAGTCGAAGGCTGGGAATTCAGCAAGAGTCAACTCTGTGGGGAGTACGCGCATTGGTTATATACCACTACTGATTTCGACTTCAGAGAGCTGGGGAGTGTAGCTGGGGGAATCCATTTGCGTGAGTTGACTGATGTGCTGGACAAGTGTCTGAGAGAGGTCATTGGTGACGATAGGGAAGTGCCAGAGTTCAGGACTGTGCTAGATGAACGAGACGAGAGGTTGTATCTGATAGTCCATGACAGAGCAGAGAAAAGTATGATGATAGCAGGCGGATTAATTGGGAAAGTAGCTAGTCTTCTAGGACTGAATATAACAGTTCTAGCACTTTCCGACATAATAAGTAAGAGAATGAGGATTGCGAGGAATTTAAAGTACTTCCCAAACAGCGGGGTATTTGGAAGAATTAAAGAGCTAATGATCTCTGAGTTGAAATATCCTCCAAGGAAGCTTCCTGAACTAGATAAATATGGAGAGAGCCTAATATTCTTCCTAGAAAGTAATTACCAGTCTCTCCTCTCCGAGAAAATTGG